>CAXTEX010000118.1:0-7313 GCA_964243445.1 uncultured Caulobacteraceae bacterium | reverse complement strand
CGCCTTGATGCAAAACTATCTGCCCTTCTTCCCCTGGTGGATGGCCGGCCCGCTGGCGCTCCTCGGCGCGGCGCTGGCGCTGGCCGCCCGCCGCCGGGCCCCGCGCCCGCCGCCCGCACGTCCGCCGCCCCTACGTCCGGCCAGCGATACGATGAGCCCGCAGGAGGCCCGCTCCATCCTCGGCGTGCCGGAGGGGGCCTCGCGCACCCAGATCGACGCCGCCTACCGCCGCCTGATCCGCTTCGCCCATCCCGACCAGGGCGGCACCGCGGGCCTGGCCGCCCAGCTCAACGCCGCGCGGGCGGCGCTGCGATGAGCGGCGCGGGCCGCCCTGCGACCACGCCCGATCCGCCCTACTATGCGGTGATCTTCACGACCCTGCGGAGCGACGACGACGCCGGCTATGCGGCCATAGCCGAACTGATGGAGCGGCTGGCGCAGGCGCAGCCCGGCTATCTCGGCATCGAGACGGCGCGCGAGACGCTGGGGATCACCGTCTCCTACTGGCGCGACCTGGAGGCGATCGCGGCCTGGCGGGACCACCTCGACCACGCGGCGGCCCGCCGGCTCGGACGCGAGCGCTGGTACGCCGCCTACCAGCTCCGCATCGCGCGGGTGGAGCGGGCCTACGGGTTTAGCCGTCCCTAGCGCCTTCTCGAGCCGAGCGCGCGCGACTTCCTACTGACGGAACCGCATCTCAGGCGCGCCCGGCTCCATCTGCTGGGCGCTGGCGCGCACGACCAGGCGGTCCCAGTTCAGCAGGGAGAGCACGTGGGCATGGACCTGGCGCAGGGCGCCGGTGGTCTGGAGCTCCCGCAGGTCGGCGTCCGGCAGGGCGTTCACCTTCTCCTCGGAGATGGCGAAATAGTCGGCCAGCTGGATGGGGTCGGCCAGGCTGCCGTCGGGGTTGCGCGGGCGGAAGGTGGCGGCCTTGGGCTCGAACAGGTCCAGCTCGACGATGCGCGCGACGAACTGGTCGGTGAGGCGGCGGTCGTTCTCGAAATCGCTGCAGAACTGCACCGCCTGTTCGGCGAAGGGCGTCAGCTTGCCGTCCTTGAACAGGGGCAGCTCGCCCGTCTCGCTCAGCATGGGCGCATCGCGATCGATGCAGACCACCAGCTGGTCCTGGGCCCCGTCGCCGGCCAGCACGAAGGGATAGCGGCGGATGAAGCCCGGGATGTAGGCGTTCTCCGCATAGCGGCCCTCGCGGCTGATGAACAGGCTCTCGCCCTGGCGCAGGCCCAGGATCGCCATGGGCGTCTTCTGATCCCCGGCGAAGATGATCGGGTAGCTCATGCAGGCCAGGCCGAACTCGCTGATCTGGATCGGCACGATGTGGGCCTGGGCGGCGTAGGCGAAGGGATCGAGCCTGGGCGTGATGGCCAGCCTGCCGTGCGACTCGGGCGTCAGCGGCTCGGGCCGGCTGTAGAACAGCACCTTGCCCGTGATCTCGCCGAGCGGCATGGGGGCTTGGACGATGGACATGGAGGCTCCGCGGGATCGCTGTCGTGCGCCTCTGTAGGAGACGAGGACGCGCGAGACAAATCGGGCGATCGGACGGTTGGTCGCAGACCTGGCGCGCTCAGCCCTCGACGGCCCGGGCCAGGGCGGCGACCACCCGCTCCACATCGCCGGGCGCCAGGCCCGGATGCAGGGGCAGGGCCAGCACCCGGCCGGCGTAGGCCTGCGCCCCCGGCCGGGTCAGCTCGCCGTAGCGCGCGCGGAAGTACGGCTGGCGGTGCAGGGGGATGTAGTGGACCTGCGTCCCGACGCCGTCGTCAGCCATGGCGCGCATGATCTCGCCCCGCCGCGCAGCCAGGCTCGCGCCCTCCAACAGCACGGTGTAAAGGTGCAGGCCGGCCTGCGCCTCGGCCGGTCGCGGGGTCGGCCGCACGCGCGGCGCGAGCGGCGCCAGCGCCTGGTCGTAGGCCTTCGCGAGGGCGGCGCGGGCGGCGACGAAGCGTGCGAGCTTGGCGAGCTGGCTCAGCCCCAGCGCCGCCGACATCTCGTCCATCCGCGCGTTCAGGCCCAGCTCCAGCTGCTCATAGGCCCAGGGCTCCGGGCGACCGTCGGCGCCGAAGGAGCCCGGCTGGCTCATCGCTTCAGCCTCGCGGGTGACGCCGTGGTTGCGCAGCCGCCGCATCCGCGCGGCGCGCTGCGGGTCGTTCAGGGTGACCGCCCCGCCCTCCCCCGCCGCCAGCGTCTTGACCGGGTGGAAGGAGAAGCAGGCGGCTTCGGACGCCGGGCAGGCGCCCACCGGCAGACCGTGCGCGTCGCGGCCGCCGATGGCGTGGCAGGCGTCCTCCACCACCGCCGCTCCCGCCGAGCGCGCGAGGTCTGACAGGGCGGCGGTGTCGCACAGCCGCCCGCCCAGGTGCACGGGCAGCACCGCCTTGACCGACCCGCCGTCGGCGAGCGCCTCGGCCAGGGTCTGGGGCGTCATGAGTCCCGTCTCGGCGTCGACGTCGGCGAAGCGGACCTCCGCGCCCAGCCAGCGGGGCGCCGTCGCTGTGGACAGGAAGGTGACCGCGGGGACGACGCAGACGTCGCCCGGCCCCACGTCCAGCGCCTGCAGCGCCAGTTGCAGGGCGGTCGTGCCGGACGAGCAGGCCACCGCCTCCTCCGCGCCGCAGGCCTGCGCCAGCGCCTGTTCGAAGCGCGCCACGCGAGGCCCGTGCGCCAAGTGCTCGCTCCTGAGCGCCGCCACCACCTCGGCGATGTCGTCCTCCTCGATCAGCTGGCGGCCATAGCCGAGGAAGGGTGGCGAGGACGGCGCGAGGGCGGGAGCGGCCATGGCGGGCAGGCTTGGGCCGCATCCTTTGCAAAGCCGTTAACCACGAACCGTTAACCCGGCTGGCCCAGGGTCAGGCGTCTCTCGCGAGTCCGCCATGCCCTCCGCCGCCGTCGCCGCCGACTTCGCCCTCCCGCCCGCAGCGCCGATGCGCGACTTCCTGCATCCGCGGCCCGACCTGGACGGCAAGACGGTGCTGGTCACCGGCGGCACGGGCTCGTTCGGGCGGGCCTTCGTCAAGGCGGTCTGCGAGCAGTTCACGCCGAAGAAGCTGATCGTCTTCAGCCGCGACGAGCTGAAACAGTATGAGATGGCGCAGGCCTTCCCGCCCGAGCGGTGGCCGTTCCTGCGCTACTTCATCGGCGACGTGCGCGATGCGGAGCGGCTGCAGACGGCCATGCGCGGCGTCGATTTCGTCATCCATGCAGCCGCCCTGAAGCATGTGACCATCGCCGAATACAATCCCTTCGAGTGCATCAAGACCAACGTCATGGGGGCGGAGAACGTGGTCAACGCCGCCATCGCCGCGGGCGTGAAGCGGGTGGTGGCGCTCTCCACCGACAAGGCGGCCAATCCGATCAACCTGTACGGCGCGTCCAAGCTGGCGTCGGACAAGATCTTCGTGGCGGCGGGCGCCATGGCCGGCGATGCGGACACCCGCTTCTGCGTGGTGCGCTACGGCAATGTGGTGGGCTCGCGGGGTTCGGTCGCCCCCTTCTTCCAGAAGCTGGTGGCGGAAGGCGCGGTCGAGCTGCCGATCACCGATGCGCGCATGACCCGCTTCTGGATCACCCTAGACCAGGGCGTGAACTTCGTCCTCTCGAGCCTGGAGGCCATGACCGGGGGTGAGATCTTCGTGCCCAAAATCCCGTCCCTGCGCACCACCGAGCTCGCCGCGGCGATCGCGCCGGGCGTGCCGCACAAGCTGGTCGGCATCCGCCCGGGCGAGAAGCTGCACGAGATCATGGTGCCCGAAGACGACGCCCGCTCTACCGTGGAGCTCGCCGACCGCTACGTCATCCTGCCGAGCCACGACCTTGTCCGCCGCAAGGCCTATATCGCGCAGGGCGCGCGGGAGATGCCGGAGGGCTTCTCCTACGTCTCCGACAAGAACCCCGAGCGGCTGGACGCGCGCGGGCTGCAGGCCCTGTTGGGACAGGCCTACGCCGGCTGAGAGCTCAAGTCAGGGCTTGGCCTCGCCGTTCAGGCTGACGAACGGCGTCGCGCCGGAGGTGACCTGGGGCAGGTGGCCGTCCCACTTCTCGATGGCGCGGAGCTTCAGCACCTCGGGGTTGGCGCGGAGCGCCGCGCCCTGCAGGTTGGTGGCCTGGGCGTCGCCCTGGGCCTGGGCGATCTGCTGCTGGGCCTTGGCCTGGATCACCGCGACATTGGCCTGTTCTTTCAAGGCGTTCTGCTCGGCGGCGATCTTGCCCTCGATCTGGGTGCGGACCTCGTCGGGCAAGTTGACGTTGGAGGTCCAGTAAAGCCGCTCCACCACCAGGCCGAAGGGTGCGAAGAAGTTGCGCACGTCGGTCTCGGCCAAGCCCGCCAGCTCGGCCTTCTTGGGTCCGTAGATCTCCTCCACGCCATAGTTGGCGGCGCGGCGCACGATGGCGTCGCGCACGGCGTTGCGCACCGGACCGGCGATGATGCCCGCCATGTCCATGCGGTACTTCTGGAACAGGATGGGCGCCTTGGAAGGGTCGACATGCACGCTGGTGGCGATGTCCGCCGACATCGACAGGCCCTCCTTGGACTGGAAGTGGAAGGCCTCGTCCACCGCATTGCCCTCGTTCCTGGACGCGGTCCAGTTGTAGGTCTGGGTGTAGATCGGGTAGGCGTAGATGGCCTGGGCGAAGCCGGTCCAGTAGTAGCCGACGCCGAGCGGGGTGTTCTCCACCCCGGCGTTGGAGCCCAGGTTGTCCACCCGCACGCCGACATGGCCGGGCGTCACCTGGGTGCAGGCGGTGAGCGCCAGGGCGGCTGCGGCGACGACCGGAACGGCCTTACGCATCGTATCTGCCTCTCTTGCGGATGGAGCTGACCACGTCCCAGCCGAACCAGGCGATGACGAAGACGCCCGCGGCGAGCAGGACGACGGCCAGGACCAGCGCCGGCGTGCTGTGCAGATCGATCAGCCAGGGTCCCACGATGCGCAGCAGCAGAAAGATCATGACGAGCAGGCCCGCCACTTGGGCCGCCTTGATGAAGACGTATCTTCGCATCCGACGCCTCCCGCCGGACACAAGGCTCAGGCGTGTCCGCGGGCCCAGATATAGAGGATGACGGGCCTCTTCGCCGTTCGATCTCGGGTCGAGCATCGCCACCGCCGTCCGCTCCGCGCCAATCCGCCGCCTGCGCCGAGGTCGGCGAAGACGCATCATATATGTCTGGGCCCAGCCAAGCCCACGCGCGCCCACGTCGGCGACCGGCGTTCAAGCCATCATCGAACGTGGCGGATCGCGCAGGGCTGGATGGAGGCCTGGTCGGGATTCGAACCCGAGTACACGGATTTGCAGTCCGTTGCGTAGCCTCTCCGCCACCAGGCCCCACAAGGCTGGCGCTGGGCTAACAGATGGCGTCGGGCGCGGCAAGCTGAGGGCCTGTCGCCCTCCCCTGCCGGATCGTCGAAAGGCTCGGCTCTGCGTCCCTGCACAACCGGGAAGGAGCTCGCCGGCCCTCACCGCGCCGGTTCGGGCCCGCCGAGTTCGCGCTGGAAGAAGGCCAGATAGGTGCGCCAGAGCTGGGTCTCGCGTCCCGGCGTGCGGATGCCGTGCCGCTGGCCGGGGTAGAGCATCAGGTCGAAGGGGGTGGACAGCTCCTGCAGCCGGTTCATCACCGCGATGGAGTTGGCGAACAGCACATTGTCGTCGGCCATGCCCTGCATCAGCAGCAACCGCCCGGACAGGTGCTCCAGCCGCGGCAGGTCGGCGCTCTCGTCATAGGCGGCGGGGCGCAGCTGCGGCAGGCCCATGAACCGCTCGGTGTAGTGGGTGTCGTACAGACGCCAGTCGGTCGGCGGCGCCCCCGCCGCCCCGGCCCGGAACCCGGCGCCGGGCTCGGTCAGCAGCCGCAGGGTCATGTAGCCGCCGTAGGACCAGCCGGTGACGCCGATGCGCGCCGGATCGACATAGGGCAGGGCGCGGAGGAACCTCACGCCCTGCAGCTGGTCCTGCACCTCCACACCCCCGAGATGGCCGGCCAGCGCCGCGGCGAAGGCCGTGCCCCGATTGGCCCCGCCCCGGTTGGCCACCTGGAACAGCACGAAGCCCCGCTGCAGGTAGAGCTGTTCGGTCGGGCTGCGCCAGCTGGCGCGCACGTCCAGCGCATCGGGGCCGCCGTAGACCTCCACGATCGCCGGGTAGCGTTTGGACGGGTCGAAATCGTGCGGCTTGAGCAGCGCATAGTAGAGCGGCGTGCGCCCGTCGGCGGCGGTCAGCGTGCCGAACTGCGGCGTCACATGCTGGTCCAGATAGGGCGCGTAGGGATGGCCGGGGCCGAGCCGGTTCTCCTCGATCCAGCGCCGCCGCGTCCCGTCGATGGCGTACAGCCCCGTCTGCGGCGGGGTCGCCGGATCGGAATAGGTGGCCACGAACCCCGACGCGTCCTTGGCCAGGGTCGCCTCCCACCAGCCGTGGCCGTGAGTCAGGGCGGTCGGCTCGCCGGGCGTGCGATAGGAGGCGACGTAGAGCTGATGCTCCAGCGGGCTGTCCTTGGAGGCGACGAAATAGACGAGCCCCCTGCCCTCGTCCACGCCCTCCAGCCCCGGGCCCGAGGCCCCGGCGGCGGCGGTGCGCACAGCGGCCGGCCAGGCGCCGCGGGTCACCTGGCTCACCATCCGGCCGTCGCGGGTGAACAGGTAGATGTGGCTGAAGCCCGAGCGCTGCGACGTCCACAGGAAGTCGCCGTCGTGCAGCGGCTTGAAGTTGTCGTTCAGGTCGATCCAGGGCTGGCCGGTCTCGGTCTCGATCACCCGGCTGGCGCCGGAGGCCGGGTCGACCGACAGCAGGTCCAGCCGGGTCTGGTCGCGGGTCTCGCGCTGGACGTAGAGGGTGCGCCCGTCGGCGGACCAGTCCACCCGGGCCAGATAGACGTCGGCGTCGGGACCGAGGTCCACCTTCACCGGCGCCTGACCGAGGGGTCCTGAGACGTAGAGCTCCACCTTGGCGTTCGGTCGCCCGGCGCGGGGATAGCGCTCCTGGTCCAGCGTCGAGCCCTCGGCGCTGATCTCCAGGCGCGGGATCAGGTCCACCCCGCTCTCGTCGACCTTGGTCCAGGCGATGCGGGTCTCGTCGGGCGCCCACCAATAGCCGGTGAACCGCTCCATCTCCTCCTGGGCGACGAACTCGGCCACGCCATAGGAGACCGCATCGTGGGCGGACGGGGTGAGCGCCTGCTCGCGCCGGCTGGCCAGGTCCATGGCGTAGAGGGTCTTGTCGCGGACGTAGGAGACGTAGCGGCCGCGGGGGCTGAAGCGGGCGTCGGTCTCGTCGCCGGGCGTGCGGGTCAGGCGCTGGACCTG
>CAXTEX010000117.1:0-7374 GCA_964243445.1 uncultured Caulobacteraceae bacterium | reverse complement strand
CGATCAATCCCTATGGCCGCTCCAAGCTGATGGTGGAGCGGATGATGGCCGACTATGCGACGGCCTACGGGTTGCGCTATGCGGCGCTGCGCTACTTCAACGCGGCGGGGGCGAGCCCCGACGGCGACATCGGCGAGCGGCACGAGCCGGAGACCCATGTCATCCCGCTCGCCGCGAGAGGCGCGCTGCGCGACGACTACCGTTTCACCATCTTCGGCGACGACTTCGACACCCGCGACGGCACCTGCGTGCGCGACTACATCCACGTCAGCGACCTCGGGCGCGCGCACGCGGCTGCGGCGGACTATCTGATGCAGGGCGGCGCGGCGGAGGCCTTCAACCTCGGCACCGGCGAAGGCACCACGGTCAAGGAGATCGCCGACGCCATCGAGGCGGTGTCCGGCCGCCCTCTGCCGCGCACCATCGGGCCGCGCCGGACCGGCGATCCGGCGGTGCTGGTCGCCTCCAATGCGCGGGCGAAGGCGGTGCTGGGCTGGACGCCCCGCCAGTCCTCCATCGGCGAGATCGTCGCATCAGCCTGGGCCTGGGCTCAGGCGGATGCAGCGCGCCAGCCCTGATGCGTTCCCCGTCGCCCGGGCTGACGGCGGCCGTCGCGCTGCTCCTGGCCTGCGCCGGATCGGCGCTCGCCAACCCCTCCACCAAGCAGAATACCGCCACCTACACCGCCTTCGACGCCCTCACCGCCAGCGTGCGCCACGCCAACGGCCGCCCGGGCGTGCTGACCGTCCAGGGCGGGCTCGACGTGCAGGATCCCGTGCTGAGGGGGCGCGCCGCCGCTTCCGGTCCCCTGCTGCGCGACGCCTATGTGCGCACGCTCAGCGTCTACGCCGCGGCGCTCGTCCCCGGCGCCCTGCCCGACATCGACCAGATCGGCCTGCGCCTGCAGCGGGCCACCGACCAGGTGCTGCACAGGCCGGGCGCCAAGGTCCTGCTCGGCACAGTGCTGGTGAACTGATCAGCCGGTCGCCGCCGCGTCCATGAAGCGGGCCATCTGCAGATCGAGCCCGGTCACCCCGTCGGCGTCGTGGGTGGTGAGCGTCACGTCCACCCGATTGTAGACGTTGGACCATTCCGGATGGTGGTCGAGGCGCTCCGCCAGCAGGGCCGCCTTGGCCATGAAGCCGAAGGCGGCGTTGAAATCCTTGAAGCGGAAGCTCTTGACGATGGCGTCACGGCCGTCCGCCGCCCGCCAGCCGTCCAGCTCCGCCAGCGCCGCCTGAGCTCCGATCCGCGCCTGCGCCGCCATCCGCGTTCTCCTTGACGCGCGTGGCTTAGCGGCTGGCGGGCTGCAGGCCAAGGGTCAGGCGGGAGCCGTCCCGCCGAGATGGGCCAGGGGTTCGCTTGCGGGTTGAAGGCGCGGGCGGGGCGGTTAAGATCGCGTGTATGACTGAAGCCTAACGTCTCGGGCGATCCTCATGCCGTCTTCGAAACTGTCCGCCTTCGCGCTGGTCCTTGCAGGCTTGGCGCCCCTCGCCGCGCCGGCCCGGGCGCAGGCGCTCGCGGGCGCGCCCCAGGCCTACGCCGCGTCCGACGATCAGGGACCGCCGGCGCACCGGCGCGGCCATCGTCGTGAGGCGCGGGAGTGCTACGCCCAGGTCCGCTATCCCGCCAGCTACGCCCCGCCGCCGAGCGGGCCTGAATACGTCTGGACCCAGGCGCCCGCGCCGCCCGGCGCGCCGGGGCCGGTGTGGTGTCTGACCGTGCAGCCCTTCCCCAACCAGCCGGTGCAGGTGTCGCCGGCGCGGTTCGGCTGGGTGCGGGTGCTCTGTGCCGACGACCAGACGCCGGAGCGGATCGCGCGTGTGCAGCGCGGGCTCTACGGCCGCGGCCTCTATCGGGGCGAGATCGACGGCCGTTACGATGAACAGACCGCCGGCGCGGTCGTCGCCTTCCAGCACGAGCGCCACATCGAACACCGCGGCTATCTCAGCTACCAGACCCTGACCGCGCTCGACGTCCCGCCTCCGCCGGCGCCCATCGTCATCTACCAGCGCCGACCCACCACCTTCGAGCGCGGCTATGTCGCCTGGCCGGGCGAGAGCCGCTACTGGTGAGGGCGCGCCGGGCCGACCTGTAGCCCGGGCCGCGCCCGGAGCCCTCCCATGACTGAAACTCCCGCCGCACCGGGCAAGCCTGCCCTCGCCGTCTCGCCGCTGGCGGTCTCCTTCCCGCCGATGGGCGAGATCAACGGCGTCGAGATCGCCACCGCCAGCGCCGGCCTCTACAAGCACGCGCGCGACGATCTGGCGCTGTTCCGTTTCGCCGAGGGGACGGCCTGCGCCGGCGTCTTCACCCGCAATGCGGTGACCGCTGCGCCCGTGGACGCCTGCCGCGCGGCCCTGGCCGCCACGGGCGGGGAGGGGCGGGCGCTGCTCGTCAACGCCGGCTGCGCCAACGCCTTCAGCGGCGCTATGGGCGAAGAGGCGGTGACCCGCATCGTCGATGCGCTGAGCGCCGAGATCGGCTGCCGGACAGAGGCGGTGCTCACCGCCTCCACCGGCGTGATCGGCGTGGCCCTGCCCTATGGCAAGGTGCTGAACCGGCTGGAACAGCTGACCCTCAGCCTCGACCCCGGCAAGTGGGGCGATGCGGCGCGCGCCATCATGACCACCGACACCTTCCCCAAGGGCGCGGTGGCGCAGACCGAGATCGACGGCGTGGCCGTGCGTATCGCCGGCATCGCCAAGGGCTCGGGCATGATCGCCCCTGACATGGCCACCCTGCTCGGCTTCGTAGCCACCGACGCCAACCTGACGCCCGGCGTGATGCAGGCCCTCCTGACGGCGGGGGTGCAGCACAGCTTCAATGCGGTGACGGTGGACGGCGACACCTCCACCAACGACACCCTGCTGCTGTTCGCCACCGGGCGCTCCGGCGCGGCCCAGGTCGTCGACCCGGCCGACCCACGGCTGCAGGGCTTCCGCGCCGCCCTGGACGCCGTGCTGCTCGACCTGGCCCAGCAGCTGATCCGCGACGGCGAGGGCGCGCGCAAGTTCGTCGAGGTGAGGGTGAGCGGCGCCGTCTCGCCCGCCTCCGCCCGCAGGGTCGCGCGCACGATCTGCGAGAGCCCGCTGGTGAAGACGGCCCTGGCCGGGGAGGACGCCAACTGGGGGCGCATCGTGGCTGCGGCCGGACGCGCCGGCGAGCCGATCGCCCGCGATCGCCTGTCGGTGCGCTTCGGCGGCCTCGTGGCCGCCGAGCGGGGCGCGGTGGCGGCGGCCTACGACGAGGCGGCGATGAGCGCCTACATGCGCCAAGCCGAGCTGGCGATCGCCGTCGACCTGGGGGTCGGAGACGCGTCCGCGGTCATGTGGACCTGCGATCTGACCCATGGCTACATCTCGATCAACGGCGACTACCGGTCCTGAGGCGGGCAGGGTCCGCATTGCCTTGCGCAGGCGCGCCGACCTATATGTCGGCGGTTATCGGTAAGGGCGATCAGGGCATGGCGCTGGACCTCACGGCCGCACGCGTGAACATGGTGGAGAACCAGGTCCGCACCAACGACGTGACGGACCTGCCGATCCAGGACGCCATGCGCGTGGTGGCGCGCGAGCGGTTCTGCCCGCCGGGCAAGGCCTACCTCGCCTATGCCGAAGCCGCGGTCGAATATGCGCCGGGCTTTTATCTGATGGAGCCCCGTGACGTCGCCAAGATGCTGCAGGCCGTCTACCCCGAGCCGGGCGAGAGGGCGCTGGCGATCGCGGCGCCCTATGCAGCGGCGCTCCTGGCCAGGATGGAGGTGCGCGTCACCCTGCGCCTGCCCGACCAGGCGGCGGCCGACGCCGTGTCCCGGGCGCTGGACGGGTCGGGCGTGGAGACGGTGGTCGGCGACCTCGCCGCAGATCTCGGCGGCCCCTACGATGTGATCGTGTGCGAGGCGGCCGTCCCCTCGGCGCCGCAGGCCTGGCGTGAGGCGGTCGGCGTCGGCGGCCGGCTCTGCGTGGTCGAGCGCGACGGCCCGGTCGGCAAGGCGCGGCTCTACATCTGCGGCGAAGACGGCCTGCTGGCCCGGCGGGAGGTGTTCGACTCCAGCCCCCACGCCCTGCCGGGCTTCCGGCCCGCGTCGCGGTTCACCTTCTAGGCGGCGACCAGCGCCCCGCGGAGCCTGGGGTTGCGCCAGACCTGGGTGCCGTCGGCGCTGGTCATGGCTTCCTGCGACTTGGCACCTGGATAGTAGTTGAGCCGGGTCGGGCTCTCGCCCTCCAGGATCCAGCCGGCCCGCCAGAACAGGTCGAACAGGTCGCCGTCCAGCTTTCGCGAGTGCACGCCGATGCAGACGCGGGCGACGCGGCGGTTCATCCGCGTAAGCGCCGAACGGCAGATGTCGAACTCTGCGCCCTGGACGTCGATGTGCACCAGGTCCCAGAGTCGCTCAGCCTTCAGCAGCGAGCGGAACGAGCGGACGTCGACCCGCCGGGTGCGGGCGATTCGACGGCCGAGGTAGTCGCCCCTGCCGTCCAGCGGGCGGTTGCCGTAGCTGGTCGCATTGTCGGCGTTCACCGGCCAGCGGGCGATGCCGTGATGCACGCCGACCGCCGCATTGATCACCGTATGGTCGGCCGGGTCGAAGCCGTTGTCGAGGAAGTGTTGTCGCACGGTCTCATAGTGGTGCGGCTCAGCCTCCACGGCGGTCGCCTGCACGTCCTTGACCCCTCGGCGGCGCGCGAGCACCAGGCCTGAGACCGCGGCCGGGCCCCAGCCGGCGCCCAGCTCCATGATCCGGTAGCGATGCTCCGCGGAGAGGACGCTGCGCATGATGGCCAGCCACTCCGTCGCCTCCCAGTGCCAGTTGCCCGGCGCCGGGAGGCCCAGGACGGCTCCGTCATGGCTCGCCATGTCCGGCCACAGGCTCGTCACCCGCGTGCGGACGCCGTAGCACTCCGTGATGAAACCCGGCTGGCCCACAAGGTCGTCGACCCGCAGGTTCTCCAGCAACGCCAGCTCGTCTTCCTTGAAGCCGAAGTAAGTATAGAAATGAAGATCACTCGCCGTGACGCGTCGTCCAGCCAATGTCAGTTCGTAGTCGCTCATGCCGGATACGCGATGCCGTTGGATGGAAGCTCTTGAGGCCGATTAACATGGGCCCGGGCGGGCGCGCCAGATCAATGCGCCGGGGCTACGAAGGGAAGGCCGGCGGTGAAGGCGGTGGTGTAGGCCGCGCGATAGTCCAGGGTCCTGGGATGAAGGCCGAGGTCGGCTGCAGCGTCGAAGACGCGCTTCCAGGTCGCGTCGGTCATGGCCCCGATCCCGCCGCTCGCCGCATCGCCGCCGGAGACCAGGGCGTAGCGGCGCATCTGAGTGCGGGCGTGGTCCAAGATGTCGGGCGTCATCTCGGGGTTGAGCCTCAGGATCATGGCGTCTGCAGGCCGGGGATCGCCCTGCAGGTAGGATTTCCACCCCAGGGCGCTCGCCTCCACGAAGGCCTGCACGGCCTTGGGCTTGGCGGCGATCAGCCGGTCGGGAGCCAGCACCATGGCGGCGTAGCCGGGGTAGCCCTGGTCGGCGAGCAGGAAGACCTCGGGCGCGCGGCCGGTCGCCTTTTCGATCGTATAGGGCTCGGAGGTGACATAGCCCTCCTGCACCGCGCGCGGGTCGGCCAGGAAGGGCGCCGGGCTGAAGCTGTACTTGCGCACCTGCCGGTCGGAGAGGCCGTATCTGGCCTTCAGCCAGGGCCAGAAGGAGGTGAGCGCCGCATCCGCAAGCAGGATGGGTCGGCCCTTGAGGTCAGCCAACCCGCGCACCCCCGTGTCCGGATGCGCGATCAGCACCTGAGGGTCCTTCTGGAAGGCGGCCATGACGGCTTTCACCGGCACACGCTCCGCAGCCAGGTTCAGCACGCCCAGGCTGTTGGAGCCGATCCCGAGGTCCACCGCGCCCGTGGCGATCAGCTCGGCCACATCGGCCGCCGGACCGCCCGGGATGATCGTCACCGCCAGCCCGCGCCGGGCGTACTCTCCTGTGGCCAGGGCCTGGAAGAAGCCGCCCTGCTCCGCTTCGGCCCGCCAGTCAGCGGCGAAGCGCAGCGGCGTCTGTCCGCGGGCGACGCCTGGCGAAGGGCGTCTGGAGCAGGCGGCGAGCGCCCATCCGACCGATCCCAGCAGGCCTGCGCGCCGCGTCAGTCTTATCATCGCCCGTCCCATCGTTCGGCCTGCAGCCTAGCTGAGGACACGACGTGGACTAAGGGGCGAAAGCGGCGCCTCCGGGGAGGCGCCGCCCGTCCGCTCAGCGGGCGGAAGGAACCGCATAGGCGACACGCTCGGCCCTGGGCGAAGCGCGAAGCTGCCTCATGGCGTCCGAATAGGTCGCCTCGACGCAGGCTTGGTCGGAGCCGTCGAACGACGTCAGGCCTGCGGCGCAGACCTTCTCCGCCGCCCTGTAGATTTCTGATCGCACTGCAGCATGGGACTTGCCATGCAGGGTGACGACCACGTTCTGCTCCTGGGCGTGGGCAGAGCCCACCAAGGCCAGGGTGATACCGATTGCGGCGAGTGGGCGAAGCATTGGGAGTCTCCGGGGTTGGAAAACTCCTCCCGTGCCGCATCTGTCGCGTGCGGCTGAGGCGTCACTAAGGGAGCCTCGGGGCGTGTTGCAAGGTCGCGATGATGCTCGCAGCCGTCTTTCTTGTGCACTGCAACATTTATGCGCAGACGGTCGTCACGCGATCGCTTCGCGCTTCTCCTCCAGGACGAGCCAGTCGGCTTCCGCTGCCGCGAGCTCGGCGCGGGCCTTGTCCATGCCGGCCATGGCCGCGTTGAAGGCTGCAGGATCACGGGCGTACAGGCCCGCATCGGCGACGACGGCTTCCAGCCGCGCGATCTCGCCGGGCAGCGCGGCCACAAGCCGCTCCAGCTCTTCCAGCCGGCGCTGGTCCTTGTAGGACAGCTTGGCGAGCCTGCGGGCGGGCTCGGCCGATCTGGCCGCTCCGCCCCCGCCGGTCGACGCAGGCCTGGCCGTCGGCGCAGGCGGCAGGGCGCTGGCGCTGCCCCGGAAGAACTGCGGGTGCTGGCGGTTGAAGTCGGTCCAGCCGCCGGGGCTCTCGGCGGCGGCGCCCCGCCCGTCCAGGCCGATGGTGGAGGTCGCCAGCCGGTCGATGAAGTCGCGGTCGTGGCTGACCAGGATCAGGGTGCCGTCATAGTCGGCGAGCAACCCCTCCAGCAGGTCCAGCGTATCCATGTCCAGATCGTTGGTCGGCTCGTCCAGCACCAGCAGGTTGGCGGGCTTGGCCAGCGCCCGGGCGAGCAGCAGGCGGTTGCGCTCGCCCCCGGACAAGGTGCGGACCGGCTGGCGCAGCTGGTTGTCCTTGAACAGGAACTCCTTGGCGTAGGCGGCGACGTGCTTGGACTGGCCGCG
>CAXTEX010000116.1:0-7381 GCA_964243445.1 uncultured Caulobacteraceae bacterium | reverse complement strand
ACACCTTCATGCACGAGAACCTGTTCGACATGAACCACCAGTTCATGCACCGCGCGCAGATGGGGTCGATCAAGGCGCGCTGCCTGGGCAAGGCGTCCGGCGAGGGCTGGGCGCAGGTTGAATACACCTTCAGCCGCACCGCCGGTAAGCCGTCGCTCGGCGAGCAGGTGATCGTCGATCTGGTCAGGAAGCGCGGGGAGAAGAAGGCCGATTTCTGCGACCACATGCGCATCCGTACCGATTATCCCAACCAGTCGCTGAAGGTCTGGGTCGGACGCGACATCAAGCAGACCGACGATCCGGTGCTCGATGTCTGGCTCGCCTATACGCCGCTCGACGGGTTGCAGCGCACCAACCGCACCTACGGCTATCTGTCGGTCAAGCGTCCGCCGGTGCCGGGGCTGATCGAGGCGGCGTGGCCTTTCGTCACCTGGTTCACCGAGAACATCTTCCGCGAGGACCAGGAGATCGTGGAGTACGAGCAGGCCGCCTATGACGCGCAAGGGTGCGACTGGAACAACGAGGTCTTCCCCGCCATCCGCGACCTGCGTGCGGTGCTGGGCCGCAGCGGCCTGCCTCTTGAAGTGCCTGACGCTGCGCCCTCGCAATCCTTCGCGGCGGAGTAACGTGCGTCGGCAGGCCGGCTTCGTAGCCCTGGCGGTCGCGGCGCCGCTCTGGACCGGCGGCGCGCTCGCCACCCCGCCCGCCATCCTTGGGACTGGCCCGTCGGACCGGTCGCCGGCGTCGGCGGCGATGGTCGGAACCTTGCCGAGCGGCGCCCAGCCCGGGACGGTCGTCGTCGTCGGGCTCGCCGGCCAGCACGAGACGCTGAGCGCCGCCGACGTGGCCAGGCTGCCCCACGCCCATGTGACGCTGTCGCATAACGACCAGACCACCGACTACGCCGGCCCTCTGCTCAGCGACCTGCTGCGCGACGTCGGCGCGCCCCTGGGCGTGCGCATGCACGGCTCCGGAGTGAACGACATCGTCTTCGTCACCGCGGCGGACAGGTACCGGGTGGCGTTGAGCCTGGCCGAGGTCGATCCGGGCTTCCACAAGGACGCCAAGGTCATCCTGGCCGACCAGGCCGACGGCAAGCCGCTGCCGCCCAAGGAGGGGCCGTTCCGCCTGGTGGTGGACGGGGACCTCAAGCCCTCGCGCTCGGCCTATTCGGTGGTCGCGATCGAGCTCAAGCACCTGCCTTAAGGCGTCCCGCCGCGTGAGTTTCAGCCCGGACGAGCTCTCCGCCATCTGGGTCAGCCTGGTCGTGGCGGTGCGGGCGGTCGCCCTGGCCCTGCCCTTGGCCCTGGTTGTGGCGTGGCTGCTGGCGCGGGGGCGCTTCCCCGGACGAGGCGTGCTCGACGTGCTGGTCTATGCGCCCCTGGTCCTGCCGCCGGTGCTGGTCGGCTACGTCCTGCTGCTGCTGTTCGGGGTCAGGGGGCCGCTCGGCGCGCCCATGCTGGCCATGTTCCGGGTGCGACTGGCCTTCAGTTCGGCGGGGGCGTCGCTGGCGGCGGGGGTGAGCGCCTTTCCCCTCATGGTGCGCCCGATCCGACAGGCGCTGGAGGCGGCCGACCCGGCCCTGGAGACCGCCGCGCGATCGCTGGGCGCGGGCCTGTTCGACCGGTTGGCGAGCGTCACCCTGCCGCTCGCCGCGCCGGGGATCGTCAGCGCCGCGGTGGTGGGCTTCGCCGCATGCCTGGGCGAGTTCGGGGCGGTGATCACCTTCGCCGCCAATGTCCCGGGCGTGACCCAGACCCTGCCCCTGGCCATCTACACCGCCCTGCAGACGCCGGGTGGCGAGGCGACGGCGGCCAAGCTGGCCTGCGTCTCCTTCGCCATCGCCGTGCTGGCGCTCGCCCTCTCCAACCGGCTGGCCGAGCGCGCGAGGCGCTGGAGCGGAGGGCTGCGGTGAGCGCCGGACCGGCCTGGGGCGGGCTCCAGGTGCGTGTGCGCAAGCGCCTGGGGGGCTTCCAGCTCGACGCGGCCTTCGAGGGCGGCGACGGCGTGACCGCCCTGTTCGGTCCGTCCGGAGCCGGCAAGAGCCAGATCCTCGCCGCCATCGCCGGCGCCAGCCGGCCCGACGCCGGACGCGTGACCCTGGGCGAGGCGGTCCTCTACGACAGCGACCGCGGCGTGGATGTGGCCATGGAGCGGCGCGCCATAGGCTGGGTGTTCCAGGACGGCCGGCTCTTCCCCCACCTGAGCGTGGAGGCCAATCTGCGCTACGGCGAGCGTCGCGCCCGTGGCCGCGACGCCGGCGTCCGCTTCGAGGAGATGGTGGACATCCTGGGCGTCGCGCCGCTGCTCGCGCGCCGGCCGGCCGCTCTTTCGGGCGGGGAGCGCCAGAGGGTGGCGATCGGCCGCGCCCTGCTCAGCCAGCCCGCCCTGCTGCTCATGGACGAGCCCCTGGCCGCCCTCGACCTGCCGCGCCGGGCCGAGATCCTGCCTTATCTCGAGCGGCTCAAGACGCGGGTGCGCCTGCCCATCCTCTACGTCACCCACGCCCTGTCGGAGGTCGTGCGCTTGGCCGACCGGCTGGTGGTGCTGGAGGCGGGACGCGTGCTCGCGCAAGGCCCGCTGGCCGAGGTGCTGGCCCGCGAGGACCTGCCCATCCTGGCCGGTCGTCCGGACGCCGCCGTGGCGCTGGACGGCGTCGTCGCCGGCCAGGATCAGGCGCGCGGCCTGACTCGGCTCGCGGTCGGCGAGGCGTCGCTGTGGGTCCCCGCCCTGGCCCGTCCGATCGGGGCAGGGGTGCGGGCGGCTGTGCTCGCCCGCGACGTCCTGCTGGCCACCACGGCGCCTCAGGGCCTGTCGGCCCGCAACATCCTGCCAGGGACGGTGGAGGCGATCGGCGCGCCGCGGGGGCAGGGCGTGATGCTGGTCAGGGTGCGGCTGGAGGGCGGACCGGCCCTGCTCTCGGCGGTGACGGGCGACGCGGTGCAGGCGTTGGCGCTCCGTCCCGGCGCCCCCGTCCACGCGGTGATCAAGTCCGTGGCGGTGGAGGGCGTCGCGCCGGGCGGCCTGCTCCAGGCGTTCGACCTCTAGCACCGCCGCATTTCAGCCACGGAGGTTACCGCTTACGTCATGTAAACATCCTTTGGTTTAGCCTTCGGAGAACTCTCCCGAGGCGCCTATGAGATCCTCCCTCTCGCGCAACTTCCTGGTCGGCATCGGCGTCACTTCGGTGGTCTTCACCATCGCCGCGTCGCTGTCGGCCTTCGCCGTGTTCCAGACCGAACTCGCGCGCCGCCAGATCTCTTTCCTGGCCCAATACGTCCAGGAGCGCACCGACAACCTCGATCGCCGCTTCACCGGCCTGACCACGCTGCAGCATTCGGCCGTGGTCGCCCTGGTGCGGCGGGAAGCCATGCTGAAGCCCGGCGACGCCGACCGGCTGATCGAGCAGGACTTCCCGCTCCACGCCGACGGCACCCGTCGCAGCCGGCCAGAAGATTACGACGGTCGCGTCACCCCAGGGGGCCGGCTGGTCTATGGCGTGGGCGCCTTCATCGGCCATGGCTCCAGTCTGGCGGAGCCGGAGAAGCGGGCGCTCGTCTCCGCCCTGCCCATCGTCAGCACCTTCGGTCCGGCGGCGCACGGCGACTATGACAACTTCTATTTCTACACGCCTCGCACCCAGCTGGTGATGTTCGGCCCGGACCGGCCGGACCACCTGATGTTCTACCGGGAGCAGGCGCCGCCCAGCCTGGACATCTCAGACCAGGACACCGTGCGCTTCATCCTGCCCAAGGCGGACCCGACGGCGGAGATCCGCTGCACCTCGCTGCAACGCCTGGTGCAGGACAAGGCGAGCGCGCGGACGGGGCTGGCCTGCATGACGCCGGCCTATGTGGACGGCAGGCTGGTCGGGGCGTTCGCCTCCACCCTCAGCGCCCGCTCGCTGTTCGCCGACGCCATGCGCAGTCATCTGCCGGGCTCCACCAGCCTGGTCATGCAGGCGAACGGCGCGCTACTCGCCTATCCCGGCGCCCTGTCGGCCCAGGGCGCGAGCGAGACCCAGGTCGCCGCCGACGCCCGCTCGCTCGGCATGACCGGCTTGGCCCAGCGCGTGCGCCAGGCTGGCGGGCGCTACGGCGTGGTCATGAGCCCCGACGGCAAGCAGATCGTCGCCTTCGGCCGGCTGAGCGGTCCGGGCTGGTATTTCCTGCTGAGCTATCCAGCCGCCGCGGTGACCTGGTCGGCGGCGCGCTCCGCCTCGGTCATCCTGATGCTGGGCATCGCCGCCAGCCTGCTGCAGACCCTGGTGATCCTGCGCATGGCGCGCGGCGCCATCATCAAGCCGCTCCAGGACCTGGCGCACTCCTGCGAGGTCCGCTCCGCGCCGGCTGCGGCCGCCCTCGACCAGCGCCAGGACGAGATCGGCGTGCTGGCCCGGGCGCTGCGGGCCGAGCGTGACCGCGCCGACGAGCTGCTGACGTCCCTGGAGCAGCGGGTGAGCGAGCGCACCGCCGAGCTGGAGAAGGCCAACGCCGAGAAGTCCCGCTTCCTGGCCAATATGAGCCACGAGCTGCGCACGCCCCTGAACGGGGTGATCGCGGTGTCGGAGACCCTGGCGCGCGAACAGGTCTCCCCGCGCAACGTCGAGCTGGCCCAGCTCATCGTCTCGTCCGGGCGGCTGTTGGAGCAGGTGCTCACCGACATCTTGGACTTCTCCAAGATCGAGGCCGGGGAGATGCGGCTGGAGCGCCAGCCCTTCGACCTTGGCGTCACCATCTCACGGGTGGCCGAGCTCCACCGCGCTTCGGCCGAGGCCAAGGGGGTGGAGCTATCCTGGGAGGTCGCCGATGCGGCCGCCGGGGCCTATCTCGGCGACTCCGTGCGCCTGACCCAGGTGCTGTCCAACCTGCTGAGCAACGGGGTCAAGTTCACCGGCCAAGGCCGCGTGGCGCTGCGGATCGACCGGGTGGACGAGGTGCTCCGCTTCGATGTCGTCGACACCGGCATGGGCTTCGACGAGGCGGTCAAGGCCCGGCTGTTCCACCGCTTCGAACAGGCCGACGTCTCCATCCGCCGCCGCTTCGGCGGCACGGGTCTGGGCCTGGCCATCTGCCGCTCGCTCGTCTCGCTGATGGGCGGCGAGATCGAGGCCCGGTCCGCGCCGGGCGAGGGGGCGACCTTCACCGTCCTGCTGCCGCTGCCCCGGGTCGCCGCGGGCCTGACCGACGTAGCGGCCGAGGCTGCCGAGCCGACCGAGCTGCCGGGCCTGCAGGTCCTGCTCGCCGAGGATCACCCCACAAACCAGCGGGTCGTGCGTCTGATCCTGGAGGCTGTGGGCGTGGAGCTGACCGTGGTGGAGAACGGCGCGCTGGCCCTGGAAGCCTTCGCCCGACAGCGCTTCGACGTGGTGCTGATGGACATGCAGATGCCCGAGATGGACGGGCTGACCGCCACCACCCAGCTGCGGGCCATGGAGGCGGCGGTGGGCGCGGTGCGGACGCCTGTGATCATGCTGACCGCCAACGCGCTGGACGAGCACGTCCGCGCCAGCCTGACCGCCGGCGCCGATCTGCACCTGTCCAAGCCGCTGCGCGCCGCCGAGCTGCTGGACGCCATCGCCGCCATGACCGCAGAGGCCGAGCCCGCCGACATCGTCCTGGCGGCCTAGCCCCGACCCTCTCCGCCCGCTTTTCGGTGAGGCGGACGGGGTCGGGCTGGTGCTGCAAAACCGCCGGATAAGTCGGCCAGAACCCGCCCAAAACCTGCGGAAAACTCGCCTTCAGCGGCTGCGGACCGGCCTGGCGGCGTCCTGAACCTGGGTGCGGGGCAGGCCTTCCAGCGTCAGATAGCCGTGCTGGCCCTCGTCCAGGACATCGAAATTATGGTCCGCCCGCGCCAAAAAGGCCTTCAGCGTCAGCCGTCCGATGAAGCTGTCGTCGGCGGAGCGCACGGGTTCGGCGTCGTTGATCAGGGCGTAGGGCGCCGCGCCCTGCAGGTCCGAGCCGAATTTGGTCTTGTCGCTGGTGTCGCTTTCGGCCGCCTGACCCGACGCGCCCAGCTCGGGCACCAGGGTCGTCTCGTAGAAGGCGATCTCGTCGTCGGTCACCAGGCCGTCGCCGTTGCGGTCCAGCACGCGGTAGAAGGCCTCCGCATCGGCCCGGAACTCCGCCTTGTCGAGCTTGCCGTCGTGGTCGGCGTCAGCCGCCTTGAACCAGACCACCACCGGATAGGGCTGGCCAGGCGCTGAACGGTAGGGGCGCCCCGCCGGGCTGATGAACAGATGCGCTTCCTCGAGCGGCGTCGACTGGGGCCGCACCGCCGGCGCGGCCAGGGCTGCGCCCGCCGCACTCATGAGCCAGAGGCCAGCGGCCGCGGCTCTGATCCGGCGGAAAGCGGGCGAAAGCGAGGCGGCGCGCGTCATGGCCGCGTCTAAAGCACCGCCCGCCGCCGCGCGCCAGCCTTCCCGATCCCTTGATCTTGCGGCGGGCGACCCGCACACCGCGCCATGAGCGACCGTTTGCTGCCCCATGACGCCGCCCTGGAGCGGCTGCGCGCCCTGCATCCGCTGTTGATCGACCTCTCGCTCGAGCGGGTGGAGCGGCTGCTGGCGTCCCTCGGCGCGCCCCAGGCGCGGCTGCCGCCGGTCGTGCATGTGGCCGGCACCAACGGCAAGGGCTCCGTCGTCGCCTATCTGCGCGCCATGGGCGAGGCGGCCGGGCTGCGGGTGCACGCCTTCACCTCCCCCCACCTGGTCCGCTTCGCCGAGCGCATCCGCATCGCGGGCGAGCTGATCGACGAGGCGGCCCTGGCCCACCTGTTGGCCGAGGTCGAGGCCGCCAACGCCGGCCAGCCCATCACCTTCTTCGAGATCACCGCCGCTGCGGCGCTGAAAGCCTTCGCCGACGCTCCCGCCGATCTCTGCCTGATCGAGGTGGGACTGGGCGGCCGCTATGACGCCACCAATGTGTTTCCCGCGCCAGCCCTGTCGGTGATCGCCCCGGTGGACTACGATCATCGCGAATACCTCGGCGACACCTTGGCCCAGATCGCCGGCGAGAAGGCGGGCGTGCTCAAGGCCGGACGGCCCGCGGTGGTCGCCCGCCAGCCGGACGAGGCGCTGGAGGTGATCGAGGCCGAGGCTCGCCGGCTCGGTGCGCCGCTGATCCTGGCCGGCCGCGACTTCGACGCCTACGCCGAGGGCGGCCGGATGGTGTTCCAGGACGAGCATGGCCTGCTCGACCTGCCCCTGCCCGGTCTGTTCGGCGCACACCAGATCGACAACGCCGGGGTGGCGGTCGCCGCCGCCCGAGCCCTCGCCCTGCCGCCGCTGGACGGAGCGGCCATCGCCGCCGGCGTGGCGGGAGC
The DNA here is from genome assembly GCA_964243445.1 of uncultured Caulobacteraceae bacterium. GTDB lineage: Bacteria > Pseudomonadota > Alphaproteobacteria > Caulobacterales > Caulobacteraceae > CAHJWH01. Next base: position 55 of record CAXTEX010000116.1, on the reverse strand, counting down.
CCGCTGGCCGGCGCGGATGCAGCGGCTGACGGCCGGTCCGCTGGCCGAGCTCGCC
>CAXTEX010000115.1:0-7394 GCA_964243445.1 uncultured Caulobacteraceae bacterium | reverse complement strand
CTGCCGGTCTACGGCCGAGGCGACAATGTGCGCGACTGGCTCTACGTCGAGGACCACGCCCGCGCCCTCGCCCTGATCGTGCAGCGCGGCGCGCCGGGCGAGAGCTACAATGTCGGCGGCCGCAACGAGCGGACCAATCTCACCGTGGTGCAGACCATCTGCGACACCCTGGATCGGCTGGAGCCCTCCGCCCGACCGCGCCGCGAACTGATCGCCTTCGTGGCCGACCGCCCCGGCCACGACGCCCGCTACGCCATCGACGCCACCCGGCTGGAGCGCGAACTCGGCTGGCGGGCGCAGGAGAGCTTCGAGACCGGCGTCGCCAAGACCGTCCGCTGGTATCTGGATCGGCAGGACTGGTGGCGCCCGCTCCGCGACCGCTATGACGGCCGCAGGCTCGGCTTGGAGGCTTCCGTGCGCCCCGACTTGGCTCCCGCGCCGGCGAGATAGGCCTGGGCGCCCGGCGTGAGCTGTCGGCGTCAGGCCGCCAAGGCTTCGCGCGCGGTCCGATATTCCGCGTCCAGCTCGTCCACCAGCTCGCTGGTCTTCGCCACCCGGCGCACCGCCCCGATCCCCTGGCCCGATCCCCAGATGTCTCGCCAGGCCTTGGCCTTGGAGCCGCCGCCCGAGCCGAAATTCATCTGCGAGGCGTCGGAGACCGGCAGGTTGTCGGGGTCGAGCCCGGCGCGCTCGATCGAGCCGCGCAGGTAGTTGCCGTGCACGCCGGTGAACAGGTTGGTGTAGATGATGTCCTGCGCCCCGCCCTCCACCAGCCCCTGCTTGTAGTCGTCCGATGCGGCGGCCTCTTCGGTGGCGATGAAGGCCGAGCCGACATAGGCGTAGTCGGCCCCGAGCGCGCGGGCGGCCAGCACCGAACGACCGCTGGCGATGGCGCCGGAAAGCGCGATGGGCCCGTCGAACCAGGCGCGGGTCTCGCCCACGAAGGCGAAGGGCGACAGGCCGCCGGCATGGCCGCCTGCGCCTGCGCACACCAGGATCAGGCCGTCGGCGCCCTTCTCCACCGCCTTGTGGGCGAAGGTCTGGTTGATGACGTCGTGCATGACCACGCCGCCGTAGCTGTGGACGGCGGCGTTGACGTCCTGGCGCGCGCCGAGCGAGGTGATGACCAGCGGGACTTCGTGGCGCACGCAGGCTTCCACGTCGTGCATCAGCCGGTCGTTGGACTTGTGCACGATCTGGTTGACGGCGAAGGGCGCGGAGGGACGGTCGGGGTGGCGGGCGTCGTGCTCGGCGAGTTCGCCCTTGATGCGCTTCAGCCAATCGTCGAGCACCGGCGCCGGTCGTGCGTTCAGCGCCGGGAAGGAGCCCACCACGCCCGCCTTGCATTGGGCGATCACCAGCTCCGGCCCCGAGATGATGAACAACGGCGAGGCGATCACCGGCAACCGCAGCCGGGGCTCCAGGAAGTCGCGGGCGATCATGGTCGAGGTCCTTGGATGGGCGCGCGGGTCGGCGTCGCCGTTCCTCGTTCTGAGCCACACGCGTGCAAGCGTCGATCCCCCTCTTGCCTCCCCGCCGGTCCGCGGCAATCTAATCCCCATGAACGCGATGTCCCCCACCCCCTCCGTGCTCGAGACCTCCCATGTCGACACCGCCGATGCGCTCGGCGTGCTGCGCAACGCCCTGCAGGGCGCCGACGACGGTGAGCTGTTCCTGGAACGCTCGGAGAGCGAGATGCTGGTCTTCGACGACGGGCGGCTGAAGTCGGCGTCCTACGACTCCACCGAGGGTTTCGGCCTGCGGGTGGTGGCGGGCGAAAAGGCCGGCTACGCCCACTCCAGCGAGATCAGCGCAGCCGCCATCCGCCGCGCCGCCGACGCCGCCGCCCACGTCAAGCAGGGCTATGAGGGCCAGGTCGCCGACGCGCCGCGCCAGACCAACGCCAAGCTCTATGGCGAGGACGATCCCCTCGCCCATCCGGTGTTCGGCGACAAGGCGGCCTTGTTGGAGGAGATCGACGCCTTCGCCCGCGCTCGCGACCCGCGCATCGTCCAGGTCAGCGCGTCCATCGCCGGCGAGCGGCGGGTGGTGGAGATCCTGCGCGCCGACGGGCGTCTGCTGCGCGACGTGCGCCCGCTGGTGCGGCTGAACGTGTCGGTGACGGTGGAGCGCGACGGGCGGCGCGAGAACGGCTCGTCCGGCGCCGGCGGCCGCGCCAGCTTCCACACCTGGGTGGCGGCCGACCACTGGCAGGCGCAGGTCGACGAGGCGCTGCGCCAGGCGCTGGTGAACCTGGACGCCGTCGCCTGCCCCGCCGGCGAGATGGACGTCGTGCTGGGCCCGGGCTGGAACGGCGTGCTGCTGCATGAGGCCGTCGGCCATGGGCTTGAGGGAGATTTCAACCGCAAGGGCATCAGCGCCTTTTCCGGCCGCATCGGCGAGCGGGTGGCCGCGCCGGGCGTGACGGTGATCGACGACGGCACCGAGCCCGGCCGCCGCGGTTCGCTGACCATCGACGACGAGGGCACGCCGACGGAGCGCACCGTGCTGATCGAGGACGGGGTGCTGGTCGGCTACATGCACGACCGGATGAGCGCGCGGCTGATGGGGCTCGCCGCCACTGGCAACGCTCGCCGTCAGTCCTACGCCCACATGCCGATGCCGCGCATGACCAACACCGCCATGCTGGGCGGTCAGCACACTCAGGCCGAGATGATCGCCTCCACCCGGCGCGGTCTGTATTGCGCCAACTTCGGCGGCGGCCAGGTGGACATCACCAACGGCAAGTTCGTGTTCCAGTGCACCGAGGCCTATCTGATCGAGGACGGCCGCATCACCGCCCCGGTGAAGGGCGCCACCCTGATCGGCGACGGCCCGACCGCACTGACCAAGGTGCAGATGATCGGCGACGACTTCGCCTACGACCCCGGCATCGGCGTCTGCGGCAAGTCCGGCCAGGGCGTGCCCGTTGGCGTCGGCCAGCCGTCAATGAAGCTCGGCGGCCTGACCGTGGGGGGGACTGCGCTCGGCTGAGGTCGGGCTTGCCTACACGTCCAGGTCGACCGTCACCGGGACGTGGTCGGAGGGGCGCTCCCAGGCGCGCACATGGTCGTGCACCTGCGCCGACACCGCGCCGTTGCGGCGCGCGGCGTCCGCCAGTCCCGGCGAGGCCCAGAGGTGGTCGAGGCGCAGGCCGCGGTTGGAGGCGCGGAAGTCGGCGGCGCGATAGCTCCACCAGCTATAGAGTTTCTGCGGCTCCGGGATCGCCTCGCGCACCAGGTCGACGAAGCCGAGCGAGGCCTGCAGCGCGGCCATGGCCTCCACCTCCACCGGCGTGTGGCTGACGATCCTGGACATGTGGCGGTGGTTCCACACGTCGTGTTCTCCCGGCGCGATGTTGAAGTCGCCGGCCAGCAGCAGCGGGCGGCGCGGATCGCGGGCCGCCATCTCGGCGGTCAGCCGCGCGTAGAAATCGAGCTTGTGGTCGAACTTGGGATTGGTCTGCCGGTCGGGCGTGTCGCCGCCGGCCGGAATGTAGAGGTTGTGCATCTCTACCCCGGCGATGACGCCCGAGACGCAGCGCGCATGACCCTCGCGGCAGAGCGCCGGCCGGGCGGTCGGCGCGATCGGCAGGCGCGAGGCGATGGCCACCCCGTGCCAGCCCTTCTGCCCGGCGATGGCCAAGTGCGGCAGGCTCATGGCGGCGAAGGCGTTGCTTGGAAACTCCCCCTCGCGGCACTTGGTCTCCTGCAGGCAGACTACGTCGACGTCCGCCTCGGCCACGAAGCGGGCGACCTGGTCGTGGCGCAGACGCACGGAGTTGATGTTCCACGTCGCCACCCTCAGGCGCATGCAAGGCTTCGGCGAGGGCGTGATCCGAGAAGATCAAGCCCGGTCGTGGGGGGACGACCGGGCTCGAAGTCGTCGCCCGGAACGGGAGGGGAAGGTCCGGTCCGGGCATGATCGGCGCTGCTGCGTTGCAGCGCGATGCGACGCCTAGATGCCATGCCGCGACAGATTGTCAACCGCAAGGCGAACCGCGTTGCATGTGATCCTTCTGCAACATCGTCAGTGTCGCGGGTCGCGGATGTAGAACAGTCCCGCCGCCGGGTGCGCATCGGGCGTCAGGGCGCCGAGGCGCACCTGGGTCAGCCGGCCCTGGGCGTCGGTGAGGTTCCAACCGCGCAGCGCCAGCGGCTCGCTTCGGAACAGCAGGGTCAGCCGACCCTCCGCCTGGCCGCGCCTGTCGTGGGCGGTGATGGAAAAGCCGTCCGGCGTCTCGTCGACGGCGGTGACGACGGCTCCGCGGTCGAGCCTGACCTCGCGCGCCAGCAGCAGCGCCAGCGGCGTGCGGTCCAGCGGATATTCGCCGAAAGTCTTCAGCCGCGTGTCGGACACGCCGACGAAATGGCCGTCCGACACCACCAGCAGTCCGGACGGCGGATTGTATTCGAACCGCGCCTTGCCCGGCCGCTGCAGATAGAGGACGCCGGTCGAGGTCTGGCCGCTGGGGTCGGTCTGGCTGAAGCGGCCGGTGACGGACTTCAAGTCCTGCAGATAACCCGTCGCCTGCTGCAGCAGGCCCTGCTGGTCCGGCGACAGGTCGGCGGCGACGGGGGCTGCGATCGCCACGAGGGGCGAAGACGCGCCGCCGATGGCGAGGACCAAGGCTGCGGCGAGCGCAGATGCGAGACGGTAAGGGGACAAGGCGGTTCTCTGCGGGTGATCGTGCGGGGTTCTACGACGCGGCGCGCGGCCAGACGAGGGGGTAGCTTCGGCGCGGAGCTCAGACGGCCTCGCGCCTGAACCCCCGAAGCACATTGCCCTCCGTGGTCAGATAGTTGTCGGCGTAATCGAAGCGCTGGGTGTCGGAGAAGATCAGCCAGTAGTATTTCATCTGCTCAGACCACCAGTAGCCCGGGCAGTGGTCGGCCTGGCGCTTGGGCTCGGCGGTGACGTCGGCCAGGTCGGTGTAGCCGTAGGCCGCCTTGTTCCAGCGACGCATGGCCAGGAAATGACGCGCGGCGATCTCGCGCCAGCGCTCGTCACGGTCGAGCAGCCACAGGTTGAAGGCGCTGTCGGCGAGCTCGGGCCTGAGCGCATTGGTCACCTGAGTCGCGTGGCCTGAGCCGTAGTCGTACTCCTCCGGCAGCACGCCGAAGCGGTCCTGCACCCGCGCCCAGCTCTGCGTGTAGGCCGCGCCCTGGCGGTGGGCGCCGCCCTGGGCGAGCAGGCCGCCATAGAAGCTGGCGAGCTCGTCCTGGCGGCGGTCGATCCGCGCACCGGTCTCGAAATCGACGTCGCAGAACCAAAGGTCGCCCGCGAACACCTCCTGCTGGTGCTTGAGGATGGCTGCGGTGCAGACGTCGTACATGTGCTTGCAGTCGGCGTCGCCCAGCAGTTGCCAGCCGTCCCACAGGTATTCGAAGAAGCTGTCGCCGTAGGATCCGACGGTGGCCCGCCGCTCCAGCCAGCGGCCGCTCGGCGCATCGATTGCGGTCGCGACGAGGTCGAGCTTCGAGCGGCGGTCGAACACCGCCGCCGCCGCCCGCTTGGCCGCGTCGTGGAAGCGTCGATCGCCGGTCAGCCGGCTGAGCGTGCCCCACTCCGGCAGATAGGTGGCGCAGCCCGCCGGGCTGTTGCGCGGTTCGCGCACCGCACCGGTCTTCAGGTTGACGGCGCCATAGGGCAGGCCCGTGGGGGTGTCGAAGGCCGGCAGCAGCCGCTGACCCAGATCGTGCGCCTTGGCCAGCAGCACCGGATCGCCGCTGGCGTGGTGCGCCGACAGCAGGCCGCCGACCAGGCGGATGGAGGTCTCGAACACCGAAACGTCGCCGTCCACATCGACGTCGAAGTCGCTCTTCACCCAGGCCACGCCCTCCTGGAACTCGGCGTCCAGCCCCATGACCCACAAGGTGTCGAGCGCCTCCACCAGGCTCAGGCCAAGGTGATGACCCTTCAGAGGGAAGGTGTCGGCGCCGCCGGATACCGGCTTGATCTCGTCCTTGCCCCAGGCGAGCTTGCGATACCAGTCCCAGGACCAGGCCATCTGCGCCTTGACGTCCTGCGCCATCGGCTTCCACTTGTCGATCCGGGCCGTAGCCGGAGCGGCGGCCAACGCCACGCCCGTGGCCAGGACAGTCCGTCGATCGGGGAGGAATGGGCCAGCCGTCATCAGCCCATCCTAGCCTCCAGTCTCACCGTCGGAACAAGAACAAAGTGGCAACTTGACCAATGTTGCGTACTCGAGAAGGGCGTATGAAGGTCATGCGGACGGGTTGCGCCACCGGCGGTCGACCCCGCCGCGGCCCCCTCCACGCCAGACCCGCCCAAGCCAGACCTGCTCAAGCCGCTCCGGCGGCTCCCCTATCGCGCCCCGGCCGCGCCGGAACCCCACGAACGCGCCTTGAGCCTTGAGAGAGGCCGGTCGCCGGTCGCGGGCGCGACCCTTTCGCCGTGCACCCAGGAGGCCCCGCCCATGACCTCGCCCATGACGTCGCCGGACGAGCCCGACAGCCCCGCCCTCGTCGACTACAAGCCCCGGTTCTGCGCCGAGGTCGTGGCCTTCATGGGCCGCGGCTACAGTCTGACCGCCTTCGCCGGCGAGATCGGCGTCTCCCGCGCCACCCTGCTGCGGTGGGGCGAGAAGCATTCGCCCTTCGCCCGCGCTATGGAGCGCGCCCAGGCCAGGCGCGCCCGCCTGCTGGAAGACCGTCTGCTGAGCGCCAAGGGCGCCGCCTTCGGGGCCCACATGCAGGCGCTGAAGACCGCCGCGCCGGACGAGTGGCCGGCCAGGTCCGCCCGGCCCGTCGCCGCCGCGCCCCGCGGGCCGGCGTCGAAGATATCAGCGGACGTCGCCCTGCCCGACAACGGGCGTGAATGAGGCCGTCGCCCCGCGCATCGCGCCCCAGCCCGGACCCCAGGCCGCCTTCCTCGCCAGCCCCGCCGACATCGCCATCTACGGCGGGGCTGCGGGCGGCGGCAAGACCTGGGCGCTCCTGGCCGAGCCCCTGCGCCATATAGCCAATCCGGGCTTCGGCGCGGTGGTGTTCCGGCGAACCACGGTCCAGGTGCGCAACGAGGGCGGATTGTGGGACGAGAGCGAGCGGCTCTATCCCCTGTTGGGCGGGAAGGGGTTCAGCTCGGCTCTGGAGTGGCGCTTCCCGAGCGGGGCGTCGGTGCGCTTCGCCCATCTGGAGCACGACAGGAACGTCTACGACTGGCAGGGTGCCCAGGCCCCGCTGATCGCCTTCGACGAGTTGAACCAATTCACCGGGATTATGGAGCAGTCTCAACAAGCCGCTCCCTCGGCTTTCCGCCTAGACGGCGTTACAAAAGTCTATGGAGCGTCCCAACACTGTCGCGGGCCTGTTGGATAAACGGGCTGAGCTAGCGTCTCAAATCCGACATTACGAATCGGAGCTACGCAAGAT
>CAXTEX010000114.1:0-7531 GCA_964243445.1 uncultured Caulobacteraceae bacterium | reverse complement strand
CCGCCCACCCGGTAGCGGTAGATCTCCCCGATCGGGCTCTCCGGGCTGATCTGGGGCTGGGCGCCGTTGGGCAGCGAGCCCAGCTGGCTCAGTCGGTTGTAGACCCGCTGTTCGGCCTCGTCGTAGGAGAAGTCGTAGGAGAACTGCACCTTCACGTCGGAAAGGCCGAACAGCGAGATGGTGCGCACGCTGGTCACGTGGGGGATGCCGGCCAGCTGGATCTCTATGGGGATGGTGATGTAGCGCTCGATCTCCTCGGCGCTCTGACCCGTGTTCTGGGTGACCACCTCCACCAGGGGCGGCACCGGATCGGGGTAGGCCTCGATGTTGAGCTTGAGGAAGCCCACCACGCCCGCGGCGAACATGGCCGCCATGAAGACGAGCATCAGGGCGCGCTGGCGCAGGGCGAAGGCGACCACCGCACCCATGGACCGTCAGCTCCCCTGGGCCGCGCGGTCGATGAACAGGGCGCCCGAGGTGACCACCCGCTCGCCGGCGTTCAGGCCGGACAGCACCTGCACCAGCCCGTCCTGGGTGCGCCCGGCTGTGATCCGGCGCAGCCCCAGGGTGCGGCCCGCCCCCGCCACCCAGACCCGCGCGGTGGAGCCCTCATAGATCACGGCCGACGTGGGCACGGCGGGGCTGGCCTGGCTTGGGCCGGCGTCCAGCACAAAATCGGCGAACATCTCCGGCTTCAACAGCCCGTCGGGGTTGGCCAGGGTGGCGTGCACGGTCAGCCGGCGGGTGGCGGGATCGAGCCCTGCGGCCACATAGTCGAGCCGGGCGTGGAACAGCCGGCCGGGCAGGGCGGAGACGCGCACCGTCACCGCATCGCCTAACTGTAGACGGGCGGCGTCGGACTCGGCCACCTCGGCCACGAGCCATACCTTGGAGGTATCGCTCAGGGCGAAGATCGGCGTGGTCGCGCCATTGGAGGTGGCGTTGAGGAACTGGCCGGGTCCGACCGCGCGCGAGACCACCACGCCGGAAATCGGCGCGTGCAAGACCGCCAAGCCGCCGGTCCCGGGCCCCGCCTGCAGCAATCCCAGCCGGGCGCGCACGAGCGCCAGGGCCGAGGTGTCTGAACGCACGGCCTGCTGGGCCGCCTCGCTGTCGTTTGAGGCTTGCTGCACGTCGCGCAGGGCCGCTCCGCTGATGGCGTAGAGGGCCTGCTGGCGGGCCGCATTGGCCGCCGTCAGCGCCGCCTGGGCCTGGGCGGTCCTCAGGGTGGCGTCGGCCGCGGCGAGGTCGCCCCGGGCCTGTGCCACTTCCGAGGCTTCGGCGCTCATCAGGGTCTGGCCCTTGGTCACGCGTTGGCCAGCCGTCACCCCCACCGACACCACCCGACCGGAGAAGGGCGGGGTGACCTGCACGCTCACATCGTCGTCGACGGCGATGCGCCCCCCGCTGGTCACCCGATCGGCGAACGACGCCTGTCCGACCGCGGCGAAGGCCAAGCCTCGCCACTGCTCAGGCGTCGCCCGGAACGTCCCCGGCGGCGGCGCAGCCTCCACCGGCGTTGGCCGCGCCGACCCCGCCCTTACAGCCCCTGGCAGCACCACCAGCAGCAGCCACAGACCCACGGCCACGACGCCCACGACCCCCAGCTGCACGGCCCGGGGCCATCTGCGGGCGGTATGCGCAGCCCCTGCCTCACCACTCAATGGATGACCCCCGTCGGACCAACAGCGCTCATGGGCGGATCAAGAGCCCATACGTATCATCTCAGATATCATCTCGGGGCGCCGTCCGGATCGTCGGATCGGCTGTCCCGACTGCGCTTTACCGGCCTGCTTCTACGCGGCGCCGCTGAGGCGGAAATGGTGATTCACCCGCCTTCGCATGTGCAAGATATAAAGACGCGTCTTCGCGCCGATCTCCGAAGGAACGAAGGCGGCTTTAAGACCGAAAAGCCCTCTTGTCCTGCTTGGACTTGGGGCGAAGCGTCGCGGAGGATCGACGGCGGCGTCCTCGGCCTGCAGTGCAGCATGAGCCAGCTCGTTCAGGACGGCTGCAAGGCCTCTTCGGCGGCGAGGACGCGGGAGACGGCGTTGATCACAGCCGCGATCCTGAGCATGGCCTGGGTCGTCGTGTTGGCGACGCCGCGCTTGCGCAACTCCTCCTCGTGGCTGTCCATGCACAGACCGCAGCCGTTCACCGCCGACACGGCCATGCACCAGAGCTCGAAGTCGGTCTTGTCCACGCCCGGATTGTTGATGACGTTCATGCGCAGCCTGACCGGCAGGGTGGCGTACTCGCGGTTCTTCAGCAGGTGCATGGCGCGATAATAGACGTTGTTCATCCCCATGATGGCGGCCGCGGCCTTGGCGGCGGTCTGCACCTCCGCCGCCAGCGGACAGCCGTCCTGCAGTTCGCGGATCACCGCGCCGGTCCCGACCGCATAGGCGCAGGCGATCATCGCGCCCCACTTCTGCTGCTCGCTCAGGCCCGTCTCGGTCATCAGCGACGAGAGGTTCAGGCTCAGGTCCTTGGCGTAGTCGGGCAGGGCGTCGCGCAGGGTGTCGATGGACATGAGCGGCTCTCGATTTGCACGAACGGCATAGCCAGGAGGCGGGCTCTTGGCGAGCCGCTAGGCGGAGACCGTCTCCACGCCCGCGGCCGCGCCAACAAGTAAATCGATTGTCTTTGGCGATCGACATAGGGTCAGACTATATGGATGGGGTATGCTCCCGACGCTCCGCCAGCTGCAGTATCTAAAGCTTCTCGCCGCGCACGGCTCGTTCAGCCGGGCGGCGGAGGCGGCGTTCGTCACCCAGCCGACCCTGTCCGCGGGCATCCAGGAGCTGGAGCGCAACCTTGGCGCCTCTGTGGTGGACCGCGCCCGCTCCGGCGTGATCCTGACCGCGGTCGGCGAGGAGACGGTGCGCCGGGCCGAAGACATCCTCACCCGAGCCGAGGACCTGGTGCAGGCCGCTCGCAGCGCCGGCCAGCCGCTTTGCGGGCGCTTCCGCCTGGGAGTGATCCCCACCGTCGCGCCCTTCCTGCTGCCCAGGGCGCTTCCGGCGCTCCGCGATCGCTTCCCCAAGCTGCGGCTGTTCCTGCGCGAGGACCTGACGACCAAGCTGACCGCTGGACTGAAGGCCGGGGCCCTGGACGCCGCCCTCATCGCCCTGCCTTACGACACCGCGGGGCTGGAGACGGTCAGGGTGCGCGAGGACGAACTTCTCGCCGCCACCCACAAGAACCACCCCTTCGCGACAGCCGAGGCGGTGGACGCCGACGACATGCAGGCCGAGGACGTCATCCTGCTGGAGGACGGCCACTGTCTGCGCGAGCACGCCCTCGCCGCCTGCAGTCTGGAGGCGCCGCGGTCCACGCCGGACGGCGGCGGCTTCGCGGCGACGTCGCTGCACACCCTGGTGCAGATGGTCGGCTCAGGGCTTGGCGTGTCGCTGCTGCCGGCCATGGCGGTGGAGGCGGGGCTGGCGGAGCAAGCCTCGGTTTGCGTGCGTCACCTGGGCGGCGAGGCCCCGCACCGCGACATCGTGGTGGCCTGGCGCAGCGGCTCCTCGCGCGAACGCGAAGCGCGCCTGCTGGCGGAGACGCTCCGCGACGTCTCAGCGCCTCAGCCGGCCTCCGGCGCCAGCATGATGGCCGAGAGCAGCCGACCGTAGTCGCCCTCGTCCGCGTGCACGGCGCGGCGGTTGGAGAAGAAGTCGTCGGCTTCGGCGTAGGTGTCGCGGCCGACCCAGGCCGCCTCGCCCACGCCCGCCTGCACCAGCTGCTCCACCACGAAGCCCGGCAGGTCGAACTGGCGCTTGTCGGGCGTTACGCCGGGCGAGAAGAAGCGGTCGGCCTGCGCCGCCTTCGCCGTGAAGGCCTGGAGGAAGTCCAGCCCGACCTCATAGCTTTCGGGCGCGATGCAGGGTCCGACGGCGGCGACGATGCGACAGCGCTCCGCCCCCAGGCTCTCCATCCGCGCCACCGTGGCCTCCACCACCCCCTCGAGCGCGCCGCGCCAGCCGGCGTGGGCTGCGGCCACCACGCGCGCCTCGGCGTCGGCCAGCAGGACGGGCGCGCAATCGGCTGAAAGGGCGCAGCAGACAAGGGAGGACGCGCCCGTCGCCACGCCGTCGGCCTCGACGCGCGCCTCCCCCCAGGGCGCGTCCGCGGCGACCGCCCGGGCGGAATGCACCTGGTAGCAGGTCAGCAGCCGCTCCACGGGCTGGCCGAAATGGGCCGCCGCCCGCTCCCGGTTCTGAGCCACGTGGTCGGACCGGTCGCGCGATCCGCGTCCGACGTTCAGCGAGCCGTAGATGCCCTGCGAAACGCCGCCCCGACGGGTGAAGAAGGCGTGGCGCACGCCGGGCGCGCGCGTCAGCAGCGGCGATGCGATGACGGGCAGGAGGCTCATGACGCCGCCTCCTGCCCCGCAAAGCCTGGCGGGTCCAGGCCGGGCGTATGGATCGACATGGCCTTGAATAGCGCGCCCATCTGGTCTCGCGAGACCAGACGGTGCAGCTGGCGCGCGAGGGTGTCCGCCTCGTCAGGCCGCGACCGGGCCAGCGCCGCAGCGCGAGCCTCGATCCCCATCGCTTTCAGGAAGTCGCCCTGGCCGATGATCGCCGAGGTCGCCGCCCCCTGCGCCCGGGCGGCCGCGACAAGGGCTGGGAAGTCCACGTGCATGGTCAGGTCCGCCTCTCCGGCGCTGTCCAGGGGATCGACCTTGGCGTGGCGGGCGACGGCCTGGAGCGTGTCCCCCGTCCCGGGCTCGTCGCGTCCGTAGTCGATCAGGAGCGCAGCGCCGCCATCCTCGACCACGCGGGCGCCGATCTCGGCGGCCAGGGCCGTCTGGGCGGGAGACCATTCGGACACGGCGCCCAGGGGCGCATCGGGCGGCAGGTCCGCCTCCACGCCACGCGGCGCCGGCGCCAGGCCGAAGCTGAGCGCGCCGGCCGCGTCCAGCCCGACGCGCCGTTCAGCCCAGCCCGTGGACGTCGCCACGAACTGGCGAGCGGGCAGGCAGTCGAACACCTCGTTGGCGATCAGGATCAAGGGCGCGCCGCCCGGGACCTCGGACAGCGCGTCCACGAAGCCCAGGGGCGTACCCGGCGACCTCGCAGCCTGGAGCGCGCGCAGCGGCCGGCTCGGCTCCACTCGCCACGCGTCCGCGGCGTCCAGCAGGCCGGGCCGGCGGCGCAGGACCCGCAAGGCGTCCGCCATCAGCGTCCCATCGCCCGGTCCGAGCTCGACCAGCCGCAGCCGCGACGGCGACCCGAGCTGGCGCCACATGTCAGCTATCCAGGCGCCGATCAGCTCCCCGAACATCTGCGAGACCAGCGGCGCGGTGATGAAGTCGCCCTGCGGACCCAACTGCGGACGGGTGGCGTAGTAGCCGTGCCGGGGATCGTGCAGGCAGGCGGTCATGAAGTCCGCCACGCTCATCGGCCCGTCCAGGGCGATGCGGCGGGCGAGCCAGGCCGGGGCTGCAGGGCGCGCAGACGCGACGCCGGCCATCACGGCCGCTCGATCGTTCCCGCAGCCGTTCCCGCAGCGACCTCGCCGGCGTCGGCGGCCATCCCCTGCAGGGGGTCGCTCGGTCCCTCCAGCATGTCCGGTCCCGGGTCCGGAGCCGCGCCGGCGCCCGCCGCGAGCGCGGACGGGCGGCGGGCGTAGGCGATCATGGCGAGGCCGACCAGCACCATGGGGATCGACAGGATCATGCCCATGGTCAGGCCGAAGGGGAAGTCCGGCATGCCGACGTCAGGCTCGCGCACATTTTCCAGCGAGATGCGGGCCAGGCCGTAGAAGGTGAGGAACAGCCCGGTCACCATGGCGCGGCGCGGCAGCAGCTTGGCCCCGTGGGTGGCCCAGCGCAGGATGGAGAACAGCACCACGCCCTCCAGACCGGCCTCGTAGAGCTGGCTGGGATGGCGCGGAAGCAGGCCCGCCGGGCAGCTCCCGGTGGCCGCCTTCAGACGATCGTTGCAGAAGACGATGGCCCAGGGGACGTGCGTCGGCCGTCCCCAAAGCTCGCCGTTGATGAAGTTGGCGATGCGGCCGAAGAACAGGCCGATGGGCACGCAAGGGGCGGTGAGGTCGGCGATCCTCAGGAGATCGATCCTGTGCGCTCGCGAGAAGAAGTAGAGCGCGATCACCACCCCAATCAGGCCGCCATGGAAGCTCATGCCGCCGTGCCAGGCCTTGAAGATCTCCAGCGGATCGGTCCAGATCACGCTGGTGTTGTAGAACAGGATCGAGCCCAGGCGGCCGCCCACGACGATGCCGAGCGCCACGTACAGCACTAGGTCGTCGACCTGCGCCTCCGTGGCGGTCGGGGCGGCGCTGCGCCAGATGCGCCGGCTCTTGACCAGCAGCACGGCATAGCGCCAGCCGAGCAGGATGCCCGCCACATAGGCCAGGGCGTACCAGCGGATCGCCAGGGGACCGAGCTGCAGCAGGACGGGATTGAAGTTGGGGAAGGGCAAGCGCGGCTCCGATCAGCGGCCTGGACGCCGCTTTAGCAAAGCTTGCAGCCCGCGTCGCCTCGCTCGGCTCTGTCGCATGATGGGAGCCATTCAGGGCTGCAACGGGCGGAACATCGCGGGACGCGAGCCGTTCTGTGAAGTAGCTTTTGAGGCCCTGCCGACCCCCGGCTTGGCGATGACGCGCACAGGAGCCTGCCCGTGGCCCATCAGACCGTCGGTGAAGTCTTCGTCGAGCGGCTCGAACAATGGGGGGTCAAGACCATCTTCGGTTACCCGGGAGACGGCATCAACGGCGTGCTCCGCGGTCTCGAAAAGGCCGGCGACAAGTTTTTCTTCGTTCAGGCGCGGCATGAGGAGATGGCTGCTTTCATGGCGTCGGCCTACGCCAAGTTCTCCGGCGAGACGGGCGTCTGTCTGTCCACCGGCGGCCCCGGCGCGACCCACATGGTCACCGGCCTGTACGACGCGAAGATGGACCACCAGCCGGTGTTCGCCATCACCGGCCAGGTCGCCCGGGGCGTGCGCGGCGCCCACTACCAGCAGGAGATCAACCTCGACCGCATGTTCGCCGACGTGGCCGAATACGTGCAGGAGGCCGTCGTCTCCCAGCAGGTCGAGATGATCGTCGACCGGGGCATGCGCTTCGCCAAGTCGAGGAACGGCGTGGCCATCGCCATTATGCCCAACGACCTGTCCGACAGCCCTTATGAGGCGCCGGCCCGGGTGCACGGCAACACCCGCACCAGCGTCGGCTATGAGAAGCCGCACATCGTGCCGAGGGAGGTGGACCTGCGCCGCGCAGCCGAGGTGCTGAACAGCGGCAAGAAGGTCGCCATCCTGGTCGGCGCCGGCGCCCTGCACGCCGCCGACGAGGTCATCGCCATCGCCGACAAGCTGAAGGCCGGCGCCGCCAAGGCCCTGCTCGGCAAGGCGGCCCTGCCCGACGATCTGCCCTGGGTCACCGGCACCATCGGGCTGCTCGGCACCAAGCCGTCGTCGGACATGATGGACGACTGCGACACCCTGCTGATGATCGGCACGGGCTTCCCCTGGGCGGAGTTCCTGCCCAAGACCGGCCAGGC
>CAXTEX010000113.1:0-7576 GCA_964243445.1 uncultured Caulobacteraceae bacterium | reverse complement strand
CGCGAGGGCCTGACCTGCGTGCTGTCGGTCAAGCTGCCCGATCCCAAGTTCTCCTCCCAGACCAAGGACAAGCTGGTCTCCTCGGAGGTGCGTCCCGCGGTGGAGCAGCTGGTCACCGAGGCGCTCGGCCACTGGTTCGAGGAGCATCCAAGCGAAGCCAAGCTGATCGTGGCCAAGATCATCGACGCCGCCGCCGCCCGCGAAGCCGCCAAGAAGGCGCGTGAACTGACCCGGCGCAAGAGCGCGCTGGACATCACCTCGCTCCCCGGCAAGCTCGCCGACTGCCAGGAGCGCGATCCCGCCAAGTCGGAGCTGTTCATCGTCGAGGGCGACAGCGCCGGCGGCTCCGCAAAGCAGGGCCGCAATCGCGAGAACCAGGCCATCCTGCCGCTGCGGGGCAAGGTGCTGAACGTGGAGCGCGCGCGCTTTGACAAGATGCTGGGCTCCGAGCAGATCGGCACCCTGATCACAGCGCTCGGCGCCGGCATAGGCCGCGACGATTTCGACATCGCCAAGATCCGTTACCACAAGATCGTCATCATGACCGACGCCGACGTGGATGGGGCGCATATCCGCACCCTGCTGCTGACCTTCTTCTACCGGCAGATGCCCCAGGTCATCGAGCAGGGTTATCTCTACATCGCCCAGCCGCCGCTCTACAAAGCCGCCAAGGGCAAGTCCTCGCGCTACCTCAAGGACGATGCGGAGATGGCGGCCTTCCTGTTCGACGAAGGCACCGACGGCGCCCAGCTCGACTCCATGTCCGGGGAGCGGCGCATGGGCGCGGACCTTCACCATCTCGTGCGCGACGCCCAGGCGGCCAAGTCGCTGATCGACCGGCTGTCCCAGCGCGCGCCGGCCTTCGCCGTCGAACAGGCGGCGCTGGCCGGCCTGTTCGGCGAGGACGGCGACATCACGCGCGCGGCCGAGCGACTGAACCTCTATGCCGAGGAGGGCGACGGCCGGTGGTCGGGGGAGCCCGCCGTGGGCGGCGGCGGCCATGGCTTTGGCCCGGGCGGTTACGTTTTCTCGCGGCTGCGGCGGGGCGTATCGGAGCGGATCGTGCTGGACGACCTGCTGCTGCACTCCGCCGACGCGCGCAAGCTCGCCGAGCGCGCGCCCGCCCTGGCGGAGGCGTTTCCGGAGACGGCGAGTTTCACCCGCAAGGACCAGACGCGCCGCGTGCGCGGACCGCTCGACCTGGTGGCTTCAGTCATGGACGCCGGCCGCAAGGGGCTGAGCATCCAGCGCTACAAGGGCCTGGGCGAGATGAACGCCGAGCAGCTGTGGGAGACCACCCTGGACGCCAACGCCCGTACCCTGCTGCAGGTGAGGGTGACCGACTCCATCGATGCGGACGACATGTTCGCCAAGCTGATGGGCGATCTGGTGGAGCCCCGGCGCGACTTCATCCAGGAGAACGCCCTGGACGCCGAGGTCGACGTCTAAAGGCCGCTCGCCGCTCAGGCCTTGCCCGGGCGGCTCGTTCGTCGCAGAAGGCCCATGGGGCCGCTTGATCGGAATGATTGCTGAATGCCGGGCATAAGCCTTCTCAACGACACGCTGACGCGCCTGCTGATCGCGCTGTTCAGCACCAAGGGCGTGGCCCTGGCGCTTGCGGGCCTGATCCTGCTGGCGGCGATCTTCATCCTGTTCGGCGTCTATTTCAGCCGGGTGGTGCCGATCCGCAAAGCCGTCACCCGCCGCATCGTCGACTTCCCGCGCACCGTGGCGCCTTCCGAGCTGGACCAGGTCTCCTCGGTCATGGCGCGCCCTGACAAGCAGAGCTTCAACCTGGAGCGGGCGTGGGCGGCGTTCCGCAGCTCGCTGACCTTCACCCCGCAGGGCGAACTGCGCAGCGGCGCGCCAGCCTGGACGGTCTTCAACATCGTCACCTCGGAGACGGGCGTGCTCGGCTGGTGGTCCAACCTGTTTGTGGCCATCGGCCTGATCTTCACCTTCCTCGGCGTGGTCGCGGCGCTCAGCGAGGCCACTAGCGTGCTCGGCACAGGCAACGCCAGCACCGCGACCATGCAGGCGGCGCTGTCGGGCCTGCTGACCATCACGGCGACCAAGTTCTGGACCTCGATCGCCGGCATCCTGGCTTCGGTGATCCTGCGCATCTTCGAGAGGCGTTGGGCGACGCGCATCGATGAGGCGGTCGAGGACCTCTGCGAGATCATCGACGCGCGCATCCCGCCGGTCTCGCCCGGCATGCTGGCCGGCGAGCAGCTGAACGAGCTGAAGCGCCAGACCGAGATGCTGGGCGCGATCAAGGCCGCCTTGTCCGACCCGCGCGCCCGCGCCGCCTGAGCAGGACGCCCGCATGACCACCATGGCCACCGTGCGCCGCCGCCAGGGCGGGGAGCACGAGGAAAGCTATTTTGTCTCCATGACCGACATGATGGTCGGGCTGGTGTTCGTGCTGATGGTGATGCTGGTCTACTACGCCTTGCAGTACCACCAGTCGACCGCCGAGCTGACCGACACCAAGGTCAGGCGCACCCAGCTGCTCCAGCATCTGCAGGGCCGTCTGGCGGCCGAGCACGTGAACGTCACCATCGACACGGACGCGGGCGTGCTGCGCCTGCCCGAGGATGTGCTGTTCGACAAGGGCAGCGACACGGTCAAGCCAGAGGGTGAGCAGGTGCTCGCCAAGGTCGGCCTGGCGCTGAAAGCCGAGCTGCCCTGCTACACCGCCGCCCGTACGCCCGCCGGCTGCGAGCCGACCCAGAGCGGGCTGGAGTCGGTGTTCGTCGAGGGCCACACCGACTCCGACCAGCTCAACAAGGGCGGCCGCGACAACTGGAACCTGTCGGCCGATCGGGCGGTCAACACCTACCGCTCGCTGATCGGCCAGACGCCCGCCCTGAACGCCTTCCAGAACGCGCGCCTGCGTCCGCTCGACCCCCAGCCGCTCCTGGGCGTCAGCGGCTATGGCCCCACCCGCCCGGTGGCCCCCGACACCACGGAGGCGAACAAGCGCCTGAACCGCCGCATCGACATCCGCTTCAACATGGTCACGCCCTCACAGGCGAAGTGACGCGACCGGCGCTGTTGGCCGTAGCACGCGAACCAAAGCAGGCTGAGCAGCTTCTATCCTCAGGCGGTATGGCAGGAGGGTGGATGACCACCAGCGAGAGGTTTGAGACCATCGCCGACCGGGTGTCCACGGCCGCAGGCCGGCCGGTGACTTGGCTTGTCTGCTGCGGCCTCATCGTCGTTTGGGCCGCGTCGGGGCCCCTGCTTCATTTTTCCGACACTTGGCAGCTGGTGGTCAACACAACCACGACCATCATCACTTTTCTTATGGTCTTCCTTATTCAAAGCACCCAGAATCGCGACACCAAAGCGATGCAGACCAAGCTGGACGAGCTACTTAGGGCCATTAAAGATGCTCGGCCCGAATATATCGGCGTCGAGCAAAGATCGGAAAAAGAAGTCGACGATAGAAAGAGGAAGGTCAAGGCCGGCTGCGACCCTGCAGATGGGCCAGATCGCTCGCGACCAGATGACGCGCCCGTCGTCCCCTCGTCTAGATAGATGCTCCGCCCGCAGGATCTATTATGTCCCCGGCCTGAGGGGCTCTACTGCCCGCCCGGCGACTTCTACATCGATCCCGTCCGCCCTGTGGCGCAGGCGGTGATCACCCACGGCCACTCCGATCATGCGCGTTCGGGGCACGGTTCAGTTCTGGCTACGGCGGCGACGCTGGACATCATGCGCGTGCGCTATGGCGAGGCTTTCGCCGCCGGAACCCAGGCTGCGGCCTACGGCGAGGCCGTGAGTCGAAATGGCGTCGAGGTCAGCCTGGCGCCCGCCGGGCATGTGCTGGGTTCGGCCCAGGCGGCGGTGCGCTGGCAGGGTATGACCATCGTGGTGTCCGGCGACTACAAGCGACGCAGCGATCCCACCTGCGCGCCGTTCGAGCCGGTGGCCTGCGATATCTTCGTCAGCGAGGCTACCTTCGGCCTGCCGGTGTTCTGCTTTCCGGAGCCGGAGGCGGAGATCGCCCAGCTGCAGGACTCCGTGGGCCGCTTCCCCGAGCGCTCGCATCTGGTCGGGGCCTATGCGCTGGGCAAGGCGCAGCGGATCATCCGCCTGCTGCGCCTCGCCGGCCACGACGCGCCCATCTACGTCCATGGCGCTCTGCTGAAGCTGAACGCCCTGTACGAGGCTCACGGCGTGCCGCTTGGCGCGCTGGAGCCGGCGACTGGCGTGGCCAAGGCCGCCCTGAAGGGCGCGATCATCGTCGCGCCGCCCTCCACCCTGCAGGATCGCTGGTCGCGCCGCTTCCCGGACCCGGTGACCGCCTTCGCCAGCGGCTGGATGCGGGTGCGCGCCCGAGTGCGGCAGAAGGGCGTCGAGCTTCCGCTGATCATCTCCGACCATGCGGACTGGGACGAACTCACCGCGACCATCGGCGACGTTAAGCCCAGGGAGCTGTGGATCACCCACGGGCGTGAGGAGGCCCTCGCCCGCTGGGCGGAGCTGAACGACCTGCCCGCCCGCCCGCTACGCCTCGTGGGCTACGAGGACGAGGAGGAGGACTGAGAAGCCGTCAGATCGCCTGGGCGCCGCGTTCCCCTGTGCGGATGCGGATGACGTCGACCAGGTCGGAGACGAAGATCTTGCCGTCGCCGATGCGCCCAGTGCGTGCGGCGTTGATCAACGCCTCCACCACGCGCTCGACCTCGTCGTCGGCCACCACGATCTCGATCTTCATCTTGGGCAGGAAGTCGACGACATACTCGGCCCCGCGGTAAAGCTCGGTGTGGCCTTTCTGGCGGCCGTAGCCCTTGGCCTCGAGCACCGTCATGCCCTGAACGCCTAGGTCCTGCAGCGCCTCCTTCACCTCATCCAGTTTGAACGGCTTTATGACGGCTTCGATCTTTTTCATTTTTTCGTCCGTGAGCCTGTTCCAGGCGTTCTCCCTGTCGCGGTGTAGCATCAGGCGGATCGCGCGCCATAGCGTGGCGGCGAGCGCATGAAAACGACGGGCGCGGGACGAGAAATCCTCACGGTCGCCCAGATGGGCGCCGCGGACCGCGCAGCCGGGGCGGCGGGTACGCCCTTGGGCGTGCTGATGGAACGGGCGGGTGCAGCGGTGGCGCGCGCCATCCAGCTGCGCTTCGCCGCCGGACGCGCCCTGGTGCTGTGCGGACCCGGCGACAACGGCGGCGACGGCTATGTGGCCGCAGGGCGCCTGCGCGAGGCGGGCTGGACCGTCGTCGTCGCCTCCCTGGTCGAGCCGTCGACGCTGCGGGGCGCGACGGCGGAGGCCGCCCGGGCCTGGAACGGTCCCATCCAGACGCTCTCTGAATTTAGCCTGGATGGCGTGACGCTTGTCGTAGACGCGCTGCTCGGCGCCGGGCTGAGTCGACCCCTGTCGCCCCCGGCAAGCGACTTGCTCAAAACCGTGCAGGACGGGCCGGCGCCGCTGGTCTGCATCGATCTTCCTTCGGGTCTGTCGGGCGATACGGGCCGGCCGCTGGGCTATGCGCCCCACGCGACGCTCACCGTCACCTTCCATTGTAAGAAGCCCGCGCACGTGCTGGAGCCGGGCCGCACGCTCTGCGGCGAGGTGGTGGTCGCCGACATCGGCCTGTCTTCGGGCGACGCCGATCTGCGGGTGCATGAGAACGGCCCGGAACTCTGGCTCGACCGTCTACCCTGGCCCGGCCGTGGCAGCCACAAGGCCGACCGCGGCCGGCTGGTGGTGGTCAGCGGACCGGCCTGGACGACGGGTGCGGCGCGGCTGTCGGCGCGGGCCGGCCTGCGCGCGGGCGCGGGGCTGGTGACGCTGCTCTCGCCCCCAGACGCCCTGGCGGTGAACGCCGCCCATCTTGAGGCCGTCATGTTGCAGCCCTTCGCCGACGCGGAGGCCTTGGGCGAGGCGGCGAAAGACGCCCAGGCGGCGGTGATCGGCCCGGCGGCGGGGGTCGGGGCCGCCACGCGCGCCAACCTGCTGGCCCTGGCTGCGACGAAGGCCGCCCTCGTGGTGGACGCCGACGCGCTCACTTCGTTTCGTGATGCGCCCGAGGACCTGTTCGCCGCCCTCGCCCCCGACGACGTGCTTACGCCCCATCCCGGCGAGTTCGAGCGGGTGTTCCCAGGCCTGCTCAAGGCGTCGCCGGAGCGGATCGCCGCAGCGCGCATCGCGGCGGAGCGCGCGGGCGCGGTGGTGCTGCTGAAGGGCTCCGACACGGTCATCGCGGCGCCGGACGGGCGCGCCGTGGTCAACACCAACGCCGCGCCCTGGCTGGCGACGGCGGGTTCGGGCGACGTGCTGGCGGGGGTGATCGCCGGACTCCGGGCGCAGGGCATGGACAGCTTCGGCGCGGCTTGCGCCGGAGCCTGGATGCACGCGGAGGCTGGCCGCAGCTTCGGCCCCGGGCTGATCTCCGAAGACCTGCCGGGCCTGCTGCCCGCCGTGCTTGCGGCCCTCTGGGCGCGCGCGGAGGAGGAGGGTACGAGGCCGGCGGGTTAATCGCTTCTCAGCCTTGCCCGCTTAGGCTGAGGTCCAGCGGCGATCTCGCCGCGGGAGACAGCCATGGCCAGCCTCGCCCTGGAGCGCCCCCGGTCCGGTTCGACTGCGCGCGCCCTTGACCTGCTGGAGCGCGCCGCGGTGATCGGTCTGTTCGCCAGCTTCGCCGAGCGCAACTACCACGCCGTGGTCGACCAGGGGCATTGGTTCAACGCCATCATGGTGGCCTCGGAAGCCCTGGTGGTCTTGTTCATCCTGATCCGGCGGTCGAGCGCCAACGTCACCGACAGCACGGGCGACTGGCTGCTGGCCTTCGCCGCCACCGCAGGGCCGCTGATGGCGCGCGCCAGCTCAGGCGGCCATCCGTTGATTCCGCCCGGCTCGGGCGTGCTCATCCTGCTGATGGGCCTGGCGTTGCAGGTCTGGGCCAAGCTGACGCTGCGTCGCAGCTTCGGCATCGTACCCGCCAACCGCGGGATCAAGGCCGGCGGCCCCTACCGCTTTGTGCGCCACCCCATGTATCTCGGCTATGTCACCGTCCACATCGGCTTCCTGCTGCTCTCGCCAAACCTGTGGAACCTGGCCATCTATGGCCTGAGCTTCGCCATCCAGATCGCACGTCTGCTGGCCGAGGAGCGGCTGCTGGGGCGCGATCCGGCCTATGCGGCGTTTCGCGCTCACACCCGCTTCCGCCTGTTGCCCGGCGTATTCTGATCCCTGGCGGAGCCGGTTGCCGCGTAGTAAGCGCACGGCGATGCGGATGTGGCGAAACTGGTAGACGCACCAGATTTAGGTTCTGGCGCCGCAAGGCGTGAAGGTTCGAGTCCTTTCATCCGCACCAATGTCCACGCCGCCTTGCGGCTTTGACGCTGCGGCGCGCCTCAAGTACAAGCGGCCCTCCGCCGTCCTGGGCTCCGGCTCCGGGCGGCGCCTTCATTTCAGACGACCTGCGGGCCGCCCCGTGGGGAAGCGGAAGACCCAACATGGCGCTGCAGATCACCCAGAAGTCCGGCGAAGGCCTCAGCCGTGTCTATGGCGTCACCGTGCCCATGCAGGACCTGGCCGACAAGCTGGAGGCCAAGATCGCCG
>CAXTEX010000112.1:0-7622 GCA_964243445.1 uncultured Caulobacteraceae bacterium | reverse complement strand
TGACCTCAGCGTCGCCCAGCTTGCGCACGTCGGCGAGGTGGCTCCCCAGCGGGAAAACCATGTTCACCTGGGCGCCCACGCCCTCGATCAGGCGGCGCATTTCGGCCAGGTCGCTGGCGAGGTTGAACATGCCGTAAGTCGCGCCGACGATATTGACCTTAGGCTTCTCGCCTTCGGCCCGCTGGCGCACCTTGCCGGGCCCCTTTTTCGGGCCGAACTGGGTCCAGAGCCAGGTCAGGGCCCGGTCGGCGGACTGCCACTGGTCCTCGTCGATGGTGCGAGGCAGGAAGCGGGCGATGTTGGTGCCCTCGGGCGTCACGCCGCCGCCGATCATCTCGGCGATGGAGCCGGTGACCACGACGGCGGGAAGGCTCGGATCCAGGGTCTTCCAGGCCCGCTTCATGGCGGCCTCGGTGCCGGTCTGGCCGAGCTCCTCTTCGCCCAGGCCCGTGACCACGATGGGCAGCTCGTGAGGGGGAAGGGCGTCGGTGTAGTGCAGGACGCTGGTGACCGGCAGGTTCTCGCAGCCCACCGGGCCGTCGATGATCACCTGCAGGCCCTTAATGGCCGCAAAGGCGTAGACCGCGCCCCAGTAGCCGCCCGCCCGATCGTGGTCGAGGATCAGGGTCATGTGCCCACCGCCTCTTCCTGGGCGCGGAAGGCGGCCTGTGTCTTGGCGTAGCGGGCCTTGAACTCGGGCCGCAGGACAGGCGTGTCTTCCCAGACGCCCGCGGTGTCGCCGGAGCCCACGCCCTCGAAGAAGGCGCTCATGCGCTCGAAGCGGTCCTTGTTGCCCAGGGCCGCATTGACCACGGTGGCCAGCGAGCCTGCGCCCGCCACCCCCATCAGCGGCCGGGCCGAGATCAGGTTGGTGAAGTAGAGCGCCGGGACCGAGCGCTCCTTGGCGTGCTGCACCACAGGCGTCGTGCCGATGGCGAGGTCGGGGCCGAACTCTTCGAAGGCCGTCAGGTCCTGCTCCAGCGAGGCGCGGTACTGCACCCGGCAGCCATGCGCCTGGAGCCAGTCGCGATCCGGGTCGGACCAGGGTGTGCGAGGGCAGGCGGTGCCGACATAGGGCACCTCGGCGCCGCTCTCGATCAGCAGGCGTGCGACCAGTAGCTCGGAGCCTTCGTAGCCGGAGACGGTGATCCGTCCCTTGATCGGCTTGGCCGCCAGGGCGCCGGCGATTGCGCCGAGCGTCCGGTTCTTGGCGGCGTCGATCTTGTCCCGGGCGATCCCGCAGGCGTCGCCGATGGCGTCGAGCCAGGCGGCCGTGCCGTCGCGGCCCACCGGCGCCGAGCCCACCACCTTGCGCCCGGCCGCTGTGAACTCGCGGACGCTGGCGGTGTAAAAGGGGTGGATCGCCGCCACCGCCGCGCAGTCCAGCGCCGCGTACAGCTCGCGCCACTCCCGGGTGGGGACGACGGGGCCGGCGGCCAGGCCCATGGGCTCCAGCATCATGCCGATGCCCACCGGATCGACAGGGAACATCTCGCCCAGCAGGGTGATCGTGGGGCGGTCGGACTGGGTGGCGGGCGCCTGGACCGGGCCCTGCTCGGCTTCGTTCCTGGCATAACGCAGCATGGCGCCGGCCAGGACGTCCTTGGCCTCCGCGTGGGTCGGCACGCCGAAGCCCGGCACGTCGATGCCGATGATGCGGACCCCGTTGATCTCCTTGGGCAAAAGCTGCAGCGGCACGCCGGATGCGGTGGGCACGCACAGGTTGGTGACGATGATGGTGTCGTAGAGTTCAGGGTCGGCCAGCTTGTGGACGGCGTCCCGGATGTCTTCGAACAGCTTGCCGGTGACCAGCGTCTCGGAGTCGAACGGGACGTAGCCGACGGTGCGCTTGGCCCCGTAAAAGTGGCTGGTGAAGGTCAGCCCGTAGACGCAGCAGGCCGAGCCCGAGAGCACGCTGGCCGTTCGCCGCATCCGCAAGCCCACCCGCAGCGACCCGAAGGCGGGGCACATGCTCTGCGGCTGGTCGTGGGGACCCTTGGGATAATCTTTGGCGTAGCGGTCCAGCACTTCGGACTTACCGGCGGTGCGGGCCGCGGTGGCCAACGTGGTTGCGCCGCCGTGGCAGCCCGAGCCGTCTCCGCTCCCGACGGCCGTCTCCACCGAGGCGGAGGCGCCTTCGTCGAAGCCTGAGCGGGAGAGGCCTTCGGTCATCGGATCAGGCCGCGTCGTAGACGACTTCGAGGGTGGGCTTTTCGGCGAACACGCCGCCGCGCATGTCGGCCTGGGTGGCCGGCGTCAGCACGTAGGCGCCCCCGGTCGTCTCGGGCGAGAACAGGCCGAGCAGGCCGTCCTGGGTGAGCGGCTTGGGCCGCACGGGCAGGGCTTCGGCCACGTTCTGGGCCAGGCCCTCGAACAGCGAGCCCCACTCGCCCCCCGGCGTGCCGATGATCTGGTAGTTGGCGGACTTCCTGCGGATGTCCTCGTTGGCGGGGATCGCGGCCAGCACCGGGATGCCCACCGCGTCCGCAAAGGCCTGGGCCTCGCCGGTGCCGTCGTCCTTGTTGATCAGGATGCCGGCGACGCCGACGTTGCCGCCGAGCTTGCGGAAATACTCCACTGCCGAACAGACGTTGTTGGCCACGTACAGCGACTGCAGGTCGTTGGAGCCGACCACTATGACCTTCTGGCACATGTCGCGCGCGATCGGCAGGCCGAAGCCGCCGCAGACCACATCGCCCAGGAAGTCCAGCAGCACGTAGTCGAAGCCCCAGTCGTGGAAGCCCAGCTTCTCCAAGAGTTCGAAGCCGTGGATTATGCCCCGCCCGCCGCAGCCGCGCCCGACCTCAGGCCCGCCCAGCTCCATGGCGAACACCCCATCGCGCACGAAGCAGACGTCCTCGATGCGCACCTCCTCGCCCGCTAGCTTCTTCTTGGCGGAGGTCTCGATGATGGTGGGACAGCTCTTGCCGCCGAACAGAAGGCTGGTGGTGTCGCTCTTGGGGTCGCAGCCGATCAGCAGCACCCGCTTGCCCTGCTGGGCCATCATGTAGCTGAGGTTGGACAGGGCGAAGCTCTTGCCGCTGCCGCCCTTGCCGTAGATGGCGATGACCTGGGTTTCCTTGGTCACCGGCCCGGTGTGCACGGGATCGGGCTCGATGGCCGCTTCGGCCTTCAACGCTCGGCGCTCGATCAGGGTGACAGACACGGGCTAAGCCTCAACACGTCTCGATGTGTCAACCTAGATTGACGGTCATCCTTGTCAATCCAAATGTACGATGCTGCATCTTTGTCGCCGTTGCCCTCAGCTGACGCCGCTCCAATCGAGCACCAGCTTCAAACAAGCGGGATCATTGAAAGCCGTGCGATAGGCCGTCGCGGCCTCTGTCGCGGGGACGCGGTGAGTGATCAGCCCCTCGAGCGACAGGGCGCCTGACGCAATCTGAGCGGTGGTCGTGGCCAGGTCGGCGGGCGTCCACTCCGCGGCGACCCGCAGGCGGGTCTCGCGTATGAAGGCCGGGGGAAAGGCGAAGCTCAGCGGCTGGTCGTAGAACCCCGCCAGCACCACCTCGCCGCCCCGAGCGAGGCGGCCGACCAGGGTGTCGAGCAGGCCCGAAGCGCCGCTGACGTCATAGATGGCGTGGTAGTCCCGCCTGCTGTCGCTCTCCGCGTCCATGACACGATATCCGGCCGCGCCACCGTACCGTACCGGATTGTTTTCCCAGACCTGCGGCGCGCCGCCGTCGGCGACCGCCAGCCGCGCGAGCAGGCGGCCGAGCACACCGTGCCCGACGATGAGCTCGGGCGTTGCGCCGCCGGCGATGGCGTGCCGCGCGGTGGCGGCTAGGGCGATCAGGGCGCCGCGCTCGCCGAGCGCCTCTGGGACCGGGATTACGCGAGTGGCGGGAAGTACGAGCCGCCGCGCTGCGCCCCCGAACAGGCCCCGCGCGTCCTTGAACCCCGCCGACCCCGGCGCGAACACGGTTTCGCCGATGCGCCCGCGCCCCTCCGCCCCCGTCTCCACAATCCGGCCCACCGATTCGTAGCCGGGCACCAGCGGGTAGCCGAGCCCGGGGAAGGGCGGCATGCGCCCGCTCCACAGCAGGCGCTCGGTGCCGGTGGAGATGCCGCTCCACGCCACCTCCACCACCACATCGCCGGGGCCGGGGTCCTGCAGCTCCAGCCGACGGAGCGAGAGGCGCTCAGGCGCCTCGATGACGACGGCCAGGGTATCCATCGGGTTTCCAGGACTAGGGTCGCGCGACCAGGGCGCGCAGGAGGGCGGGGGTGCGGGTGCGCAGTCGGCGGACGCGGGAGAAGCCGGCGGCCTTGAGCAGGGCTGTCAACTCCTTTGGACTGCGCGCGCGGCCCCGCCCCATGGCCAGCAGGTAGAAGGCGAAATAGACGTCGCCCACACGCTCGGGCCGCTGGCCGCCGGACATGGGCTCGCCGATCAGCAGCGCGCCGTCGGCGGGCAGGGCGGCGCGGATGGCGCGCAGCAGGGTGGCGACGCCCGCCTCGTCATGGTCGTGCAGAATGCGCACCAGGGTGATCAGGTCGGCGCCGCCGGGGATCGGGTCCGAAAGGAAGTCGCCTTCCAGGATCGTGGTGCGGTCGAGCAAGCCGGCGCGACCCAGCCGGGTCCGCGCGCGCCCGGCCACCGCGGGGAGGTCGAACAGGCTCAGCTCCAGGTTCGGCGCGGCGCGACCTGCCGCCTCCAGAAAGCCGCCTTCCCCGCCGCCCACATCCATCAGGCGGTGGTGACGGCCTACGGGATAGGCGGCCAGGAGGTCGGCGGCGACCGCCGGCTGGGTTGCAGCCATCAACGTCGAATAACCCGCCACCGCGCTGTCCGCCGCGCTGCCCGGAGCCTTGGATACGGCGTAGGGCCAATAAGCCGACAGCTCGCCCGCGCCCCGTCGCAGCAGGCCCACGCTGTCGCCGAGGTCGGCGTAGAGCCGGGCGTGGTGCTCGATCATCTCCATAAGGCCGGCATTGCCGAGCAGGGCGGCTCCATGGGCGCCCAAGGCATGACGGTCCGGCCCTGCAGCCTCGACGAGGCCGAGGCCCTGGGCGGCGCCGAGGAGGCGCACCGTCGCGGCCCACGGCAGGTCAAGCAGGGAGGAGAGCGCGCCGGTGGTCAGCGGGCCGTCTTGCAGGTGCTGGAACAGCCGCAGCCTTACGCAGGCGTCCAGTGTCTGCGAGTAGACAAAGCCCGCCACCAGGTCGAACAGCGTCCGCGTCCGCGCACGCGCGACCGGCCGGGTCAGCGGGAAGTCGGCCGCCCAGCGCTGGAAACGGGGATCGGCGAACAGGCGGTTGCGGGTGCCAAGCCAGGCGTCGCGCCAAGAGCCAAAGCGCGCTAACCCTCCTAACTTTTGGCTCATGCCTGCATTTGAGCGGCGAGCGGAGATGGGGGCGCCATGATGGATCGCGCCCGACCCCGGCGCCTCAGGCCGCGCTCAGGGCGGCGCGCTGGGGCGTCAGCCTCATGGCTTGCATCTGCACGAGGTTGCGCAGCCCTCGCGCGCCGGCGCACTCCGGGACCGCTGCTGCAGCCCTCGCCACCAGCTGATCCAGTCGGGCGTAGGCGCCGGGCAAGCCCAGCCGATGCACCAGGTTCGGCCGATGCAGCGCCGCGTCGCGGCCTGCGGGCTTGCCGCAGGCCCCATCTTCGCAGACCGCGTCAGCGAGGTCGTCGGCGACCTGATAGGCCGCGCCCAGGTTCTCGCCCACCGCGCGCCACGGCGCGGGGTCGGCCCCCGCCGCTATGGCGCCTGCGGTGACGGCGGCCACGAACAGAGCGCCCGTCTTGGCCTGATGATAGGGTTCGACCGGCGTGAAGGGCTCGCTCTCCCAGGCCTGGCCCGCGACGATGCCCGTGGGCGCGCCCACGCCGCGGGTGATGGCGCGAAGGAGCGCGGGCAGGCGGTGCGGAGCGGTCGCTCCCGCCTCGGCCAGCACGTCGAAGGCCATCACAATGAGCGCGTCGCCAGCCAGAACCGCCAGCGGTTCGCCGTGAGCCGCGTGCACGGACGGCCGCCCGCGTCGGGTCGCCGCATCGTCGAAACAGGGCAGGTCGTCGTGCGCCAGCGAGGCGCAGTGCAGCAGTTCTACAGCCACCCCTGCCGCCTCGACGAGGGCCGGCTGGTCGGCCCCGCACGCCGCGCCTACGGCCAGGCACAGGTGCGGGCGCACTCGGGCGCCGCCAGGGAAGATGGCGTGCCGCAGGGCGGCGGCCAGTCTTGGCGGGGCGTCAGCGGTTTCGATCCCAGCGATTGCGGCTTCCAGCGCCGCTTCGATCCTTAGCGTGGCCGACATGCCGGACTGCTCCCCACAAACCTGGATGTAACTCAAACTAGACACATGCCATCGTCCAGATCAATGTACGCCTTGGACGCGGAGACGCCGGTGTGAGGCAGGAAAAGGTCGTGGTGGTCGGCAGCGGCATGGGCGGTCTCGCCTGCGCCATCGACCTCGCGACTGCGGGCTACGCCGTGACCGTGGTTGAGCGCGGACCCGGGCCTGGCGGCAAGATGCATCAGGTGGCCGTAGGCGAGGCGCGCGTCGACGGCGGTCCCACCATCATGACCATGCGCTGGGTGTTCGACAGCCTCTTCCGCGACGCCGGGGCCGAGCTCGACGCCCATGTGACGCTCAAGCCCGCCACGGTGCTGGCTCGCCACGCCTGGAGCGGGAACGAGCGGTTGGACCTGTTCGCCGATGTCGAGCGCTCCGCCGACGCTATCGGCGCCCTGGCCGGAGCGGGGGAGGCGAAGGGCTACCGCGCCTTCGCCGCCGAGTCGGCGGACATCTACCGCACGCTCCGCGACACCTTCCTCACGCGCGACCGCTGCGGGCTGCTGGGCCTGAGCTGGCGGATCGCGCTCCAGGATGCGCCCGCTCTGTTCCGGCTGCGCCCGTACGAGACGCTGTGGCAGGCGCTCGGCGACCACTTCAAGGACCCGCGCCTGCGCCAGCTTTTCGGCCGCTACGCCACCTATTGCGGCGCGTCGCCGTTCGAGGCGCCGGCCACCTTGATGCTGGTCGCGCACGTGGAGCAGGAGGGCGTCTGGCTGGTGGAGGGCGACATGAAGAGGCTGGCCGAAGCGCTCGCCGCCCTGGCCGGCGCCCGCGGCGTAACCCTGCGCTACGGTGAGACGGTCTCGGCCATAGCGGTGGAGCGCGGCCGGGCGGCGGGCGTCGAGCTGGCCAGCGGCGAGCGGATCGAGGCCGATGCGGTCGTGGTGAACGCCGATGCGGCTGCGATGTCGCAGGGGGCTTTCGGTCCTGCGGTGGCCGGCGCGGTCTCGGGCCCGCGCCATCCGGCGCGCTCGCTTTCCGCGGTGACCTGGGCGACGGTGGCGCGGACTTCCGGCTTTCCGCTCGCGCGCCATAACGTCTTTTTCTCAGGCGACTATGCGGCGGAGTTCGACGACCTCGCCGCCGGCCGCGTCCCGTCAGAGCCAACCATCTACGTTTGCGCGCAGGACCGCGACGACGAAGGGCGACGGGACGGGGGCCACCGAGACGCGGAGAGCGCCCCGGAGCGCATCTTCACCCTGATCAACGCCCCGGCCAATGGGGATAACCGCACCATGGACGAAAGGGAGCTGTCGGGATGCGAGACGAAGGTCTTCGATCACCTCAGGCGATGCGGGCTG
>CAXTEX010000111.1:0-7676 GCA_964243445.1 uncultured Caulobacteraceae bacterium | reverse complement strand
ACGTGGCGCAGCACCTCGGCCACGCCTGCGTCGTCGGCCACCAGCAGGGTGCCGGTGGAGGCGCCCATGAACACCTTGACGCCGCAGCAGCCGGGCAGCCGCTCCAGCTCACCGAGGTCGCGGGCGTTCTCATGCGTGCCGCCGACGTAAAAGGCGTGGTCGCAGTGCATGCGGCCCCTGGCCCGCGCCAGCTTGTCCGCGAGCGCCGCCGCGTCGGTGGTGGCGGGCTGGGTGTTGGGCATCTCGAAGGTCGCCGTCACCCCGCCCAGCACCGCGGCTCGCGATCCCGTCTCCAGGTCTTCCTTCCACTCCAGCCCGGGCTCGCGGAAGTGCACCTGGGTGTCGATGACGCCGGGGAGGACGGTCAGCCCCGTAGCGTCGAACACCTCGCCGGCGGACGCTTGGCCGAGGTCGCCCAGGCGCGCGATGCGGCCTGCGCGCACGCCGATGTCGGTGCGCCCTCGCCCGGCGTGGTTCACCACCTCGCCGCCGCGCACGATCAGGTCGTAGGTCTCAGCCAAGCTCGGACTCGTCAATGGCGGCAGGTGGGTGAGCCGGCTCGGCCATGGGCTCGGCGGTCTCCTCGAGCAGCCGGCGCGCGGCGGCCACGACCCAAGGCGTCGGCAGGTCGAACATATGGCAGACGACCTGGTTCAACTGCGGATCGATGGCCTTGAAGGTGGCGAAGTCGCGCGGACCCCGCAGCACCCGCGCCCTGGGCCCCCAGGGCGCATACAGCCGCTCGTCGGAGGGGCCGAACAGCCCCAGCGTCGGCGCGCCGGCGGCCGCGGCCAGGTGCATCAGCCCGGAGTCGTTGCCGATGAACAAGCGGGCGTGCTTGAGCAGAGCGTAGGCGGTGAGCAGATCCACCCGCCCGACGGCGTCGACCAGGCGGGCGCGTGGGATCACCCGGCGCACCGCCTCCGCCGCGAACCGGTCGCTCGGACCGCCGAGCAGCAGCAGTCGCCCGTTGGCCATCGGGCCGCCCGGCGCCAACAGTTCGGCCGCCAGCACGGCGAACCGCTCGGCCGGCCAGGTCTTGCCCGCCCAGTTGGCCGCGGGCGCGATCGCCAGGATCGGGCCGGAGCCTCCCGCGAGCAGGGCCTCGGCGGCGGCTTCGGTCTCGAGGCTGGTGTACAGATGCGGGTCCGGCGCATCGTCTTCCAGCTTGAGGATGCGGGCCGCCTCCATGACCTTGTGGATCGGCTCTATGGCGACAGGATGCGGGCGGTGGATCGCGCGACGGCGGCTGTTCAGCACCCGCGACAGGGGCGAGCCGCGCAGGTCGACCACCAGACCCCATCGCCGGCCGCGCACCTGCCGCCAGAGTCGAAACCAGTGGCGGCCGAAAGACTGCTTCTCCAGGGCGATGACGCGGTCCAGCCCCGGCGTGTCCCGGAACAGCGGAGCGGTCAGGGGACTGGCCACGATGGTGAAGCGGGCGTGCGGCATCTCCTGCGCCAGCCGGCCGATCAGGCCGGAGGAGAGCACCGCATCGCCGACCCGGCTCGCGGTGATGAACAGGATGGGGAAGCGCGGAGTCGCCATCGCGGCGCATCCGTACCTGCGCCAGGGCTCCTGCGCCAGGGCTCCCGCGCCACCTCCAAGGTCCTCGGCGCCCTGGCGATCTGACGCGCGCGGGGCCAGATGGCGGCCATGACTGGTTCCGACGCGCCCGCTTTCGCAACCCCCGCGTATACGCCGCTGCCCGACCGGGCGCTGATCCGGCTGACGGGTCAGGCGTGGCGCGCCTTCCTGCAGGGGCTGCTCACCCAGGACGTCGAGACCCTGACCGAGGGCGAGGTCCGCTACGCCGCCCTGCTGACGCCGCAGGGGCGGCTGCTCTATGACCTGTTCGTCCTGGCGGAAGCTGACGGCGCGATGCTCGATGTGGCGGCGTCGACCCGCGACGCCCTGACCGCCCGGCTGAAGATGTACCGCCTGCGGGCCAAGGTGGAGATCGACGCAGTCGAGGGACGGATCGTCGCCCTCCACGGCGAGGCGGCCGATCCGGGCGCCGGCTGGCGGCGCGACCCCCGCCTGGGCGCGCTCGGCTGGCGCGGCGTGGATCAGCCGGTCCCTGCGGGCGTCCTCAGCGATCAGGATGGCAGCGTCCACGAGCGGCGGCGATTGACGCTGGGCGTCCCCGACGTCGGCCGAGACGACCTCGCCGACCGCGCCTACGCCCTGGAGGCGAACCTGGACCTGCTGAACGCGGTCGACTTCCGCAAGGGCTGTTTCGTCGGCCAGGAGACGACCTCGCGCATGAAGCGGCGCGGCGTGGTCAAATCGCGCTTGGCTCCCATCCGCTTCCAGGGACCGCCGCCCGCGCCCGGAACGGAGGTGCTGAACGGCGCGCTCCGGGCCGGCGTCGTGGCGTCGGGGACCAGCGGCTTAGCCCTGGCGCTGCTGCGGCTCGATCGCTCGCTCGACGCTCAGCTGACGGCGGAGGGCCGCGACGTGACCCTCGACGTTCCCGACTGGCTCGAGGCTGCGGCCAGGGCCGCCATGGGCGCAGTCGACTGAGGGCTCAAGTCGGCGGGCGCCGGAGGATCGTACCGCCTCGCCCCGCGTTGCGGTTCCACTCAAAGGAACAAAAGATGTTGTCGAAACCCACGAGAAGCGCCGCCGCGGCGCTCACTCTCGCCGGCGCCCTGGCGCTCGGCTTCAGCGCGACCGCCCAGCCTCCCGGCGGCGGGTACGGCGGACAGGGCGGCCAGCAAGGCGGCCAAGGCGGCGGATACGGCGGCCAGGGCGGAGGCTATCAAGGCGGTGATCACCCCGGCGGCGGGTATCAAGGCGGCGGGTATGGCGGCCAAGGCGGGGGCGGCTACCAAGGCGGTGATCACCCCGGCGGCGGATACCAGGGTGGAGGCGGCGACTTCCACGGCGGCGGCTACGGCCCGGGCGGCTATGGCGGCGGCTACGGGGCCGTGCTGGGCTCCTACCGTGGACGGCCGTTCTACTGCCGCGGACACCGGCGCTGGAGTGGCTACTATCACCGCTATGTCGGCGGCCGCTGCTGAGGATCAATCTCCGGCCGGTCCGCAGCAGACGCTGCGGACCGGCCTATGTCGTTCAGCTTTTTGCGTTGGTCGGCAGCTGGCAGGCCAGCCCGGCCGCCTTGGCCTGGCCGCAGTTCAGCAGCGACTTGACCTGGTCGCCCTGGGTCAGCTCGACGACCCACCCCGGCTTGCCGTCCGAACACGCCGTCTCCACGAAGTCGGTCTGGGACGGCGTCCGGCCGAGATAGCGGGCGCCGGAAACCTTGCAGCTTGACCGCCCCTTGGCCGCCAGAGCCGCGCTGTACTTGGCGTAGACCGACGTGGGCGTGGTCAGCTGGCAGGCGCCGTTCTGCCCGAACTCGCCGGACCTGACGCAGTCCACCAGCTGCACCCGGCCCGCGGCGGCGACGGGAAACACCGCCACCATGCCATCCGGCCGATTGGAGCAGGCGAGCTCGACCACAGCGCCGCCGGAGGCGTCCTGGCCGATAGACCGGGTCTTGGACACGTCGCAGTTGAAGCCTGCGGCCTTGGCGCGGCGGGTGTAGTCGGCGGTCTCCTGGGCCGCCACCTTGGTCGCGTCGGTTAGGGTGCAGCCGCCGGCCAGGCTCTTGGCCTCCGTGCAGCTCAGCACCCGATCCACCCCGCCCGTCTTGTTGGCGCCCAGGACGAAACCGGGCTGCGCGCCGCAGCCGAGTTCATAATAGGCCGTCCCGGTCTTCGTGTCGGAACCCATGTAGCGGGAGGCCGAGATCTGGCAGGTGCGCCCGGCCTTGGCCGCCAGGGCCGCCAGATACATCTGGTTCTGCGCTGCCGTGGTCAGGGTGCAGGCCATGGTCCCCGTCGCCTGGATGCAGGGGATGGCCACCGTCGCCGCAGTCAGCCCCGGCAAGGGGGCCTGGAGGATGTAGCCCGGCCCTTCCTGGCAGGCGGCCTCATAGACGGAGGTCGTGGCGCTGGCGCCCAGGTAGCGGGCGTTGGTCGGCGTGCACGTCACCCCCGCCGAAACGATGTAGGCCTTCAGCGCCTGCTTGGGATCGGCGTTGGCCGGCAGGCGGCAGGCCAGCGACTGACCGACCACGGCCAGGCAGTCGTAGACCTTGGCGCCGCTCGCGCCGGACAGCACGATGTAGCCCTGGCCCTGCTGGCAGGCGACCTCGTAGATGTTGGCCTTGTCGCTGTTGTTCGACTTGCCGAGGAAGTAGGCGTCGCTCACCGTGCAGGTCAGATTGGCCTTCTGGACCGCGGCGGGGGCGTCCTTCAGACCCGCGTCGCGCTGCTCCTTGGTGATCGCGGGCTTGGCCTTGTCCTGGGCGTTCGCCGCCACGGGCGCGAGGCCCAACGACAGACCCGCCAGCGCGAGAAGCGCGACCGCCAACCGTCTCATTCCGCATGTCTCCCAAGCTTTTGCGGCGACATAAGCCCGCAGGCGGCGGCCCGGTCAAGCGGCGGGCGAGGCGTCCTGGCGCAGGGCCGCGGCCAGCTCGGCCATGACCGGCGCCCAGCGATTGAAGCCGGGAGGGCTGAACACCCGCGCAGTCGGATACCAGGGATAGCGGTCGGTCCCGAGCATCGGCCAGCCGCCCGGCGGGCAGACGAACCAGCAAGGCGTCCCGCAGGCTGCGGCGATGTTGATCGTCGCATTGGCCGGCCCGATCACGACGTCGAGCGCGCGGGTCAGGGCGGCGACCTCGTCCAGGTCGTCCTTAAGGTCGAGGCCTGAAGGCGTCCAGATGTCGACGCCCCACTCGTCCCGCGCCCGGGCGAGCTCGGCCGCGCCGTCTCCGTACTGCAGGTTGACGAAGCGCACGCCCGGGGTGGCCAGCACCGGCGCCCAGGCCTCGAAAGGCGCATAGAAGCGCGACCGCTGCGAGGTGACCGCCAGGCTCTTCCACAACAGTCCGACGTTGCGTCGACCGTCCGCCTCCAGGGTCGCGCGCCAGGAAGCGACCCGCTCCGGATCGGCCTGCAGGAAGGCGCGCCGGGGCGGGAAGTCGGACACGGCGCGGCGGAAGCGGCGCAGCAGCGATCCCATGGGCGCCCAGAGCTCGAAGGTGCGGTCGCGGGCGAAGGGGGCGGTGCGCACGGACTGGTGCTCCACGCGAAAGGTGGCGTGGGCGCCGACTTCCGCCTGGGGGAAGCTGCGCTGGAACAGGGGGACAAGCCGCCGCTCCACCGCCAGCACCAGCCGCCCGTCCGGTCCAAGGGCGTCGAGCAGGTCCGGGAGCAGGTTGGCGAACAGCACCTCGTCGCCCAGCCCCTGCTCGCCGAACACCAGCAGTTCGCGCCCAGCCAGGTCGGTCTGCGGCGTCCAGGCTGCGGCGTCCGTGACGAAATGGGTGACGTCGGTATGGCGCGGCTCCAGCCGCACCTCGTAGGCGTCCCAGCCCTCGGCCAGGCGACCGGCCGCCACGAGCATGGTGGAGCGGGCGAAGGCCATCATGGCCCGCTCCGGCTCGCTCACGAGCGGGGCCTGGAGCGCAGTCTCGCAGTCGTCCAGGGCGCCGCACGGGTCGCCGAGCGACAGGCGGATGTTGGCGCGGTTGTAGCGCGCCTTGGCGAAGGCGGGGTCGAGCCGCATCGCCTCGTCGAAGAAGACCAGCGAGCCGTCGACATCGCCCTGCTCGGCCACCATGGCGCCCAGGGTGTTCCAGAGCAGGGCGCTGGCGGGATGCGCCTGGATGGCGGGGCGCAGCACCTCCAGGGCGTCGCCGTAGCGGAGCTGCTCGCGCAGGGCGCAGGCGAGGTTGTTGGGGCCGTCCACCGCGCCGGGCCGCTCGGCGATGAAGTGGCGGAACAGCTGCTCGGCGACCTCGAACAGGCCCATCTGCATGGCCAGGCGGCCGAGATCGTTGGCGAGGTCGGCGTCGTCGGGATCAAGCTGCAGCGCCGTCTCATAGGCCGCCAGGGCCCCGTTCAGGTCGCCGCCCCGCTCGCGGCACAGCGCCACCACGTGCCAGGCCAGGCCGCAGGCCGGATCGGCCTCAAGCACCTGGCCGGTGAGCTGCAGGGCCTCGGCTATGCGCCCCGCGTTCGTCGCGTCCAGGGCCGCCGACAGCAGCGGCAGGATCGCCTGGGCCTTGAGTTCAGCCAGGGCGAGGGTGAGCTTGCGCACGGGATCGGCGCCGGCCGTGGCGTCCAGCGCGCGGATCGGCGCGGGCCGGGCGTCGGACGCCGCGACGTCGACGGACAAGACTCGGGCGGCAGCCATGGCGATCCTCCGCCGCACAGCTTCGCGCCCACAGCCTTAACGCGGCGCTAACCGTGAATCTTTAGGCCGGCTTCAGCGCTGCGGGGCTAAGCGATGGACGCTCGCCCCGGACAGCGCGAGAGCGGCCGAACGCCGCTTTGGGAGCAGGATCCATGCCTCTCAAACTTTCGCTGAAGCCGGGGGAGAAGTTCGTTCTGAACGGCGCGGTGGTCCAGAACGGGGACCGGCGCGGCGTGCTCGTGCTGCAGAACAAGGCCTCGGTCCTGCGCGAGAAGGACATCATGCAGGCGGAGGAGGCCAACTCCCCCGCGCGCCGGGTCTACTTCCCGGTGATGATGATGTATCTCGACGAAGCCGAAGCCGCCCGCCACTTTGGCGATTTCTCGCAGCGCCTGAACGACTTCATGGGCGTCGTCCGCAACGCGGACGTCTTGGCTGAGTGCGTGAACGTCTCCAGGCATGTCTTGGGCGGCAACTACTACAAGGCCCTGATGTCGTGTCGCAAGTTGATCGATTACGAGAACGAGAGGTTGGGCCATGTCGCTGCAGGCCTATCAGCAAGCGGCGCAACGGGCTGAGAGCCCGCGCGACACCGAATACCGCCTGTTCGCCGAGGTCACGCGCGCCCTGATGGACGCCGCCACCGTCGACAAGGGCGACCTCAGGACCCGCGTGGCGGCGCTGGACTGGAATCGCAGGCTCTGGACTGCGCTGGCGGCCGACTGCGCCAGCCCCCACAACCTGCTGCCCGAGGGCGTGCGGGCCAGCATCATCTCGCTGTCCATCTTCGTGGGCCGCCACACCAGCGAGACCATCCGCGGCTCCGGAAGCCTGGACCTGCTCATCGAGGTGAACCGCACCATCATGCAGGGCCTATCCCCCGGCGCCGGGGCCCGCGCAGCCTGACGCCCTCGCCCGCCGCCGCGCCCTGACGTCGCGCTCTGACGTCGCGCCCTGGCGCCGCGACGGCATGATGTTGCGGCGTTCGCCCGATTTCGGGATCGATTTCGACGGACAGGCGCGTTAAGGCAGGCGTCCGACCCCGAGCTGTCATGATCCGGGGTCTAATGAGCCGCGACACAGAAGCGCGGCGTCTCGGGTGGAGTCCATGAAGAATACGCAAGCCTTGAGCCTGCACGTGCCCGAACCCCAGACCCGGCCGGGCGACGAGCCCGACTTCTCGGGCCTGCGGCTTCCCGCCGCCGGAAGCGTCGAACGGCCCGATATCGCCACCCCGCCGCTGCAGATGCGCGAACTTGCCTACGGCCTGATCCGGGTCCTGGACGAGACAGGCGCTGCGGTCGGACCCTGGAACCCGCGCATCGATGCGGAAACCCTGCGCCGGGGCCTCAAGGCGATGATGCTGACCCGCGTCTTCGACGATCGCATGTATCGCGCCCAGCGTCAGGGCAAGACCAGCTTCTACATGAAGTGCACCGGCGAGGAGGCGGTGGCCTGCG
>CAXTEX010000110.1:0-7789 GCA_964243445.1 uncultured Caulobacteraceae bacterium | reverse complement strand
GTGTTCGTCGAGGACCTCGGACGGTTGAAGGACTGCCTACCGCCCTTTCCCATGGCGCAGGCCCGCGCCGAGGTGGAAGCGGCGCTGGACCGCCCGGTCGAGGCGATGTTCGCAAGCTTCGAACCGCCCGTCGCCGCGGCGTCCCTGGCCCAGGCCCATCCCGCCACGCTGCACGACGGGCGGCGCGTGGCGGTCAAGGTGCTGCGCCCCGGTGTGGAGCGCCGCGTCGCCGCCGACATCGGCGCCCTGCTGCTCGCCGCCCGCCTGGCGGAGCGCATCGCCCCGCCGCTCCGCCGGCTGGAGCCGCTGGCCTTCGCCGCCACCGTGGCCCGGTCCCTGGACCTGGAGCTGGACCTGCGCCTGGAGGCCGCCGCCGCCAGCGAGCTTGGCGAGGTGATGGCTCACGACGGCCACATGCACGCGCCCAAGGTGGTTTGGGAGGGCGTCGGCCGGCGCGTGCTGACGCTGGAATGGGCGCAGGGCATGGCCCTGTCGCGGCCGGAGTCGCTGCAGCAGCCGGGACTGGACCGGCCCGCCCTCGCCGACCACGTCACCCGGGGTTTCCTGACCCAGGCCATGGACCACGGCGTCTTCCACGCCGACCTGCACGAGGGCAATCTGTTCGTGGCGGCGCCCGCGCGGCTGGAGGCGGTGGACTTCGGCATCGTCGGCCGGCTGGGCGCGGCGGAGCGGCGCTTCCTGGCGGAGATCCTCTACGGCTTCCTGCGGCGCGACTACCAGCGGGTGGCCGAGGTGCATTTCGAGGCCGGCTACGTGCCCGCCGACCAGGACCTCGCCACCTTCGCCCAGGCGCTGCGCGCGGTCGGCGAGCCGATCTTCGGCCGGCCGGCCAGCGAGGTCTCCATGGGCCGGCTGCTCGGCCAGCTATTCGAGATCACCGGCCTGTTCGGCATGCGCCTGCGCCCGGAACTGGTGCTGCTGCAGAAGACCATGGTGGCGGTGGAGGGCGTGGCGCGCCGCATAGACCCTGGCCACGACATCTGGGTGGCCGCCCGCCCGGTGGTGGAGCGCTGGGTCCGCCGCGAACTCTCCCCCGCCCGCCGCGTGCAGGCGCTGGCGGAACGCGGGCTGCGTATCGCCGAGGGCTTGGCGCGGCTGGCGGAGACGCCTGTGCGGCCGGCGGTGGTGGTGGAGCGCGGGCGGCCCTCATGGGTGTCGTGGACGGCTCTGGCGGCTGGAATGACGGCCTTGGCCGTTATGGCGCTGCACGGGGCGCGCTGAGCGTCAGCCGGCGTACTGGGCGTCGCTGACCTGCTCCAGCCAGTCGACCGCCCTGCCGTCGAGCTGCTCCTGGATGGCGATGTGGGTCATGGCGGTTGTCGCAGTCGCGCCGTGCCAGTGTTTCTCCCCGGGCTCGAACCAGACGATGTCGCCCGGGCGGATGTCCTCGATAGGACCGCCCTCACGCTGCACCCGTCCGGAGCCAGAGGTGACGATCAGCGACTGTCCCAGGGGATGGGTGTGCCAGGCCGTGCGTGCGCCGGGCTCAAAGGTGACGGTCGCCGCCGCCGTTCGCGCCGGCTGGGAGCGGGAGAACAGGGGATCGATGCGGACCACGCCCGTGAACCAGTCGCTCGGCCCCTTCTGCGAGGGCTTCGTTCCGCTTCGCTCTATGATCACGGCCAAGCCCTCGGTGCGATATCGGAACGCGCCGCACCGCGGAGGGTTCTTCGCACGCCCTTCCGCCGGCAGGAGTCCCGCCATGAAGTACGTCAATCTCGGCCGCACGGGCTTGAAGGTCTCGCAGCTGTGCCTCGGCTGCATGACCTATGGCGACAAGAGCTGGCGGGACTGGATCCTGACCGAGGAGGAGAGCCGGCCCTTCTTCCGCCAGGCCTGGGAGGCGGGGATAAACTTCTACGATACCGCCGACATCTATTCCCTCGGGGCCAGCGAGGAAGTCACGGGACGCGCCTTGAAGGCGCTGGCCCCGCGCGACGAGCTGGTCGTGGCCACCAAGGTGTTCAACCCGATGAGCAAGGCGCCCAACGACCGCGGCCTGTCGCGCAAGCACATCCTGTCCGCCATCGACGCCAGCCTGAAGCGCCTCGGCATGGACTATGTGGACCTCTACCAGATCCACCGCTTCGATCCCCGCACGCCCATCGAGGAGACCATGGAGGCGCTGCACGACGTGGTGCGCGCCGGCAAGGCCCGCTACATCGGCGCCTCGACCATGTACGCCTGGCAGTTCCAGAAGATGAACGGGGTGGCCGAGCGGCACGGCTGGACCCGGTTCGTCTGCATGCAGCCGCAGTACAACCTGGTCTACCGCGAGGAGGAGCGCGAGATGCTGCCCTTCTGCCGGTCGGAGGGGATCGGCGTCATCCCCTGGTCGCCCCTGGCGCGGGGCTTCCTGGCCGGCAACCGCAAGCGGGGCGGCGGCGGCGAGACCAGCCGCTCCAACACCGACGCCTTTGCGGACAAGCTCTACGGCGGCGATGCCGACTTCGACGTGGTGGACGCGGTCTCGCAGGCGGCCCAGCGCCTGGGCGTCTCCAACATGCAGGTGGCGCTCGCCTGGGTGTTGTCGAACCCGGCGATCACCTCGCCCATCGTGGGCGCCAGCAAGGCCGCCCATTTGGCGGACGCGATCTCGGCGCTGGACGTGAAGCTGGACGAGGCGGACCTGAAGGCCCTGGCCGCGCCCTATCGGGCCAAGCCGGTGCTGGACCATGCGGCCTGACGCCGCCGTCTCGCCCAGAAACAAGCCCGGGCGAGACGGCGGCGGGATCAGCCCGGCAGCACGAGCGCGCCGAGGGCGGCGAGGATGACGCCGCCGCGGGGCGCC
Source organism: uncultured Caulobacteraceae bacterium (assembly GCA_964243445.1). GTDB lineage: Bacteria > Pseudomonadota > Alphaproteobacteria > Caulobacterales > Caulobacteraceae > CAHJWH01. Next base: position 4,977 of record CAXTEX010000110.1, on the reverse strand, counting down.
GCCAGCTTCATGTCGCGGTGCTGCAGTTCGGCCGCGAGCACGGTGGCGGAGGCGGCGATGACGATGGCGGCGCCCAGTCTGCGGGTCGGGCGGACCATCATCAGCAGGCCGCCGAGCACCTCGGCCCCGCCGACCCGGCGCATTTGGTCCTGCGACCAGCCGAGGTCGCTGAACATGGTCTTGTAGGCGCGGTCGCCGATGAGCTTGTCGGCGCCGGCGACGACGATCGAGGCGCCGATGATGGGATAGGGTGTGGCCATGGTGTGATCTCCTCCGCCCGCAACGTCGGCGGGCGCGCTCGGTTCACCCGACCGGCGTGTTCGCCTCCAGCTCGTCCAGCCACGCCTGCACCGAGGCGTCGGACGGCATGCGCCAGTCGCCCCGCGGCGACAGCGAGCCGCCGGACGACAGCTTGGGGCCGTTGGGCATGGCCGAGCGCTTGAACTGGTTGGCGAAGAAGCGGCGCAGGAACAGCGCCAGCCAGCGCTTGATCTCGGCCAGGTCGTAGGCGCGGCGATCCTCGTCCGCCATGTCCTTGGGCCAGGCGCCGGCGTCCGCATCCCGCCAGGCGCACCAGGCGAGATAGGCGATCTTCGACGGCTTCAGGCCGTAGCGGGTCAGATAGAACAGGTTGAAGTCCTGCAGCGCGTAGGGACCCACGACGGTCTGGGTCGACTGGCCCTTGCCGCTCGCGTCGGCGGGCACGAGTTCGGGTGAAATCTCGGTGGCCAGGATGGCGCGCAGCACCTGCGCGGTCTCCTCCCCGAACTCGCCCGAGCCGGCGGCGAAGCGGATCAGGTGCTGGATCAGCGTCTTGGAGACCGAGCCGTTGGGGTTGTAGTGGCTCATCTGGTCGCCGACGCCATAGGTGCACCAGCCCAGCCCCAGCTCGGACAGATCGCCGGTGCCCACAACCAGCGCGCCCTGTTGGTTGGCCAGGCGGAACAGATAGTCGGTGCGAAGGCCGGCCTGCACGTTCTCGAAGGTCACGTCATAGATCGGCTCGCCGCTGGCGAAGGGATGGCCGAGGTCGGCCAGCATCTGGCGGGCGGCGGGGCGGATATCGATCTCGGCGGCCGTGACGCCCAGCGAGCGCATCAGCGTCCAGGCGTTGGCCTTGGTGGCGTCCGAGGTCGCGAACCCCGGCAGGGTGTAGGCGCAGATGTTGCTGCGCGGATGGCCCAGCAGGTCCATGGTCCTGGCCGCCACCACCAGCGCCTCGGCGGAGTCCAGCCCGCCCGACACCCCGATCACCAGCCGTGACAAGCCCGTGGCGCGCAGCCGCTCGGTCAGCCCCTGCACCTGGATGTTCCACGCCTCGTAGCAGTCCTGCGCCAGCCGCGCGGGGTCCGACGGCACGTAGGGGTAGCGCTCCACCGTCCGCTCCAGGGCGAGCGCGCCGGTCGGCGGCGCGAAGCCGAAGCCGATGCGCCGCCAGGGCGGGCGGGCGGATGCGGTCTCGCTCAGCGCGTCGCCGAAACTGCCGGTGCGCAGCCGCTCCTGGCGGATGCGGCCCACGTCCACATCGGCCAGGCACAAGGTGTCGTCGCGGGGGAAGCGCTGGGTCTCAGACAGGACGGCGCCCATCTCGAACACCGCCGCATGGCCGTCCCAGGCTAGGTCGGTGGTCGACTCGCCCGGGCCGGCGGCGGAGTAGGCGTAGCCGGCGATGCAGCGCGCCGACTGCGACGCGCATAGCAGCCGCCGGGTGTCGGCCTTGCCGATCACCACATTGCTGGCCGACAGGTTCAGCAGCAGCTCCGCCCCCGCCGTCGCCGCCGCCGAGCTCGGCGGGGCGGGCGTCCAGACGTCCTCGCAGATCTCCACGTGGAAGGTGAAGCCTGCCGGCCCTTGCGCCTGGAACAGCAGGTCCAGCCCGAACGGGGCGAGCCCCCCCGCCACCGCGATCGCCTCGCCCGTCACCCCGCGGCCCGAGGCGAACCAGCGCCGCTCGTAGAACTCGCGGTAGTTGGGCAGGTAGAGCTTGGGCGCCACGCCCAGCACCGCGCCGCGGGAGATCACCACCGCTGTGTTGAACAGCCGCCCCTGGTGCGCCAGCGGCGCGCCGACCACCAGCACGGGCGCGAGCGTCGCACTCGCCTGCACCAGCCGGGCGAGCTGGACCTGGACGGCGTCGAGCAGGGCCTCCTGCAGCAGCAGGTCGTCGATGGCGTAGGCGCTGACCCCCAACTCCGGGAACAGCAGCACCGCCGCGCCGGCCTGGTCGCCCCGCGCCGCCAGCGCCAGCATCCGGTCGGTGTTATAGGCGGGGTCGGCGGGCTTGAGCCGCGGCACGCAGGCGCCCAACCGCACGAAGCCGTGACGGTAGGGGTTGTCGAAGGCGATGACGGCGCTCATGGCCCCGCCTTGTCCGCCGCGGCTCGCGGAGCGGCAAGCGTCTTCTCCTTCCCTGCGAAGCGAAGGGGAGGGGAAGACGGCGACTCGCGCTTTCGTGGCATAAGCGCCCCCGATGCTGTTTCGCCGTTCGCCCCCTGCGCTCAGAGCGCCCGCCCTGAAGCCGGGCGAGGTGGTGGACGTCGCGGGCTGGCCGGTGCGGCTGGCGGTGAACGCCCGGGCGCGCCGCATCGGCCTGCGCCTGCATCCCGGCCGGCGCGAGGTGGTGGCCACCGCGCCCAGCCTGCGCCGCCTGCCCGAGGCGCTGGCCTTCGCCCGCAGCCGCGCGGACTGGATCGCGGCGCGCCTCGCGGACCTGCCTCCTGCGACAGCCTTCCATCCGGGCGCAGTGATCGAGGTGGCGGGCCGGCCCTGCCGGCTGGAGCGCGCCGCCATGCGCATCCGCCCGACGCTCAGGCCCGCGACCGGGGCGGAGCCCGCCCGCCTGATCGCGTCCGGCGAGGGCGAGGCCTTCGCCCGGGCGGTGGAGCGGGGCTTGCGCGCCGAGGCCCTGGCCCGGCTGACCGAGCGCACGGCCGTGCACTGCGCCGCTCTGGGCCAGCCGCTCCCGGCCCTGGCCCTGCAGGACGCCCGCTCCCGCTGGGGCTCCTGTCGCGCGACCCACGCCGGCGCCCCGGCCTCGATCCGCTACGCCTGGCGTCTGGTCCTCGCCCCGCCCGAGGTTTTGGACTACGTCGCAGCCCACGAATGCACCCACCTGCTGGAGGCCAACCACGGCCCGCAGTTCTGGGCGCTGGTCCGCCGGCTGTACGGCGACCCGTCGGCGGCGCGGGCCTGGCTGAAGGAGAACGGCGCGCGGCTGCATGCGGCGGGCGGGTTGGGGTAGCGCCGGAAGCGGACCTTTCTGATTACCGCTGTGGGTGGAATCCTGCCATGGCAATGGCAGGCGCAATTCGACCGTCTAGGCCCGGCGTCGCTGTGCCTGTCGGAATGCCCATTTACATAGACAGATCACGCCGATAACGGCCCCAAGGATCAGCACCGCTAAAGTCGAGTAGGTGCCGAGAGGTAGACCCTTGTAGTTCATTCCGTAGAATGGGCGATTGGACAATGCCGCAGCGACGACCGTTAAGCATAGTCCGAGCACCACAACGCCGGTAAGAAGGTATCCGGTGATCCTCAGGACGGGATGGCGCAAGCTTGTTGCTCCCAAAGGTTATGCCGAAGCATGACGGTTGACAGCTATAGCCATTTTCAGGGTGGCTAGCAGTCTTAAGGTCGCAGGCTGCGCAGGGGTCTTGGGTAACGCGGATATCGAGAAAGGCCATCTCGCTCCATCGCCAGCCTGAGCCGCGCAGCCCGGTAGATCGAAATGGCTCCCGCACTTAACATAAAGACAAGCAGCAGAGCAGCCCAAGACGCAGCAATAGCAAAGAACATCCACCACAGAGGTCCACGTCCGAAGCCTAGAAGGCCTAGTCCAATCAATGGGAGTGCGGGTGCAATAGCCCACAACGAGATGGCAGTTGTTACTCTGCGGCCCCGTGCTATCCCGGAAAAGCGTCTTTTGCTGCGGCTGTTCGCCTCCAGGAACGTCAACTGGATCAGCCCTGCCCAGCGGCTTCTAGTTTCGGAGATGAAGGCTGGCAGACCCATCCCATGATGATACTCGCTCCTCCTGCCTACGCGAAGCGCATGTTCGCAACTTCTGCTATGGGTCGGGTGTCACCGGGAGCGCTCGTCCAGGAAGCGGACAGAGCACGACCGTCTCAGAATCTCTGGTTTTCGAGAGGGTGGATTTTGGCTCGGAAACTGGCACTGTGAGAGTTCGATTAAGGTCGTGTTCAGCCGGGAGGCTTCTCCCGCATTGCCGACGAACCGATCCAGTGCAATTCTGAGGGCATGTCAGATCGCTACCACCCTCACGCTGACTTCCTGAAAGCTGTCGTGGACGAGACCGTCTCCTTCATTGGTGAACAGGGCGCTGCTAACCTCAACCAACTCATTGCTTTCACGGAGGATGCGGACCCAGTAAACCGTGACTGGGCGGCTCTACTGCTGTCACAGCAGGACTTCGACACTCCGAATGTTCGGGCCGCCCTTCTGAGGGTCGCTTCACAGGACGCGTGCGCGGCGGCTAGAGGCGAGGCGCTTGTCGGACTGGCCCAGCGGGCACCGGCGCTCGCCCTCCCCCTTGTTCAACGGGCGCTCGCGTCCGGTGCAGTGACGGCCCCTGTCTTTGAGGCCGCTGAACTTCTCTCTGATAAGTCGTTGATAGAGGAGCTTCGCCGCTACGCTCTGCCATCGGGCAACGCTTATCTTGATGGCTTGTCTCTAGACGCGCTGCACGCATGCGAGGCGGCTGCTTAGTAGCCCTTCTACAACGTCCGCCTTGGGTCGTGAGTACGTATTGATCCGGTGCCAGAAACTCGCCCTCGGCTGTGTCGTGCTGTGCGCTAGAAGCCGACATGCCGACATGCCGACATGCCGACATGCCGACATGCCGATGGGCGCAGGGAGCTGTTCTCCCGCAACAGGCCCCATTCAGCGGGCCAGACCTCGTAGCCGCAGCTCGGCAGTCGCCTCATCCTGAGCCTGTCGAAGGACGAGGCGTGGCAGGGT
>CAXTEX010000109.1:0-7869 GCA_964243445.1 uncultured Caulobacteraceae bacterium | reverse complement strand
GGCGTCACCGTGCCCATGCAGGACCTGGCCGACAAGCTGGAGGCCAAGATCGCCGAACTGCGCCCGCGGATGAACATCAAGGGTTTCCGGCCCGGCAAGGTCCCCGCCGCTCACGTCAAGCGCATGTACGGCAAGTCGCTTATGAGCGAGATCGTGCAGGAGGCGCTGAACGACAGCCAGCAGAAGGCGCTGGACGAGGCCAAGGTGCGCGTCGCCGCCTCGCCCGACCTGAAGCTGAACGAGACCGACATCGAGCGCGTGCTCGCCGGCCAGGCCGACCTGGCTTACGACCTCGCTGTTCAGGTGATGCCGGACTTCGAGCCGATGGACGTCACCACCATCACGCTGAAGCGTCCGGTGCACGCCGTCTCCGACGAGGAAGTCGAGGAGCAGCTCAAGTCCATAGCCGAGTCCAACCGCAGCTATGAGGCCCGCGCCGAGGGCGAGGCGGCGCAGGACGGCGACATGGTGGTCGCCGACTTCGTCGGTCGCATCGACGGCGAGGCCTTCGAGGGCGGCACAGCCGAAGCCAGCGAGATCGTCATTGGCTCCGGTCGTTTCATACCGGGCTTCGAGGAGCAGCTGCAGGGCGCCAAGCCCGGCGAGACCGTGACCGTGAAGGTCAGCTTTCCGGACGACTACAACGCCGAAGCCTTGCGCGGGAAAGCGGCGGAGTTCGAGACCACGCTCAAGGAGGTCCGCGCGCCCAAGGCCGACGAAGCGTTCGACGACGAACTCGCAAAGCGGGTCGGCTTCGACACGCTGGAGGCGCTGAAGGAGGCGGTGCGCAACCAGGCCGGCCAGCAGTACGCCGCCGCCAGCCGCTTCAAGGCCAAGCGCGCCCTGCTCGACGTGCTGGACGAGAACCATGCCTTCGACCTGCCCCCCGGCATGGTGGAGAACGAGTTCTCCGCCATTTGGGCCCAGGTGGAGCAGGAGCGGGCCTCAGGCGAGCTGTCCGACGAGGACAAGGACAAGCCCGAAGAGCAGCTGCGCGGGGAGTACCGCAAGATCGCCGAGCGGCGCGTGCGCCTGGGCCTGCTGCTGGCCGAGATCGGCCAGCGCTTCAGCGTCCAGGTGTCCGAACAGGAGATGCAGCAGGCCCTGTTCGCCGAGATCCGCCGCTACCCGCGCGAACAGCAGCAGCAGGCCTTCGAGTTCTTCCGCGACAATCCCTCGGCCTCCGCCCAGCTTCGCGCCCCGATCTATGAGGAGAAGGTGGTCGATCTGATCCTGGAGCGCGCCCAGGTGGAGGACACCCCGGTGTCCAAGGAAGAGCTGTTCGCCGAGGACGAGATGCCGGAAGGCTACGGTGGCTGACTCGTCATCCTGAGGAGCCCCGAAGGGGCGTCTCGAAGGACGCACGAGGCTCGATGCAGAGCTTCCCGCTTCCGCAGGGGTGAGCGGAACCTGGGATCAGGCGGTCCCGGGCTCCTCGCCACCGGCCGCCAGCTCTGCATAAGCCTCGTTCGGCCAGCGCCTGTGGACCCAGAACCACTCGCTTGGCCGCTCGCGCACGCGAGCCTCCACGAAGGCGTTCACCTGACGCACGCCCGCCTCCACGTCGCGGTCGCGGTCACCGGTGTCTTCCAGGCGCAACGGCTCGTGGATCACGACGCGGAAGCGCGCGCGCGGCAGGCGTTGCACCGACATGGGCTGGAGCGCGCCGCCGAAGCGGATCGCCACCCGCGTCGGCGCGCCGGCGGTGTGGACGGTGCGGCCGAAGAAGGGCGCCGCGGTCCCGCCGTTGAACTTCTGGTCGTTCAGGAAGGCCACCGATTGGCCGGCCTTCAGCGTCATGAGCAGGTCGCGCGATCCCGCGCCGCCCTTGGGCGCGAACAGCTTGACGCCGTAGCGGGCGCGCCCCTCGATGATCCGCTGGTCTATGTAGGGGTTGTTGGCGGCGCGGTAGGTGACCCGGCAGTCCAGCCCGCTCGCCACGATCACCGCCGCCATTACCTCCCAGTTGGCGAAGTGGCCTGAGATCAGCACCGCGCCGCGTCCCTCGCGCGCCAGGGCCTGCAACCGCTCCATGCCCTCGACCTCGACCCGTCCGGTTGCAGGAGTCAGGCGATCGGAAAGGGGGAACTCGAAAAAGGTCCGGCCGAGGTTGTCCCATTGTTCCGTCAGCAGCCGGCGCCGTTCGTCGAGGCTCATCGCGGGGAAGGCCAGGCGCAGATTGACGTCCGCGAGGCGGTGGGCGGCGGTGAACGGGCCGAGCCAGCGGAGGAGCCGGCCGCCCAGGCCCGAGACCCAGGCGATCGGCCAGGGGCGCAGCGCCGCGCTCAGGAGATCGAAGCCCAGGGCCTCCAACCGCCAGCGGAGGTCCTTGCCGAAGCTCACGCCGGGAGGTCGCGCCATGCCGCTTTAGCGCCGCCTGGCGGCCGTGGGTCAAGGCGTCGTCGCAGTCTCTAGGCCGCCGCCACGGCGCGCGTCGGGTCGCCGGGACGCTGGAACACGCCTGCACCCGTGTCCTGGAGCCCTGCCGGCGTGGCCTCGCCCGCGCCGAGCACCAGATAGCCGCCGGGCGAAAGCGCGGCGGTCAGGCGGGTCAGCACCCGCTCGCGTGTCGTCGCATCAAAATAGCCGAGCACGTTGCGGCACAGGATCAGATCGAACGTACGCCGGCTCGGCCGCTCCTCGACCAGGTTGAGCTGGCGCCAGCGCACGGCGGAGCGCAGGCGCGGCGCGATCGCCCACATCTCCCCCGCCTTTTCGAAATGCTTCAGAAGCATGCGGATGGGCAGGCCCCTCTGGACCTCGAACTGGGTGTAGAGGCCCGAGTGAGCCTTCTCCAGCACGCGTTCGGACAGGTCTGTCGCCACGATCTCCAGACGCAGCGGCGAGCTGTGATCCTCCGCCAGCATGGCCAGGGAGTAGGGCTCCTGGCCGGTGGAGCAGCCGGCGCTCCAGACCTGCACCACGTGCTCGCCGTTCTCGCCGGCCAAGCTCGGCAGCACCTGGTCGCGGAGCCGCTCGAAGGTGGCTCCGTCGCGATAGAAGGCGGTATCGGTGACGGCGAGCGCCTGCATGGCCGCCGTCGCGAGCCTGTCGTCGGCCCCTTGGTGCAGGCGCTCAAGCAGGGCGGCGACCGACTCGAAGCCCTCCCGTCGCGCCAGGCCGCCGAGGCGGCTCTCGGCGAAATAGGCCTTGTCGCCACGCAAACCGTAGCCGCAACGCTCCCGCGTCAGGCTTTCGAGATGGGCGAGGTCTTCGGCGTTCACAGCAGGCCGGCCTGGCTGAACTTGTAGGCGACGATGTCGCCGTCGAAAGGCTTCATGATGTACTCGTCAGCGCCGTGGGCGAGCGCCTCGGCGATGCGGGCGGGTTCGTTCTCAGCGGCGCAGAACACCACGACGGGGTGCTCGCCTCCGGGCTCGCTGCGGAGCCGGGCGACGAACTCCAACCCATCCATGTTCGGCATGGACCAGTCGAGCAGGACGGCGTCCGGCATGGCGGTGCGGCAGAAGGCCAGAGCTTCGGAGCCGTCGCAGGCCTCGGCCGTCTCGAAGTCGAGCGCCTCCAGGATACGGCGCGCCACCTTGCGCACCACCCGGCTGTCGTCGACCACCAGACACATCTTGGACGCCGCCGATCGGGCGAGCGGCTGGGAAGCGAGATCGTTCATATGCATCGCACCGCTGCGTGGGCGCGGCACGCCGCACGCCTCCCTGGAGCCTAGGCGCGCCTGGTTAAGGAGCGGTGCAACCCAGGGAGCGATACCCCGCTATCCACACGTCGCCAACCTCAGGCCGCAGGTGCGCTGGCCCGCAGGACCACCTTGTCGTCGGCGATCACATGGTCCAGCCTGCCGCCCACAGATTTCAGCAGTTGGTGCAGGAAGTAGGCCTGCACCCAATGGCCGCCCAGGCCGCCGTCCAGCTTCTCGCCGCGCAGGCCTTGGACCACTTCGGGGCGGAGGCGAGCGCGCGCGCCTTCGGCCTCCACCGCCATCACGACGTCGGAGCCCTGCACCGCGGCGCTCACAGTGGCCATGCCGCCGGTGGGCAGGGCTGTGGCGCCAATCTGGGCGAGGTTCAGCAGCGCCCGCGCCGGGCCCTTGGCCAGGACCGGCGGCGCCACGCGCCAGGTCAGCTGCGGGCGAACGTGATCGTAGACGCCGCGGGTCAGCTTCTCCAGCTCACGCGTGTCGAAGCTCTCCGCCGCCGCCGAGGAGCCGAAGGCCACCCGGGAAAAGGCCAGCAGGCTGACGAGCTTCTTGGCGGAGGTGGCGATCAGGTTCATCGCGTCTTCGCGCATGTCCGCCGCGGCGGGGTCCTCGAGCAGGTCGAGGCCGGAGACGATGGCGCTCGCCGGGCTGACGAAGTCGTGGCAGAGGCGCGCTGAAAGCTGCGACGCGAGTTCCGCCGCGGATACCAGCTCCTGAGAAGGCGAGTCGACGCCGAAACGCTGAGCCCAGGCCGCGTTGAGGGGCGCGCCGGGCGGGGAGGGAGGGCTGTCGGTCATGGGTCCGGCGACTCGGCACTGAAGATCGCCCGTAAGGGTGGCGCGCCGGCTGCGGCTTGGAAAGCCCTCAATACTCCTGGTCGTCGTCGAAGCCCTTACGCGCTGAATAGAAGGCCAGCCAGGCGAAGCCGCCGGTCAGAAGCGCGGTAACGCCGCCCGCCAATCCCATGGCGATCCAGCCGTGCACGCTCATGGCCGCATCGCCCGCCATGCGCCAGGAGGCCCAGGCTCCCCAGGCGGCCAGGGCGACAAGCACAGCGAGGCAGACGATGAGGACGAGCACGCCGGGGGAGGGCCTGGCCCCCATGGTCTTGACGCTTTCAGCCGTTTCGGCCGGCCTCAGATCGAGCCCGACAGGTTGTAGCCCGCCTTGTCGCCCAGGTGCAGCAGCTCTTCACGCGGCGGGCCGCCGCGTCCGACCTGAGCCTGAGCCCAGAGGGTGATGGAGCGCGTCCCCGAGCGACAGAAGGCCAGCACCGGCCCCGCCGCGCCGCTCACAGCCTCGTGCATGGCTTCGATCTGAACCGGCTGCGCGCGCCCGATCACCGGGATGTGCACATAGTCCATGCCCGCGGCGTGGGCGGCGGCGGCCATGGCGGCGCTCGAGGGCTGGCCCGCCGCCTCGCCGTCCGGACGGTTGTTGATCAGCAGCCGAAAGCCCTGCGACGCCGCCTCGACGAGCTGTTCGGGAGCCAGCTGCGGGGCCACGGCGAAGGCCGGCGTGACGCGGCGGATGTCGGCCATGGGGCGATCCTCAGGTTTGACGCTCAGCCCTGCGCGATCAGCCGGGCAGCCGATCGGTCAGGGCTGGGGCGGAGGGACGGGCTGTGAAGGCTGGGCCGTCGTTGGCGCGGCCCTGCTCGGCAGGGCGGCGGCGGCGCCGGCAGGGCCGATGGCGGCCTCAGGCGCGCCAGCGGTCCCCGCCTGGTTGGGCCCCGCCTGGTTGGTCCCCGACGGCTCCGGACCGAAGTCAGGCAGGTCGTTCACATTGACCTTGCCGCCGGTTATCTGCGCCTGACGGTTCTGGAGATAGAGCGAACGAAGGCTTGCATACGGGTCCGTCGCCAGGGACGTGACCTGTTTGAGCTGGGCGTCTGCGTTGGAGCGAGTGTCGACGCCCGCAACCACGGTGCGCGAGATGTTGACCGCCGTGCTGCCGGTGTACTGGATCCAGGTGAACGGACTGCTCAGGGTGTCCACGCCGCTGCCGACCAGGTCACGCACGTCCGAAGGCCCGAGCACGGGGATGAACAGGAAGGGTCCGGTCGGGACGCCATAGCGGCCGAGCGTCGTTCCGAAGCCGTTCTCGTGATAGGGAATGCCGTAGCCTGTGGCTGGGTCGGTGAGGCCCGCAATCCCGATGGTCGAGTTCACGGCCAGGCGTCCAAGCGACTGGGCGGCCGCCTTGGGGTGGAGCTGGACCACGTCGTTGAAGAAGATCACCGGCTCGCCGACGTTCTGGATCACATTGTGCAGGCCCTTGCGCACAACATGCGGCACCGCGTGGGCGTAGAAGACGGCCGCCGGTCGGACCGCCTTGCTGTCGATGAATACGAAGATCTTGTAGGATCGACGGTTGAGCTTTTCATACGGATCGGGATTGGCTGAAATCGCCACTCCGCTCGCCGGAGCGGGTACGGTCTGATCGACGACCGTGGGAGCGTCTGCGGAAGCGGCCGGGCGGGCCAGGGTGTCCAGGCTGGACTGAGCGTAGGCTGCGCCCCCTGTCGCAATGGACAGAGCGGTGATCAGAAGCGTCGCTCGCAGCACCCGGCATCTCCAGTCGTCCACAGCTCTCTAACGGCTGCGCTTGACGTCAACAATGTGCGGAGCGGGAAAACGTTCGTCGCGCAAGGCGAGCGTCGCGTGCAAGCGCCACTCGCAGACTAAGCTTAAACGGGGTTGCGGACGGGGAAGTCGCCCGTTTTGCAGCTCATGACGGTTTGATTTCCCCGAAGTCCCTTACGGGTTTGCCGTCACGGAAGCCGGCCTATAGAAGCGAATCGTCGAGTGTGGCGAGTGCTGAGGGACTTGGATGGCCGAGGAAGGCTCCAGGATCGAGGGAGAGCAGGGCGGCGGGGGGTCGGTGCGCGATCCTCGCAGCTACAACGCCGCACCGGACGAGGCGACCCCAGCCAAGGGCTCCGAAGGTGGAGACGAAGGCGACAAGGGCGCTGGCGAAAAGCCGAAGAAGAAAGGCCTGCTGCAGCGGCCGGCGACCCTGGCCGTCCTGGGGATCGCGGTGCTCGCGCTGCTTGTGGGAGGAATGCTGCTCTGGCTGCACGGCCGCAGCTTCGAGTCCACCGACGACGCCTTCGTCGACACCCATCTCGTGCGCCTGGCCCCGCAGATATCTGGGCGCGTCCTGAAGGTGCTGGTGGAGGACAACCAGCGCGTCGCTTCAGGACAGGCGGTCATCCAGATCGATCCGCGTGACCAGCAGGCCCAGATCGCCCAAGCCCAGTCGCAGAAGGCCGCCGCACAGGCTCAGATCGCCCAGGCCGAGGCGACCCTGAACCAGAACGCAGCCCAGCTGCAGGTGAGCCAGGCCACCTACGCCCAGAACTTCGCTCAGGCGGCGAGCATGGCCGCCCAGGCGGCCGAGGCGGCCCGCGATCTGGTGCGTTACCGCACGCTGCAAGGCGTCAATCCCAACGCCGTCTCCCAGCAGCAGTTGGACCAGGCCGAGTCGCAAGCGCAGAGCACCGCCGCCCAGCGCGACGCCGCCTCGCGCCAGGCCCTGGCCGCCAAGCACCAGATCGACGCCACCGGCGCCCAGGCGGGGGCGACCCAGGCCCAGATCGCCTCCGGTCGCGCCCAGGAGGCCAACGCCGACGCCCAGATCCGCACGGCAGGCCTGAACCTCGGCTATACCACCGTCTATGCGCCCGAGGCCGGCACGGTCGCCCAGCGCACCATAGCCGTCGGCGCCTACGTCAACCCGGGCGCCCAGATCATGGCCATCGTACCCCTGCGGACCTGGATCACGGCCAATTTCAAGGAGACCCAGCTCGCCCACATGCGCGCGGGCCAGCCCGTCACCGTGCATGTGGACGCCTGTCCCGAAGCCGACATCACCGCCCATGTGGACAGCATCCAGCGCGGCTCGGGCCAGGCGTTCGGCCTGCTGCCGCCGGAGAACGCCACGGGCAATTTCGTCAAGGTGGTGCAGCGCGTGCCGGTGAAGATCGTGCTCGACCGCGTGCCCAGGGAATGCCCGCTCGGCCCGGGCCTGTCGGTCGAGCCCAAGGTCAGGGTCCGCTAGCGTGGCGGCGGCGGTCGCAGGCGGCGGCTGGACGCCCGCGCGCTCGGTCGCGGGCGGTCGCAATCCCTGGCTGATCCTGGGTGTGATCTCCATCGCCACCTTCATGACGACGCTGGACAGCTCCATCGCCAACGTCG
>CAXTEX010000108.1:0-7918 GCA_964243445.1 uncultured Caulobacteraceae bacterium | reverse complement strand
CCATCCAGCGCGACCTGTTCGTGCCCCAGCTGTTCAAGGAGCGGGCGTGGGAGGATAGCGCCCTGCCCATCGCCTGCGGCCAAACCATCTCCCAGCCGCTGATCGTGGGGCTGATGACCCAGGCGCTGCAGCTGAAGCCCCGCCATCGGGTGCTGGAGATCGGCACGGGCAGCGGCTATCAGACCGCGGTGCTCGCGCGCGTGGCCCGTTACGTCTATACGGTGGAGCGCTACCGCACCCTGCTGGGCGAGGCGGAGGCGCGGCTGAAGAGTCTGGGCGTGCAGAACGTGATCAGCCGCTTCGGCGACGGGGGCGAGGGCTGGCCCGAACAGGCGCCGTTCGACCGGGTGCTGGTCACCGCCGCGGCGCCTGAGGAGCCCCGTCGGCTGCTGGAGCAGCTGAAGCCGAACGGGGTGCTGGTTGCGCCCGTGGGTCGCGGTCCCGTGCAGAGCCTCTTGCGCTATGTAGGGGACGGCAAGGGCGCCTTCGTGAAGGAGGAGCTCGGCGATGTCCGCTTCGTGCCGCTGCTCAGCGGCGTGGCGCGGGAGTCTTGAGGGCGGCGAGGGTCATGCGACCCGGGCGTGGGCGAGTGCTGCGTGCGTCGGAAGCCGTTGGTGTTGCGAGGTGACGATGTCTGATCCCCGACGCGATGGAGCGATGGCCGCGACGCCGACGCCACGCTGGGCTGCGGTGCGGCGCTGGACGCTGGCGGGCCTGCTTATGACCGGGGCTGCGGGGTGTTCGTCCTCGCCGCAGTATCCGATCAACCTGGGTGAGAAACCCGGCGACGGCAGCATCATCGCCACCCAGCCCCAATACCCGATCAGCGCAGACGACGCGGCGCAGAACGCCGCCGACCGCGCTTCCCAGAACAGCGGCGGCCAAAATCGCGGCGGCCAAAACGGCGCTTACCAGAACGGCGCTTACCAGAACGGCGGCTACCAGAACGGCGGGCCCCGGAGCGGCTATCCCGCTTACGGCGCGCCGCCCGTCGCCCCGCCGCAGTCCCAGGCCTATGGCGCGCCGCCGGCCGCAGGCGGGCCGCCGCCTTCGGACGATCCGGCCTATGATGCGCCGCGGCCTCGACCCGACAGCTCGGTCGACAGCTCGGACCTGCCGCCGCCGCCTCCGCCCCCCTCCGACGCCCCGCCGCCGCCGCCTCAGCAGGTGAGCTTCGGGGGCGCGCAGCTGGTGTTCGGCATGGACGGCGCGGAGCCGCCCCCGCTGCAGCTGGCCGCCTACCGCCACCGACGCCATCATGCCGCCGCCGCAGAACAGGCTGCAGCCGAACAGGCCGCCGCCGACCCGGCGCCCGTCGCGGCATCCGCGAAGACGGCGGACGCGAAGCTGGAGCGCCACGGCCGCCGCCGCCATCGCCATGCCGCCGAGGCCACGTCAGTCGCCGCGGCTACGACGCCCACCGCTCCCGTGACGGCGGAGGAGACGGCGGCTCCTCGCCACGGCCGTCGTCGTCATGGCCGCGCCGTTCCGACCGAAGCGGCGGACGCTCAGGCCGCGTCGGCGTCGCCCGCCGCAGCGGACACGCCCTACCAGACCGCGGTGCGGCCGGGCGAGAAGCTGGCCGACGTGGCGGCGAGGGTGCACAGCTCCCGCGACGCCCTGACCGCGCTGAACGATCTCAAGCATCCGCGCCATGTCCGGGCCGGGACCGTGCTGAAGATACCCTACCGCTACAGCTATGAGGTGCAGAAGGGCGACACCCTCTACACCATCAGCCGCCGGTTCGATCAGGACCCGGACGCCATGGCCAGGCTGAACGGGCTCAAGCACGCCGCAGCGCTGCAGCCCGGCCAGACCATCACCCTGCCGACCAGCGCGGAAGACACCGGAAAGCGCGACCACGCCACCGCCGACGCCAGTCCTGTCGCGGCGCCCGACAAGGTGGCGGATGCGGCGCTGCGCAAGGTCGAGCGGCACGGCCGGCGCCGGCGCGGCGTCGAGCCGGCGGCCTCCACCCTCAACGCCCAGCTGGCCGCGGCCGAGCCTTCATCCCTCGGCCGTCGCCGGCGAAACGCCCAGGAGGCGGCGCCCTCGCCGGCGCTTGCGGCCAACGTGTTGCGCGACACGCCAACGCCTCCGGCCCTTGCCGAGGTCGCCCCGGTTCGGCCGCCGCGTTCCATCGCGACACAGTCTCCGCCGCCCACGGCGCCGCCGCCGGCTACAGCTTCCTCTCCGACGCAGACGGCGAGAGCGAGCTCCGCCTCTGCGGTCGAAGCCCCGGTCGGAACCCAGCGTTACGCCGGCGTGCGGCCCGCGCCGACGCCGCCCGTGACCGGGGTCGTCGCCGGCTACGGCTATCGCGCGGCCGAACCGCCGCCGCCAAGCGCGCCCGCGCGCGTCGCGACGGCGGCCCCGTCCTATGCACCGAGCCCCCGCATCGCCGCGGCGCCGACAGCGCCGGTCTACGCCGCGCCCCGGTACGGCACGCCCCGTTCCCCGCCGTCGTCCGCCTATGCGGCCGAGGCCCAGGGCGACGCCCGCATCGCCAGCCTGACGACGCCGCGCTACACCCCCGGCCTTCCGCTTGGCGGCTACGCCCCGAGTCTTGGCCGAGAGCGCCCGGTCACGCCGGCCCTGCCCGGCGGCCCTCTCAGTTCGGGCGACATCGCCAGCGCCGGACGGGGCCGGTTCATCTGGCCGTTGCGGGGCCAGCTCATCTCCGGCTTCGGCGACAAGGGGACGGGCCAGCACAACGACGGCGTCGACATCGCCGCCGTGCCGGGCACGGAGGTGCGGGCCGCGGCCGCGGGCGAGGTGGTCTACGCCGGCAGCTCCATCCCCGGGTTCGGCAACCTGGTGCTGGTCAAACACGCCGGCGGCTGGGTGACGGCCTACGCCCACCTCGACCGGATCGAGGTGCGCATGCGCTCCACCGTCGCCCAGGGCGAGGACATCGGCCAGGCCGGCCAGACCGGCGCCGTCGACCGTCCCCAGCTCCACTTCGAGGTCCGCTACGCGCCCGATCCGGCGGAGAAGGCGCGCCCGGTCGATCCCACGCTCGTGCTGCCGGGCGGCTGACGTTCCTGCGCTCGGCCCCGGCTTGGTGCGACGGTCGCATTGCAAAAGCGGAGGCGCTCGCCTAGCTTCCGCGCTTTCCAGCCGAGGGCGTCCGCTCCGGCTGCGACCGCCTGTTTCCGGAGCCTAGATGTTCGCTACCCCGGCCTTCGCCCAAGCCGTCGGCGCCGCTCCGGCCGCCGGTCCGCAGGACATGCTGCTGCAGTTCGCTCCGCTGCTGTTGATCATGGTCATGGGCTATTTCCTGCTGATCCGCCCCCAGCAGAAGCGCGCCAAGGACCAGCGCGCCCTGATCGCCGCCATCAAGCGGGGCGACACGGTGGTGCTGAACAGCGGCGTCGTGGGGAAGGTCTCGCGCGTCGAGGACGCCGAGGCCCATGTGGAGATCGCCACGGGCGTGGTGGTCAAGGTGGTCAAGACCATGATCTCCGACGTGCGCACCCGCGGCGAGCCCGCCCCGGCCAACGACGCCAAGAAGCCCTGATCCGCGCCATTTCCTCTTCGATAGCGCGTCGCCCATGATCCAGCTCCGCCCCTGGAAGATCGTCCTGGTGGTCCTGGCCGCCCTCTTCGGCGTGGTCTTCACCGCGCCCAACCTGCTGCCGGCGTCGCTCACCAGCGGCCTTCCGGCGCCGCTGGGCCAGAGGCTGAACCTCGGGCTCGACCTGCAGGGCGGTTCCTACCTGCAGCTGCAGGTCGACCAAGCCTCCCTCCGCGCCGAACAGCTCGCCAACCTGACCGAGGACGCGCGCCGCACCCTCGGCGACGCGCACATCAGCTTCACGGGTCTGGGCGTGATCAACGGCCAAGTGCAGGCTCGCATCGACGCCGCCGTACAGGTGAACGCCGCCGCCGACCTGCTGCGCTCCAAGCTGTCCCAGCAGACGGCCCAGAACGGCGCGCGCGACCTCATGGTCAGCTCCGGTCCCAACCAGACGCTGACGCTCGGCTATTCCGAGGCGACCTGGCGCCAGCTCACCATCTCGGCGGTGACCCAGTCGATCGAAGTGGTGCGCCGCCGGATCGATGCGCTCGGCACCCGCGAACCGACCATCATCCGCCAGGGGACCGACCGCATCGTGGTCGAGGCGCCCGGCGAGAGCAATCCGGAGCGGCTGAAAGAGGTCATCGGCCAGACCGCCAAGCTCACCTTCCAGATGGTGGACGACGAAAATCCCGTCCCGCCCAACCCGGCGCTGGTCCCGCCTGACGACCAGCTGCTGCCGAGCGAGACGCCCAGCGAGCCTCAGGGCGTGCTGGTACGCAGGCGGGTGCTGATCACCGGCGACATGCTGACCGACGCCCGCCAGGGCTTCGACAGCCAGACCAGCGAGGCGGTGGTGAACTTCCGCTTCAATGGGACGGGCGCCCAGCGCTTCGGCGACGTCAGCGCGGCCAACATCGGCAAGCGCTTCGCTATCGTGCTGGACAACCGCGTGATCACCGACCCGGTGATCCGCGGCGCCATCTACGGCGGATCGGGCCAGATCAGCGGAAGCTTCACCCCCGACAGCGCCGCCAACCTGGCGTTGCTGCTCCGCTCCGGCGCCCTGCCGGCCAAGCTGAACTTCGTAGAGCAGCGCACGGTCGGCGCCGAACTCGGAGCTGATGCGGTGCGCGCCGGGGCCATCTCGCTCGGCATCGGCGCCGTGGCCATCTTCGTCTTCATCATCGGGGCCTATGGCCTCTTCGGCGTGTTCGCCGCGGTCGCGCTGTTCGTCAACGTGCTGATGATCTTCGGGGCCATGTCGCTGACCCAGGCGACCCTGACCTTTCCCGGTATCGCCGGCCTGATCCTGACGCTGGCGGTGGCGGTGGACGCCAATGTGCTGATCTATGAGCGGATGAGGGACGAGGCCCACGCCGGCCGCACGCCCCTGATGGCCGCCGACCAGGGCTTCCGCCGGGCGCTGGTCTCCATCGTCGACGCCAATGTCACCACCCTGATCTCGGCGCTGATCATGTTCCAGTTCGGCTCGGGCGCGGTGCGGGGCTTCGCCTGGACGCTGTTTGTGGGCGTGCTCACCTCGGTGTTCACAGCCGTCCTGATCACCCAGGTGCTGATCGGCTGGTGGTTCCGCGCCGCCAAACCCAAAGCCCTGCCGATCGCATGATGTCTGCTGTGCGCCGAGATGATCGCCAGCCTTCTTCTCTCCTGCGCAGCGGGGGAGGGGGACCCCGCGCAGCGGGGTGGAGGGGGCTCCAGCCTGACGCCGCGGCTCGCCGCTGGAGCCCCCCTCACCGCCCTGCGGGTGGTCCCCTCTCCCCGCTGCGCAGGGGGAGATATGACGCTGCTGATCACCTGGAAGGTACGCCATGCGCTGGCCGCTGATCCGCTTCCTGCCTCGCCAGACCCATTTCAAGTTCGTCAAATGGGCGCCCATCGCCGCCGGGGTGTCGGGGCTGGCGGTGCTGGCTTCGGCGATCGCCCTTCTGACGCTCGGCCTCAATCTCGGTATCGACTTCAAGGGCGGCATCCTGATCGAGGCGACGACGCCCGGTCCCGCGCCGCTGTCGGGCCTGCGCGCCAGCCTGACCCGCCACGGCGCCAACGACCCGCAGGTTCAGGGTTTCGGCGCGCCCAACTCCGCGATGCTGCGCTTCAAGCCCGACGCGGGCCGCGACCCGGTGCAGACCGTCAACGCCATGCGCCAGAGCCTTAGCGCCGAGTTCCCGGGCATCCAGTTCAAGCGCGTCGAGGCGGTCGGTCCCAAGGTCTCCAGCGAGCTGCTCAGGAACGGCTTTCTGGCCCTGGTGATCGCCCTGGTCCTGATGCTGGCCTACATCTGGTTCCGCTTCCAGCTGCAGTTCGGTCTGGGCGCGGTCTTGGCGGTGCTGCACGACGTGGTGCTGACGCTCGGCGTGCTGGCGGTGTTGCGCATCGAGTTCTCCACCACCTCGATCGCGGCGCTGCTCACCGTCATCGGCTATTCCATGAACGAGAAGGTGATCACCTTCGACCGGCTGCGCGAGAACCTGCGTAAATACCGCCGCACGCCGCTGCGCGACGTCATCGACCTGTCGGAGAACGAGCGGCTGTCGCGCACCATCATCACCGGATCGACCGCCCTGCTGGCCTTGGCCGGCGCCCTGGCGTTCGGCGGCCCGGTGCTGTTCCCGCTGGTCTTCACCATGGTGTTCGGCATCGTCATCGGCACCTATTCATCCATCTACGTCGCCCTGCCGCTGGTGCTGATCTGGGGCGTGAAGCGCGGAGACGAGCCCGCCACGCCGCTCAAGCCACCCGCGGGCGCGGGACGCCCCGCCGCCGCTCGGCCTTAGAGCGCGGGGACCTTGCGAGCGGGCGGCGGCGTTATGCGGCCATCGTGACGTCTCCAGCGCCCCCCCTGATCATCGACGCCTTCGGCGGCGGCGGCTTTCGCATCGACGGCTCGCGCGTCGACGGCTCGGTGCTGATCCTGCAGGGCCGTGTGCGACCCTGGCCGGTCGCCCGCCTGCCGGCGCTGGAGCCCCACCACCTGTCGCCCGTCGCTCATCTCGGGCCGTTGGAGGTCGAGGTGCTGCTGCTGGGCGTCGGGGCGGCCATGGCGCTTGCGCCCCGCCCGGTGCGCGACGCCCTGTTCAACGCCGGCGTCGGACTGGACGCTATGAGCACGCCCGAAGCCTGCCGCATGTACAACTACCTGGCCGGCGAGGGCCGCCGGGTCGCCGCGGCCCTGATCGCGGTCTGAGGCCATGGCCGAGCCGGCCGCTCCGCCCGACGACGGCGACCTCGACGCCCGCGTCCGCCGCCTCGACCCCGACCGTTGGCTGGCGAGCCGTTTCGTCGCCGATCCCGCCGCCCGCGCGACGGTGGTGGCGATCTACGCCCTCAACGACGAGCTGGCGCGGGTGGGCGAGAGCGTCACCAACCCGCTCGCGGGCGAAATCCGTCTGGCCTGGTGGCGCGAACGCATCGAGGCCATCGCCGCCGGCCAGCCGCCGCCCGGCCAGCCTGTGCTGCAGGCGCTCAGCCCCGCCATCGCCTCGGGCGTCCTGCCGGCGGCCCTGCTCGACGCCCTGGTCGAGGCGCGCCACGCCGACCTGGAGCCCGCCCCCTTCGCCGACGACGCCGCTCTCGCCCGCTACCTGGACGGCACGGCCGGCGCGGTCATGGGCCTCGCCGCCTGCGCGCTGGACGCGGACACGCCCTTGCGGGCGGTCGTTGAGGCCGGGCGCGCCTGGGGGCTGGCCGGGCTGTCCCGTGCGCGGGAAGCCTGGCGCGCGCGAGGCCGCAGCTGGACGCCGGCGAGCTGGGGCGAGATCGACGAACCGGCGCTCGCCCGCCGCGTCGCCGCGGAGGTCGACGCCAACCTGGCCCGCGCCGCCACCGAGTTGAAGCCGCTCGCCGTCGCCGCCTTTCCCGCAATCGCCTACGCCGCCCTGGCGCGGCCGTACGCCCGCGGCCGAGCGCTTGGCGAGCTGGAGACGCGTGGACGTATCCTGCTCGCGGTGCTCCGGGGCCGGCTGTAGCCTTGCGTCTTCCTCTCCCCGCAGGGGGAGAGGGGAGCGACGCGACCCGCTATAGAGGGGCGATGTCCCTCGTCGCCCGCGTCCTGCTGCCTCTGCCGCTGCCCGAGGCCTTCGACTACGCCGCCGACGAGGCCATGGGCCTGACGGTCGGCGATCATGTCGCCGCGCCGCTGGGCTCGCGCACCGTGCGCGGCGTGGTGACCGAGCTGCGCGACGGCCATGGCGTCAACCGCCCGCTGAAGCCGCTGGCCGGACGCATCGCCGATCCGCCCCTGCCGGCCGCCACGCTGAAGTTCGTGGCCTGGGCGGCGACGTATGCCTGCGAGCCGCAGGGCGAGGCGCTGGCGTTGGCGCTGCGCGGCCTGCGCGCGCCGCCGCCGCCGCCCGAGCGCAGGCTGCGGCTGAGCGG
>CAXTEX010000107.1:0-7958 GCA_964243445.1 uncultured Caulobacteraceae bacterium | reverse complement strand
GGCTGGGCGAGCCTCGCCTTGATCCAGGTCTTCTTCGGGGTGGGCCAGCTCGGCTGCCTGGCGATCATGGGCGCCTATGTCGGGCGCATCTACACCCAGGTGAAAGGAAGACCGCTGTTTATGGTAGACGAGGTCTTCCGCGGCGGCCCCTCCCCGCCAGCTTCCTGAGAGCCCCGCGCCTTGGACGTCGCCGAATTCGACCGCTTCGCCGAAGAGTACACGGCCGCCCACGCCGCCAACATCCGCATCAGCGGCGAGGCCCCGGACTATTTCGCCCGCTACAAGATCGAGCTGCTGCGCCGCCGCTGGGACGCCGACGGCCGGGCCGAGCCGCGGGCCGTGCTCGATTTCGGCGTCGGCATCGGCAACTCGCTGCCCTATCTGAAGCGGCTGTTCCCTGAGGCGGCGGTCACCGGCCTGGACGTTTCGCAGAAGAGCCTGGACGTGGCGGGACGCCGCTTCCCCGGCGTCGCCGATCTGGTGCGCTACGAGGGCGGCGGCGCCATCCCGCTGGCTGAGGCGAGCTTCGACCTGATCTTCTCCGCCTGCGTCTTTCACCACATCGACGCGGGCGAACACGGTGCGGTATTCGCCGGGCTGAAGCGGCTGGTGCGGCCCGGAGGGCTGATGGTGGTGTTCGAGCACAACCCGGTCAATCCGGCGACGCGCCACATCGTGGCCACCTGCCCGTTCGATGAGAACGCCGTGCTGCTGCCCGCCCCCGCCTTACGCGAAAGCCAGCTCCAGGCCGGGTTCTCGCCGGTCGAGGTGGCCTACACCAGCTTCTTCCCCGGCGCGCTCAGGGGGCTTCGGCCGCTGGAGCGCTTCATGACCGCCCTGCCCTTGGGCGCGCAGTATTACACGGTGGCCCATGGCTAGAGTGCGCGATCTGGTGGCGCTGCTGTCCCGCTTCGGGGCCGTGGGCCTGCTCAACACCGCCATCAGCCTGTCGGTGATCATGGGGCTGGAGTGGGGTTTGGGCACCGCGCCCGCGCTGGCCAATGCGGCGGGTTACGGCGTGGGCATCACCTCGGGCTTCGTGCTGAGCCGCCGCTTCGTGTTCCGCAGCGCAACGGCGGCGCGGTCCACGGCGCCGCGATACCTGATGGCGGTGATCGGCGGCTTCTGCGTCAACCAGGCGGTGCTGGCCGAGATGCACGCGCTGCTCGGCGCAGGCGCGCTGAACCACTTGGCCGCCCAGGTCCTGGCCATGGGCAGCTATACGCTGACCGTCTTCCCGGTCTGCCGCTACTGGGTGTTCCGCGCGCCCATCGACCCGGTGATCGCCACCGCCTGAGCGGCCGCGCGACGCATGACGGAACCCGCCGGCGTTATCGGATGATGAGCGGCGTCGGCTCGGCCCGCCGCGCCCAGCCCTCCCGCTCCAGCTCGGGCGTGTCGCTCTCCTCCAGCGGACGGCCGAGGCACAGATAGGCCACCAGCGTCCAGGACGGCTGGACCTTCAGCCCGGCGCTCAGGGCTGCAGGGTCCAGGATCGACACCCAGCCGAGCCCCACGCCCTCCACCCGCGCCGCCAGCCACAGGGTGTGGACGGCGATGACGGCGGAATAGACCAGGGTCTCGGGCATGGTGCGACGACCCAGGCCCGACCCCTGCTCCGGGTCCATGTCGGCGAAGACGGCGAGCTGGACCGGCGCATCGTCCAGCCCCGCCAACTTCAGTCCAGCGTAGAGCTGCGCCCGCGCGCCCTCATAGCCGTCGAGCGCTGCGGCGTTCGCGTCGGCGAAGTTGCGCCGCACCCGTTCGCGGGCGTCAGCGGACTGCACGAGCACGAAGCGCCAGGGCTGGCTCAGCCCCACCGACGGCGCAAGGGCGGCGGTCTGCAGCAGCCGCTCGAGCAGGCCGTCCTCCAGCGCGTCGGTGCGAAACCGCCGGACGTCGCGCCGCCAGGTCAGGAGATCGAGCAGGACCGCCGCCCTATCCACCCGCCGCCCCCAAGCCTGGACTCACGGTCGGCCGCCGATGACAATGAGAAGACATCTCGTCGCCGCACTCATCCGGCGGCCGTTTGAATGAGGCTCCCATGCGCCTGCTGCTCGCCTCGCTCGCCCTAGCCGCCGCCCTGCCCGCCGGCGTCCACGCCTCGGCGCAGCCGCCCTCGCCGGACCATGCCCTGCTGCATGAGCTGGCCGGCCAGGTGGACACCGGCCGCCTGCACGCCACCCTGCAGACGCTGGTCGGCTTCGGGACGCGTCATACGCTGTCGGATACGTCCTCCGCCACCCGCGGCGTCGGCGCGGCGGAACGCTGGGCGCAGGGGCGCTTCAAGGCCGACAGCGAGGCGTGCGGCGGCTGTTTGGAGATCGTC
This sequence comes from uncultured Caulobacteraceae bacterium, assembly GCA_964243445.1. Classification (GTDB taxonomy): domain Bacteria; phylum Pseudomonadota; class Alphaproteobacteria; order Caulobacterales; family Caulobacteraceae; genus CAHJWH01. The sequence continues at coordinate 5,629 of CAXTEX010000107.1, read as the reverse complement.
ACGCCGTCGCAGACCTTCACCGGCAAGCGCGTGCCCGCTCCCGCCGTCATCGGCGCGGTCGCCGCGATCCAGCGCGGCGCGGGCGACCCCGACCGGGTGGTGCTGATCACCGCCCACATCGACAGTCGCGTCACCGACATCTTGAACGCCACCAGCGACGCGCCCGGCGCCAACGACGACGGATCGGGCGTCGCGGCGGTGATGGAGGCCGCGCGCCTGCTCTCGCGCCACCGCTTCGCCGCCACCCTCGTCTACAGCGTGGAGGCCGGGGAGGAGCAGGGCCTCTACGGCGCCAAGGCCCTGGCCGACTACGCCAAGGCCCACGGCTGGCGCATCGAGGCGGACCTGAACAACGACATCATCGGCAACATCCACGGCCAGGACGGGCGCACCGTCGCCGACCACGTGCGCGTCTTCTCCGAGGGCACGCGCCAGACCGAGACGCCGGCGGACGCTGCAGCCCGCCACTCCACCGGCGGCGAACTGGACTCGCCCTCGCGCGAAATCGCCCGCTTCATCGCCGAGCTCGCGCCGCGCTATGGCGACGGCTTTCGCGCCGAGATGATCTACCGCACCGACCGCTACGGCCGTGGCGGCGACCAGGAGCGCTTCCTGGAACTGGGCTATCCGGCCGTGCGGCTGACCGAGGCCGACGAGAACTACACCCGCCAGCACCAGGACCTGCGCACTCAGGACGGCGTGCGCTACGGCGACGTCATCGAGGGCGTGGACCTGCCCTATCTCGCCCAGGTCACGCGGCTGAACATCGTCGCCCTGGCCGCCCTCGCCAGCGCGCCGGCGCCGCCGACCGAGCTGAAGATCAGCGGCGCGGTCAGCGCCGACACCACCCTGAGCTGGTCGCCCTCGTCGGGCGCTGCGAGCTATCGGGCCTGGTGGCGGCCGACGACCGCGGCGCAGTGGGAGCAGAGCCAGCCGACGTCGGTTGCGACCGTCACGCTCAAGGGCGTCAACATAGACGACGAGCTCTTCGGCGTGTCCGCCGTGTCCGCAGACGGTTACGCCAGCCCGGTGGAGTTCCCGGGCGCGGCCGGCGCCTTCATCGCCCCTGCTCCCACGCCCTGATCAGGCCGCGGTCTGCAGGGCGTACATGCGGCAGTGCTCCAGATAGCCGGCCTCGTGGCGGGCGGCGAGGGCCACCACGCTCGACCACAGCCAGCCGGGCGCGTCCAGGTCGCCGGCGTGCTCCTTCTTCAGCTCGCCCCGCCAGAGCGAACGGGTCGGAGCGTCCATCTGGCGGGCATGGGCGCGCCCGACCACGAAGGCGAGATAGCGCGCCGCCTGCACCGCCTCCTCCCGTGAGAACTGGCCGATCTCGAGCTTGAGGTCCTGGGGCATGAGTTCGCGCATGACGATGGGCCGGTCCAGTATGGTGGCGGCCAGCATGCGTTCGCCAAGGTTGGGAGACAGGGCGCGGGCGCCCATCACCACCCGCTCGCCGTGATGGGCGGGCATCTGGGCGCCGGGCGCGGCCGGGGCTGCGGCCTCGGCGCCCTCCTTCAGGTCGACCATGGCGTAGCCCGTCTTGCGGCCGCCGCCCTTGAGCTCGACCAGGGCGGCGAAGCGCAGCTTACCGAGCGAACTGCAGCCCTTCATCCAATAGGCGGCGTCGACCACCTTCAGCTCGCTGTCCTCGGCGCGGGCGTCCAGCGCCAGCACCAGACGACGGACATCGTCCGCCTTGAACAGACCGTCGATGGCGCTCCGCTCCTCCTGCGTCAGCGCCCAGAACTTGCGGCCGAGCGGGATGGTCGGGGTGACGTCGTCGATGCGCTCATTGGCCAGGTGCTTCCACTTGCGCCCCATCGCCTCGCGCCGCACGCTGCGCACCACGCCGGGCTCGGGCACCGCGTCGCCCGCGTCGGCGTCCCGCATCGCCAGGCTATAGCCGCCGACCATCTCCTCCATCATGCGCGCCGTGGTGACGCCCGGCAGGTCGGAGCCGCGCGCCGCGCTGGCCAGTGACAGGCCCAGCCGGATCAGGTCGTGGGCCGGATTGCCGATCACCGTCTGGTCCAGGTCGCGGATCTGCACGTCCACCCGGCCCTCCGCATCGGCCAGCGGCCCCAGGTTGCCGACGTGGCAGTCTCCGCAGATCCAGACCGGCGGCCCCTCGGGCAGTCCGTCCGCTGCGGACGACGCCAGCCACTCATAGAACTTGACCGTATTGCCCCGCACATAGGCGTGGGCGGAGCGGGCCATCTTGCCGGTCCGCCCTGCTTCCAGGGTCTTCGCGCGCGCCGCGCGGTCCATCACAGCCTTGCTCACAGCGTCTCCAAACAGAACAGATCAGGCCGTTTTCCGACCGCCAGGGACGAAAGGCGCGGCTGCGGCCGGAAGAACGTCCGCAGCCGCGAAAAGGCGCCAGCCGGTTCGAACGGCGCCCTTTCGCCCGGTTCGACGCCAGCCGCCGCAACCGCGCGTAGTCTTCGATCGCATCCCCGTCGATCCTCCCTCGCGGCGAGGGCGCGTCGTCAATCCAATCGTCTGTAACCGCGCTTCAACCGCGTCCGAAGACAAGGCTGCCACCCCGTCACAGCCACGGGACGCCGGACGGAACCTGGTTCGATCTCGATCCGGGCCGCCCTTCACAGGGCTGATCTGGAAAAGACCGACATGGCTCTCGAACGTACGGCAGCCGCCGCCCTGGCCGCCTCCCTCGTCGCCTCGCTGGCCGCGGGCGCCGCCCACGCCCAGACCCAGCCCGCCATGGAGAAGTGCTACGGCGTCGCGCAGGCCGGCCACAACGACTGCAAGGCCGGGGCCGGCACCACCTGCGCGGGCACCAGCAAGGTGGCCTTCCAGGGCAACGCCTGGAAGCTCGTCCCGGCGGGCACCTGCGCCCACATCAAGACGCCGGACGGCTTCGGCTCCCTGACCGCCAAGTCCTGAGGTCGCGAACATGACGCGCACGGCGGGGTTGGGCTTCAAGTTCGAACATCTCGACCCCGCCCTGCGCTGTCACGCCCCCGGTCTGTGGTTCGAGGTGCATGCCGAGAACTACATGGTCGAGGGCGGCCCGCGACTGGCGATGCTGGACACGCTGCGAGCCCGCCATCCCGTGTCGCTTCACGGCGTGGGCCTGTCCATCGCCTCGGTCGAGCCGCCCGATCCGCAGCACTTGAGCAGGCTGGCCGCGCTTGTACGGCGGGTCAATCCGGCGGCCGTGTCGGACCACCTGGCCTGGCAGCGCTGGGACGGCGTGCACCATTCCGACTTCCTGCCCTTTCCACGCACCTTCGAGGCGCTGCAGATCGTGGCGGACAACGTCTGCCGCGTGCAGGACGCCATCGGCCGGCCGCTGCTGGTCGAGAACCCCTCTCTCTACATCGACCTGAGCGGCCATGAGATGAGCGAGGCGGCTTTCCTCAGAGAGCTCGCCCGGCGGACCGGATGCGGTCTGCTGCTCGACGTCAACAACCTCTACGTCAGCGCCTGCAACGTGGGGCAGGACGCGACGGCCTGTCTGGACGCCTTTCCGATCGAGGCCGTGGGCGAGGTGCACCTGGCCGGGCACTCCCGCGACACGGCGGACGGCGGCGCGCTGCTGATCGACTCCCACGACGCGCCCGTGGCCGAGACGGTGTGGGGCCTCTACCGGCGGCTGATCGGGCGGGCCGGGCCTCTGGCCACCCTGATCGAGCGCGACGACCACATTCCGCCTTTCGACGTGCTGCTGGCCGAACGCGATCGGGCGCACGCCCTGCTCGCAAAGACGATGGAGATGGCCTGTGCCTAGCCTTGCAGACTTCCAACGTTCGTTCGGAACCGCGCTCGCCGATCGATCGGGCGCCGCGCCGGAGGCCGCCCTCGCCCGCGCCCTGACGGTGCATCGCAATACCTCCGCCAAGGCTGCGCAGGACGCCCTGGCCGCCAACTATCCTGTCGTGCGCGCCCTGTTCGGCGAGGAGCCGTTCGCCGCCTGCGCGCTGTCCTTCATCATCCTGTCGCCGCCGCGGGAGGCGCGGCTGAACGCCTATGGCGCCGGCTTCGACAGCTTCCTGGCCAGCTATGCTCCCACCATGTCGGCCCCCTACATGCCCGATGTCGCGCGCCTTGAGCGCCTGTGCACCGAGGCGCTGTTCGCCGCCGACGCGCCGGCCCTCGACGGCGCTCAGGTGGCGCTCGATCCGGAGGCGGCGCTGCGGCTCCATCCGGCGGTGCGGTTCGCCGCCTTCGCCTCTCCCGCGCTCAGCATCTGGCAGGCCCACCACGACGACGACAGCGTCGCTCTGGCGGGTCTGGAGTGGGCGCCTGAGGCGGCGTTGGTAAGCCGGCCGGGCGGCGAGGTCCAGGTCCACCGCCTCGCCATCGGGGGCTTGGCCTTCCTGGAGGCCTGCGCCGACGGTCGCCCGTTGGGCTCGGCGGCTGCGGCAGCTGCGCAGGTCGGCGGAGACCTGGTCACCCTGTTCTCCGCCCTGATCAGCGCAGGTGCGTTCGCCTGAGATGGTGACGGCCAGCCTGTTTGGCGCCGGCCTTTTGGACCAGTCCAGTGCGCTGGCGGGCTAGGCTCGCTGCCAGGCCAGGCTCTCCGCACACCGGGATCGCTGCGCCTGAGGACTCCGGGCGTGAAGACAGGCCGTATCGGCTCCTACCTTCGCGCGATCTTGCGGAGTGAAAGGCGAAGGCTCGCCTCAGGCCGGGAGCGACCCCGGCCTGAGGCGGCGTGAACCCTAGTGCAGGCTTGTGATGGCGAGGTCCTTGATGGCGGCGGGGTCGGTCACGCCGACGGACCGACCGGTCTCCCGGCGGCCGTCGAAGGCGATCAGCGTGCTCTGCTGGTGCACGTTCAGGGCGCGCTCCTCGGCGGTCTGGGTGTCGTAATCGATCTTCAGGATCACCAGCTTGGCGAAAGCCGGATCCTTGGCGAGGCGGGCGACGGTGGGGTCCTGCGCCCGGCAGGTCGGGCACCAGTCCGCATGGACATGGATCAGGATCGGCTCGTTCTTGGCCTGGGCGGCATGGAAGGCCGCTTCGGTGAAGGGCTGCACCGGCCCGGCGTTCGCCAGACCGGCGGTGAAGACGAGGGCCAGGGCGGCGAGACCGCCAAAAAGTGTGCGTGACATGGGGGATATCCTGACGAGGCGGCGTTCATGGTCGTGTTCGCCGCCACGCCGCCGCCGGTTACGCCGACGGGACGGGTCCAAAGCCCGCCGAGATTTCCTGCAGCCGCTTCAGATAGGTCCGGCCCACCGCCTCGGCGCTGAAGTGGGTCTGCACATACGCCTTGGCTGCAGCGCCGAGCGCGCGGGCCGCGGCGGCGTCCTCATGCACCTGGCGCATGAAGCCCGCCGCCTGCTCCAGGTCCGGCTCGGCCCAGAAGTCGCCCGGTTGCACGAAGATGTAGTCCTCCCGGTCCAGGAAGACCGGCCTATAGCCGACGTTGTACGCCGTCTCGGGGGTGCAGAACTCCAGGTTGCCGGAGAAGGCGGTGGCGATCACCGGCAGGCCCAGCTGCATCGCCTCCAGCATGCCGAAGCCCCAACCCTCGCTGCGATGCAGCGAAACGTAGCAGTCGCACGCCGACTTCAGCGCGAGGAGATCGGCGTAGGGCAGAGTCTCGTCGATCAGCAGGATGCGGGGATGGGCCGCGGCGAGGGCGGGGATGTCT
>CAXTEX010000106.1:0-7979 GCA_964243445.1 uncultured Caulobacteraceae bacterium | reverse complement strand
CTGAAACCGGCGGACGTGGAGAAGAAGTGGATCATCGTCGACGCTGAGAACGCGGTCGTCGGTCGTCTCGCCTCCTTCATCGCCATGCGCCTTCGCGGCAAGCATCGCCCCGACTACACGCCCCACGTCGACTGCGGCGACCACGTCGTCGTGATCAACGCCGACAAGGTGCGCTTCACCGGCAAGAAGCTGATGCAGAAGACCTACTACTGGCACACCGGCTATCCCGGCGGCATCAAGGAGCGTACGGCCGAAAAGATCCTCGGCGGCAAGTTCCCCGAGCGTATCCTGGAGAAGGCGGTGGAGCGCATGCTGCCCAAGGAAAGCCCGCTGGCCCGCAAGCAGATGACGCACCTGAAGATCTATGCCGACGCCGAGCATCCGCACACGGCCCAGTCGCCTGAACCCATCGCGTTCGCCGAGAAGAACGCCAAGAACGTGCGGAGCGCCTAAGCCATGAGCGACGTGCAGAACCCCGCCCCGCAGGAGACCTCGGGCAAGGGCTTCGAGGCCCTTGCCGCGATGTCGACCAACCCGCCCGAAGCCCAGATCGTCTACGAACCCAAGATCGACGCCCAGGGCCGCGCCTACGCCACCGGCAAGCGCAAGAACGCGGTGGCTCGGGTGTGGATCAAGCCGGGCTCCGGCAAGATCACCATCAACGACCGCGACCAGGAGGTCTATTTCGCCCGGCCCGTGCTGCGCATGATGATCGCCCAGCCGCTGCAGATCGCCGACCGCGCCACCCAGTTCGACGTGATCGCCACGGTCGAGGGTTCGGGCCTCTCGGGCCAGGCGGGCGCGGTGCGCCACGCCATCTCCAAGGCGCTGACCTATTATGAGCCGGGCCTGCGCGCGGTGCTGAAGCCCCATGGCTTCCTGACCCGCGACAGCCGCGTGGTGGAGCGCAAGAAGTACGGCAAGGCCAAGGCCCGCCGCTCCTTCCAGTTCTCCAAGCGCTAGGGCGAGTTCATCTCCCCTACGGAGTGGGGGAGTACGCCCGCAGGGCGGGATGGGGCCGACCGGCGCAGCCGGGCGGAGCACCGCCCAGCCTAGAGGCGCGTCTTCCGCGCTCTCGCGCGGCCCCTCCGTCGCCGGTGGCGCCACCTCCCCATCTGCGATGGGAGGATCAAGAGGCGAGACATGACCCTCAAGGTCTTCATCGACGGCGAGGCCGGCACCACGGGCCTGCAAATCCGCGACCGGTTGACCGGGCGAACGGACGTCGAGCTCGTCTCCATCGATCCCGCCCGCCGCAAGGACGCTAGCGCGCGTGCAGACGTCCTGAACGGCGCCGACGCGGTGATCCTGTGTCTGCCCGACGACGCCGCGCGCGAAGCGGTGGCGTTGATCGAGAACCCCGCGATCAAGGTGATCGATGCCTCTACCGCCCACCGTACGACCCCCGGCTGGGTCTACGGCTTCCCGGAGCTGGCGCCCGGCCAGCGGCAGGCGATCCACGGGGCGGCCCGGGTGTCCAATCCCGGCTGCTATCCGACGGGCTTCCTGGCGATCGTCGCGCCGCTGGTGCGCGCCGGCCTGCTCCCCCCGGATTGGCCCGTCAGCGTGAACGCGGTGTCGGGCTATAGCGGCGGCGGTCGGGCCATGATCGCCGAGTTCGAGGACACGGCCGCCCACGCCCATACGCGCGACGCCTACCGCGCCTACGCCCTGAACCTCGGCCACAAGCACGGGGCGGAGATGCAGGTCCACGCCGGGCTGTTCCGCCCGCCGATCTTCGCGCCGGCCGTCGGCCGCTACGCCCAGGGCATGATCGTGGAGGTCCCCCTGCCGCTCTGGGCGCTGCCGGGCCAGCCGACGCTTGTGCAGGTGCACGCCGTCCTCGCCGACGCCTACGCCGAAGAGCGCTTCGTCGAGGTCGCCTCGATGGAGGAGGCCGCGGCGATGAAGGGCTTGCAGCCGGAAGCCCTGAACGGGACCAATCGGCTCAGGCTGTTCGTGTTCGGCGACGCCGAGCGGGGCCAGGCGAGACTGGCCGCCCTGCTCGACAACCTCGGGAAGGGCGCCTCAGGCGCAGCGGTGCAGAACCTGAACCTGATGTGCGGCCTGGACGAAGGCGCGGGGCTCTGAGCCGCACGTCTGTTCCCGTCTGCCGAGGCTTGTCCTTAGGCCCAGGGTGCGGCGGGAGTCAGGATCGGGCGTCGCGCCATGGCTGTCCGAAACGGGTCCCGGCAAGACGGACGGGGTTCACGCCACCCGCAGCACGTGGACGCTGAACAGTTCGCGAGGATCGACCCACACCGTCTCCGCGACATAGCCGGCGGAGCGGGCGAGGCGCTGGAAATCCTCCACCGCGTATTTGTTGCTGTCCTCCACGTGCAGGCGCTCGCCCTCGGCGAAGCTGAACGTGCGGCCGGCGACATGCACGTCCTGAGCCCTCAGGCTGGTCAGGTGGATGGTCATGCGGCCGCTGGCCTCGTCGTACTCCGGCGTGTGGCGGAAGGCGGAGACGTCGAAGTCGGCGCCCAGTTCGCGGTTGGCGCGCACCAGCACATTGGCGGTGAAGGCGGCGGTGACGCCTTGCGCATCGTCATAGGCCGGCAGCACGATCGCCTCGGACGCCCGCAGGGCCACGCCCACCACCATCAGCCCGTCGCGCCCGAGCTGGCCGGCCCAGCCGGTCAGGAAGGCGCGGGCGTCGGCCTCGGTCAGATTGCCGATGGTGGAGCCGGGGAAGAAGCCTGCGCGGCGGCGGCGAGGCTCGCTGTCGGGCAGCTCCAGGGGCTGGGTGTAGTCGGCGCAGATGGCGCGGACCGCGAGCTTGGGATAGCCGCCCGCGATCTCGTCGGCGAGGCGTATCAGATGTTCGCGGGAGACGTCCACGGGCTCATAGGCGGCCGGGCGCTCCAGGGCGTCGAGCAGCAGGCGCGCCTTCTGGCTGGAGCCTGCGCCGAACTCCAGCAGGGCGATCTCCGGCCCGATGGCGGCGGCGATCTCCCCGGCCTTGTCGGTCAGGATCTTCAGCTCCGTGCGGGTGGGATAGTATTCCGGGAGTTCGCAGATGCGGTCGAACAGGCGCGATCCCGCCTCGTCGTATAGGAAGCGGGCGGGGATCGACTTCTGCGCAGACGAGAGGCTGCGGACCAGGACGTCGCCGAAACCCTCCTGCACGGGTGCGAAGTCGTGCAGGCTGAACCGCGGCGCCCCGCCTGGTATCGAAGTGGCGAGGTCGTTCATGTCGGGTCCGGGCGTTCGGCTGAGCTTATGGTCTAAGCGCGGCAGGCGCGGATGCGTTGCGGCGGGGGCGGGCTCGCCGGAGCGGCGAACACGGCGAAGTAGCCGATGCCGCCCTGCAGCGGCGCGATGGACAGCTGGCGATAGCCGACCGCCTCGAACTCGCAGCGCAGGAGCGGCGGCGGCGTGCCGTGGTTGAGGGTCGGCCGATCCAGCTCCTCCACGCCCACCCGCGCGCCGGGCCGCATGGCCGCCGCCAGATTATAGAGGAAGGCGTAGGGGTGGGCGATCTCGTGGTACATATGCACCAGGATCGCGGCGTCCAGCGAGGCCCTGGGCAGGCGGGGGTCCTGGGGCTCTCCCAAGGCGATGACGATGTTGGTCAGGCGGTCGTGCTGCGCCTGGACGGTCAGCGCCTGCAAGGCGTTGGGATCGACGTCCTCGGCCACCACCCGCCCCGACGGTCCCAGCAGACGCGCCAGGCGCACGCTGTCGTAGCCGTTGCCGGCGCCGAGATCGCCCACCGTCATGCCGGAGTGAAGTTTCAGCCTGGAGACGATCTGGGGCACTTCGTGGGCGGAGTCGCGGTAGCCGCTCGTGTCCCAGATCGGGCTGATGATGGGGGCGACCGGCCGTGCGGCCGCCGGAAAGCTGGCCGCCGGCGCGCCGCGGGCCGCCAGCGGCGCCTGGGCTGCGTGGGCCGCCGCGCCAAAGGCTAAGGCGAGGAGAGCGGGCGCGAAGAGGCGGGCGGCGATCATGCAAGGCTCCAGGGCGATCGCACTTCTATCACCTCAAAGCCTTCGCCGCAGGTGGACGTCGGATTACCGGAGTTTCAGGTTGGCCGACCGTCTCACCGCCTCCGCCGCCTTGGCCAGGCACTGCGGGTAGAGCCCGTGTTCGGCGACCAGCACACGGGCGGCGAGGGCGTCGGCATCGTCGCCGGGCAGGACCGGCACTTCGGCCTGGCCGATCGGCTCGCCCTCGTCCACGCCCTCGCTGACCCAATGCACCGTGCAGCCGGCGCGGGTGCGACCGGCCTCCAGGGCCCGCGCATGGGTGTGCAGGCCTGGGAAGTCGGGCAGCAGGCTCGGGTGGATGTTGATCATCCGCCCCGACCAGGCCTGCACGAAGCTCGGCGTCAGCACGCGCATGTAGCCGGCCAGCGCCACCAGCTCCACGTCCGCAGCGCGCAGTCTCGCGTCGAGCGCGGCCTCGTGGGCGGCGCGGTCCTTGCCGAAGGGGCGATGGTCCACCGCCTCGGCGGCGATCCCTGCGTCTCGCGCCCTATCGAGGCCCGCCGCGTCGGGATTGTTCGACAGCACCAGGACGATCTCAGCCGGATAGTCGGGCTCCGCGACGGCGGTGAGGAGCGAGGACAGATTGGAGCCGCGTCCGGAGATCAGCACGGCGGTGCGCACGCGGCTCATGCGCGATCGGCCCGGCGTCTCTTCCCGTCTTGCCCGGACCTGTTCCGGGCATCCATGGCGCAACGCTCGATGCGCACGCCGCCCCTCACACGGATGCGAGTTCGCCGACCACGAAGGCCTCTTCGCCGGCGTTGATCAGGGCGGCCATGACGGCGGGCGCGTGCGCGGGCTCCACGATCAGGACGAAGCCCACGCCGCAGTTGAAGGTGCGCCGCAGCTCCGTATCCGCCACGCCGCCCTCGCGCTGCAGCCAGTCGAACACGGACGGCAGGGTCCAGGCCTGCCAATCGAACCGCGGCTGCAGCGAGCGGGCGATGGCGCGCGGCGGGTTCTCGATCAGGCCGCCGCCGGTGATGTGGGCGGCCCCCTTGATCATGTCGGCCTGGATCAGCGGCAGCACCGTCTTCACATAGATGCGGGTGGGGCGCATCAAGGCCTCGGCCAGGCTCACGCCCGGCTCGAACGGCGCCTCGGCCTCCCAGCCCAGCCCGGTGCGCTCCACGATGCGGCGGATCAGCGAATAGCCGTTGGAGTGGGGCCCCGACGATCCCAGCCCGATGAGCAGATCGCTCGGCTGCTGACTGTCCAGCCGCGGCAGGGCGCGCCCGCGCTCCAGCGCCCCGACCGAAAAGCCGGCCAGGTCGTACTCGCCCCGGGCGTACATGCCCGGCATCTCGGCGGTCTCGCCCCCGACCAGGGCGCAGCCGGCCTGACGGCAGCCTTCCGCGATGCCGGAGACGACGAGCCGCGCGGCCTCCACGTCCAGCTTGCCGGTGGCGAAATAGTCCAGGAAGATCAGCGGCTCCGCGCCTTGGGCGAGGAGGTCGTTGACGCACATGGCGACCAGGTCGACGCCCACCGTGTCGTGGCGTCCGGTCAGGAGCGCGATCTTCAGCTTGGTGCCGACCCCGTCGGTGGTGCTGACCAGCAGCGGATCGACGTAGCCGGCCGCCTTGAGGTCGAACAGGGCGCCGAAGCCGCCCAGCGTCGCGTCCGCGCCCGCCCGGGCGGTGGAGCGCGCCAGCGGCTTGATCGCCTGCACCAGCGCCTCGCCCGCGTCGATGTCCACGCCGGCGTCGGCGTAGGTCAGCCCGTTCGCCTTGTCGTTCATCAATCCCCGGCCCTGGAGCGGTCCGTCATGTGGGCCACGCCCTTGGTGGCGCGGCGAAGCGCGATATAGGCTCTATCCCATGACGCCGATCACTTCCAATCCCGAGCTCGAGGCCTTCTGCGCCTACCTCGCCGACCAGCCGTTCGTGGCGGTCGACACCGAATTCATGCGCGAGACCACCTATTGGCCCAAGCTGTGCCTGATCCAGGCGGCGGGCGTCGAGCATGGCGGCGTGATCGACCCCCTGGCTGACGGGCTCGACCTGGAGCCGTTCCTGGACATCCTGCGCGATCCCAAGATCCTGAAGGTCTTCCACGCCGCCCGCCAGGATGTGGAAATCTTCCACAACCTCAAGGCCATTCCGTCGCCCCTTTTCGACACCCAGGTGGCGGCGATGGCGGCGGGCTTCGGCGAGCAGATCGCCTATGACGCCCTGGTGCGCCAGCTGCTTCGGGTGGAGATCGACAAGTCCTCGCGCTTCACCGACTGGGCCCGACGCCCGCTGTCGGAGGCCCAGCTGGAGTACGCCCTGGGCGACGTCACCCATCTGGCCAAGCTCTTCCCCAGGCTCCGTGAGCGGCTGGAGAAGGCCGGGCGGCTCGGCTGGGTGGGCGAGGAGATGGACTTCCTGACCGACCCGGCCACCTACGACGTCGATCCCGAGAAGGCTTGGCGGCGGCTGAAGCCCCGCAAGTTCAACCCGCGCTATCTCGCCGCCTTCCGGGGCGCGGCCGCCTGGCGCGAGCGCACCGCGCAGAGCCGCGACCAGCCGCGCGGGCGGATTCTCAAGGACGAGGCGATGGACGAGATCGCCACCCAGCTGCCCCTGGACGTCGACGCGCTGAACCGTCTGCGCTCGGTGCCCAAGGGGTTCGGCGGCTCCAAGTTCGGGCCGGACCTGATCGCCGCGCTGCAGGAGGCCCTGCGCGATCCGGAAGCCTATGCGCCGGTGATCGAGCGCGGACCGCCGCCGGCCCAGAACGCCGGCGCGACGGTGGAGCTGCTCAAGGTGCTGCTCAAGGCGCGGGCGGAGGACGCCGGCGTCGCCGCCAAGCTGATCGCCACCGTCTCCGATCTGGAGAAGATCGCCTCCGACGACGCCGAGGGATCGCCGGCCCTGCACGGCTGGCGGCGGGAGGTGTTCGGCGAGGACGCTCTGCGGCTGAAACGCGGCGAGCTGGCCCTGGTGCTGGACGGCGCAAGGGTCCGGGTGGCCGAGATCGGCGGCGCCTAGGGTCCGACCTTTGCTGCGCTTTCGTCTGCGGGCTTCGAGAAAGGCTGCAGCGCTGCCTTCCTCAACATGACGAAACCCTGTGCGATCCACACCCTTCGTCATCCTGAGGAGCCCTCGCAGAGGGCGTCTCGAAGGACGCAGATCGCCCTTACAAAGCCGCCGTCCTCATGGGCGACGGTCGCTCAGACCGGCGCGGCGTCGCTGGTCAGCACGCGGGGGAGCTTGAAGGTGACCGTCTCGCGGGCGGTCTCCTCGGTGTCGATGGAGAGGTCGAAGCGGGCGGCGAGCCAGTCCAGCACGCCCTCGACCAGCACCTCGGGGGCCGAGGCGCCGGCGGTCAGGCCGAGTACGCGCACGCCGCCGAGCCAGGCCGCGTCTATGCAGGAGGCGTCGTCCACCAGCTTGGCGTCGCGCGCGCCGGCCTTGACCGCCACCTCCACCAGCCGCTGGGAGTTGGACGAGGTGGAGGAGCCGACCACCAGCACTAGGTCACAGGCCGCCGACATGGCCTTGATCGCCTCCTGCCGGTTGGTCGTGGCGTAGCAGATGTCGCGACCGTGCGGCCCGACGATGCGCGGGAAGCGGGTCTTCAGCGCCAGCATGATCTCGGCGGTGTCGTCCATCGAGAGCGTGGTCTGGGTGACGAAGGCCAGGTTGTCCGGATCGCGGGGCTCTATGCCCATGGCGTCCTCCAGCGTCTCCACCAGGCGGATGGCGCCTGAGGGAAGCTGGCCCAGCGTGCCGTCCACCTCCGGATGGCCTGCATGGCCGACCAGGATGATCTCGCGCCCGGCGGCGAAGTGCCGCTCGGCGTCCAGGTGCACCTTGGAGACCAGCGGGCAGGTTGCGTCCAGATAGAACATCTGGCGGCGCTCGGCCTCGGCGGGCGCCGACTTGGGCACGCCGTGGGCGGAGAACACCACCGGGCGGTCGTCAGGGCATTCGCTGAGGTCCTCGACGAACACCGCGCCCAGCCTCTTCAGCCGGTCGACCACATAGTTGTTGTGCACGA
>CAXTEX010000105.1:0-7991 GCA_964243445.1 uncultured Caulobacteraceae bacterium | reverse complement strand
CCCCAGGCGCACGACAACCTGCTCTACACGACCTTCCGCTACTATCCGTTCCAATGACGGGTAGGCTTTCCAGCGTCACGGGACGCTTCATGCGACATCTGGCGGCTGCGGGGCTGTCGATCCTGGCGGTGGCCGCAGCACCCCTCGCCGCAGGTGCCGCCGAGCCCGTCACCGTCTTCGCCGCCGCCTCGCTGAAGAACAGCCTGGACGCGGTGGACGCCGCCTACGCCCGTCATGGCGGAACGCCCGTGCACGCCGCCTATGCGGCCTCCTCGGCCCTGGCGCGCCAGATCGAGCAGGGCGCCCCGGCCGACGTCTTTATCTCCGCCGATGTCGACTGGATGGATTACGCCGCCCAGCATCAGCTGATCCAGACCGCCACGCGGCGGGACCTGCTGAGCAACCATCTGGCCCTGATCGCACCGGCCTCGTCGGCCGTCCGGCTGCACGTCGCACCAGGCTTTCCCCTGGTCCAGGCGCTCGGCGACGGCCGGCTGGCCATGGCCGGTCCCGACGTGCCCGCAGGCCGCTATGGCAAACAGGCCCTGACGGCGCTCGGCGTCTGGACCCGGGTCGAACCGAAAGTGGTCTATGGCGACAGCGTGCGCGCCGCGCTCGCCTTCGTCTCCCACGGCGAGGCGCCGCTGGGCGTGGTCTACGACACCGACGCCAAGGTCGATCCGGGCGTTCGCATCGTGGACCTGTTTCCAGAGACCACCCACCCCCGCATCCTCTATCCCGCCGCCCTGACACGGACGGCGCATAGCCCGGAGGCGGCGGCCTATCTCGCCTTCGTCGAGGGGCCTGAGGCCGCGGGCATCTTCCGCAGTTTCGGCTTCGAGACCGAGACGACCCGCGGACGCTGAGCTTCGTGCAGTCCTAGCCGCCGCGGAGGGCTTTCGCTGTGGCGGTCGCCAGCCTTGCGGCCATCCGGCGGACGCCGGCGGCGTTGGGGTGCAGGCCGTCGGCCTGTTTGAGGCTCGGCTGACTTTCCACGCCCGCCAGGAAGTCCGGCTCCAGCGCGACGCCTTCGGCCTTGGCCACATGGGCGAAGATGGCGTTGAAGGCGCGTCCGTACCCGCCTGAACTGCCCAGGGGCGCGGTTCCGCCGGCGAGCAGGACGGCGATATGGCGCGCCTTCAGTCGGTGGACGATGGCGCTGAGGTTGCGGGCGATCTCCGGCGGCGGCACCGATTGGAGATAGTCGTTGGCGCCCAGCTCCACGATGCAGAGGCGCGTGTCGGGCGCGACGCTGAAATCCACCCTTGCCAGGCCGCCCGCCGTGGTGTCTCCCGAGACGCCCGCGCCGCGCACCAACGCCTTGATCCCCATGCGATCCAGCGCGACCTGCAGCTGGGCGGGCAGGGCGTCGGCCGCCGTCAGGCCGTAGCCTGCGGTGATGGAGTCGCCGAGCAGCGTCACCACCGGCGCCGCAGGTGCGGCGTCGGCCTGCGAAGCGGCGGCGATCACGAGCGCGGCCAGGAAGCGAAATCGCATCGGCGTCCTATCTGTAGCCTCATCGCCCCTTTGAACGCCCGGACGCCCTTGCAGATGCCGCCTTCCCCCGTGCTCGAGCTGGCGGCGGTCAGCCTCAGCCTGCCTTCGGCGAGCGGGACGGTGCGCATCCTGGAGCAGGCCGACCTCGTCCTTGCGCCCGGCGAGCGGCTGGCGATCGTGGGGCCGTCCGGGTCGGGCAAGTCCTCGCTGATCGCGGTGGCGGCGGGGCTGGAGCGGCCGAGCGGCGGGACGGTCCGCCTGCTCGGCCAGGACTTGGCGGGGCTGGACGAGGACGGTCGCGCGCGCCTGCGCCGCGGTCGCGTCGCCCTGGTGTTCCAGAACTTCCACCTGCTGCCCAACATGACCGCGCAGGAGAACATCGCGGCGCCCCTGGAGATCGACCGTAGGCGCGGCGCGGAGCAGACCGCGCGCGAGTGGCTGGCCCGTGTCGGGCTGGAGGCGCGCGGACGCCACTATCCCCACCAGCTCTCCGGCGTAGAGCAGCAGCGGGTGGCCATCGCCCGTGCGCTCGCCGCCGGTCCCGAGCTGCTCTTCGCCGACGAGCCGACGGGCAACCTGGACCCGGTCACCGCCGCCCGCGTGGCCGACCTGATGCTGGAGCTGGCGGCGCAGAGCGGGGCGGCGCTTGTGCTGGTGACCCACGATCCAGCCCTGGCGGCGCGGCTGGACCGGCGGCTGGTCGTGGACGGCGGGCGGCTGGTCGCCGCATGATCTTAGCCTGGCGCTTTGCCGCCCGCGAGCTCCGCTCGGGCGTGCGGGGCTTTCGCGTCTTCCTGGCCTGCCTGGCGCTGGGCGTCGCGGCGCTCGCGGCGGCAGGCTCGACCGCGGAGGCCTTCCGCCAGGGCTTGGCCTCGCAGTCCCGCGCCATCCTGGGCGGCGATGTTTCGGCCGCCGTGCAGGGCCGCCGCTTCACGCCGGATGAGCGGGCGGCTTTCGCACGGCTCGGGCGCGTCACAGACACCTTGCATGTGCGTGCGATGGCGGAAGGCGGCGACGGCCAGCGGCGGCTGTCGGAGGTGCGTGGCGTGGACGACGCCTTCCCGCTCGCCGGCGCCGTCAAGCTGGAGGGCGCGCGCGACCTGGTCCAGGCCGTGGCCGGGCAGGGCGGCGCGCCCGGGGCCGCGGTCGACCCCGCGCTGCTGGACCGGCTGCACCTGAAGCTCGGCGACCGTTTCCTGATCGGCGATCATCCGTTCGTGGTGCGCGCCAGGCTGGTGTCGGAGCCCGACGCCCTCAGCCGCGGCTTCTCGCTCGGCCCGGCGGTTCTGGTCGACCGCGTGGCGCTGGAGCGGTCCGGCCTGATCGACGCCGACGCCCTGTTCGGCGAGACCGTGCGCATCGCCATCCCAGCCGGCACGCCGTTGCCTGCAGCGCTCCGGGCCTTGAAGCGGGCGGCGGGCGACGGGGCGCGGGTGCGGGGTCGCGACGATGCGGCGGCAGGCCTCGGCCGTCTGATCGATCAGCTGCAGTTCTTCCTCGGCTTCATCGGCTTGGCCGCGCTGCTGGCGGGCGGTCTGGGCGTCTCCACCGCCGTCGGCGCCTATCTGGAGACGCGCAAGACCTCCATCGCCGTGCTGAAGGCGCTGGGCGCGTCCGGCGGACTGGTCCGCGACGTCTATCTGCTGCAGGTGGGGGCGCTCGCCCTGCTGGGCGTGGCGCTCGGGCTGGCGGTCGGCGCGGCGAGCCCCTTCCTGCTGGGCTGGATCGCCCGCGACCGCCTGCCCATCCCCGTGCTCTTCGCCCTCTATCCCGCGCCGCTGCTGAGCGCGGGGGCGTTCGGAATGCTGAGCGCGGCGGCTTTCAGCCTGGGCCCGCTCGCCCGCGCCCGCGCCACCCCGCCCGCGGCCCTCTTCCGCCGCGACCTCTCCGGCGACGCAGGGCTGGGGCCGGAGCGGATCGTGCAAGGGGTCTCGGCGCTCGGGTTGGCGGGCTTGACCGTCCTCACAGCCCCGACGCTCGTGGTCGCCGCATCGATGATGGGCGCGGTGGTTGCAGCCTTCGCCCTGCTGCTCGGCATCGGGCGTGCGGCGACCGCCCTGGCGACGCGTGCGCGCGGCTTTGCGCGGGGGGCGGCGCGGCTTGGTCTGGCCAATCTGGGAGGACCGGGCTCGGCGGCGCGGGCGGCCACGCCGGCGATCGGGCTGGGCGTGGCCCTGCTCGCCGCCATCCTGCTGATCCAGTCGAGCCTGCTGTCAGAGGTCACCGATGCGGCGCCTCAGGCCGCGCCCTCGCTGATCCTGACCGAGATCCCGCCGGAGCGGGCGGAGGCGCTGGACGCACTGATGGCCCACGCCATGGGGCCGCTCACGCCGGACCGCTATCGCCGCATGCCTTTCGCCACCGGTCGCATCGTGCGGCTGCGAGGGAGCGAGGTGGACACCCATCGGATCGCGCCCGGCGAGCGCTGGGCCTTCGACCAGGACATCGGCCTGACCGCCCTCGGACCGCCGCCGCCGGACGCCAACATCGTGTCGGGCCGCTGGTGGCCGGCCGATTACGCCGGGCCGCCCCTCGTGCTGCTCGACCGCGACATCGCCAAGGCGGCGGACCTGCACGTCGGCGATCCGATCACCCTGGCGGTGCTGGGCCGCGATCTGGACGCGCGCGTGGCGGGATTGCGCAAGGTCGAGCTCGGACAGTTCGGCGCCAGTTTCGCCCTGGTGCTGGACCCTGCGGCGCTGGCCGGAGCCAATCTGCGCCAGATCGTGGTGGCTCGCACCCGGCCGGCCGAGGACGCCGTCATCCTGCGCGACCTCGGCCGCGCGCTGCCGGGCGTCAACGTCATCAGCGTGCGCGAACAGCTGCAGGCGGTGGCCAAGGTGTTCGACCAGCTCGCCTGGGCGGTTCGGGGCGCAGCCGGCGTGGCGGCCCTGGCCGGGGTGTTGGTGCTGGTCGGGGCCATCGCCGCCACCAGCCAGGCTCGGGCGCGCGAGGCGGCCATCCTGAAGGTGCTGGGCGCCAGCCGCCGGCAAATCCTGACCGCCTATCTGCTGGAGTACGGGCTGGTCGGTCTGATTGCGGGCTTGGCGGGGGTGCTGATCGGGGCGGCGAGCGCCTGGCCCGTCGTCGTCGCGGTGTTCCATATCGCCTGGAACCCGGACCTGTTCGGCCTGGGCGTGCTGCTGGTCGGCGCGACGGGAGGGTGCGCGCTCGCAGGCCTGGTCGGCGCGCTTGCGGCCCTGGTTCGCAGGCCCGCGCCGATCCTGCGCGGAGACTGATCCGTCGCACACGCGGGAGGTGGCGGCGGCGGGCGAAACGGCCCATATCGCTGAAAGACGGCGCGTCCTTCTCCCGCTCGCGCCGTATCACCGGTAGATATCGATTAGAGTTGTTCGACCGCGCTGGGGCCTGGCCCGGTCCGCCCTGGAGTACGCCACAGATGCAGCCCACTTCAGATGTCGAGCAGGCTCATAGCGATATCGTCTACCCGGCTGCGCTGCCGTTCGCCCTGGTGCACCTGAGCTGTCTGGCGGCCTTCTGGACGGGCGTGTCGGTGCGTGCGCTGGTGATCTGCGTGGCGCTGTACTGGGTGCGCATCTTCGCCATCGGAGCGGGTTACCACCGCTACTTCTCGCATCGCAGCTACTCGACCAGCCGTGTGTTCCAGTTCCTGCTCGCCTTTCTCTGCCAGACGACGGCGCAGAACAGCGTGCTGTGGTGGGCGTCCAAGCACCGCAACCACCATCTCTATTCGGATACGGAACACGACTCTCACTCCGCCTTGCACAAGGGCTTCTTCTACAGTCACGTGGGCTGGATCTTCGATAGCAAGCATCGCGACACCGACGTCACCAAGGTCGAAGACCTGGCCGCCTTCCCGGAAATCCGTTGGCTTCACCGCTTCGAACTCGTTCCAGCCTTTACGATGGGCTTGATGTGTTTCCTGCTGGCGGGTTGGTCCGGCGTTGTGGTCGGCTTCCTCTGGAGCACGGTGCTGCTTTACCACTCCACCTTCTGCATCAATTCTCTGGCCCACATCCATGGCAAGCGCCGCTATGTCACCGGCGACGGCTCACGCAACAACTGGCTGCTGGCCTTCTTCACCATGGGCGAGGGTTGGCACAATAACCATCACGCCTATCAGAGCAGCGTGCGTCAGGGTTTCCGCTGGTGGGAGATCGACCCGACCTTCTACATCCTGTGGGGCCTGTCCAAGATCGGCGTCGTGTGGGACTTGAAGTCGCCGCCGGCCCATGTGCTGCGCAACGAGCATAAGCTGGGGGCTCGCGTGGTTGAGCGCGCGGCCGGCCAGCTGTTCGTGCACTTCGACCCCGAAGCGATCGCCAATGCGGTCCGGGCGGCTCTGCACGGGCCCGAACTGTCGGAGCTGCAGCACACCCTGGCGAACACGCTGGAGGGGCTGGCCAGCCTGCGCCTGCCCGAGATGCCGCGTCGCGAGGACCTGCTGGTGCGCGCCCGGGCCATCTTCGCCGAGACCCGCTCGATGGACGAGATCGTCGACCACGCCTACGAGCGGCTGCTCCGCAGCGTGGGCGGGCGGCTCGCCGCTGGGGCTGAGCCGCAGCTGCAGGCGGTCTAGGCTGAGGCCTCAGGCGGCGGGGCGTCGCGCACGGGGCCGAACACCTGGCTGAAACTCGCCTTCAACGCGGCGTCCGCCTCGTCCATCGTGACCGGCAGTCCGAGGTCGACCAGGCTGGTGACGCCATGCTCGCGCAGGCCGCAGGGCACGATGCCGGCGAAATGGCTCAGGTCCGGCTCCACGTTCAGGCTGACGCCGTGGAAGGACACCCAGCGCTTCAGCTTCACGCCGATGGCCGCGATCTTCTCCTCCCGGGGCGGCTCGCCCGGCTTGGCGCGATCCACCCAAACGCCTACCCGACCGGATCGCGCCTCGCCGTGAACGTTGAAGGCGTCCAGCGCGCCGACGACCCAGGCCTCCAGGGCGCGCACGAAGGCGTGCACGTCGCGCCGACGCGCGCGCAGGTCCAGCATGACATAGGCCACCCGCTGGCCGGGACCGTGATAGGTGAACTGGCCGCCGCGCGCGGTTGCGAATACCGGCAGCCTCGTCGGGTCGAGCAGGTCCGCCGCCTTGGCCGAGACGCCGGCCGTGTACAGCGCCGGATGCTCCAGCAGCCATACCAGCTCGCCCGCTAGGCCCTCAGCGATCGCCAGGGCGCGCGCCTCCATCGCAGCCACCGCGGCGGGGTAGGAGACCTGTCCCGGCGAGATCGCCCAGCCGCAGGGCGCCTGATCGGCGCGCTTCATCCTGAAAGGGTCGGCGAGGTCTCGCGTCACGATGTCGGGACTTAACGTGGAAGCAATCATGGAGCTGCAGTTTGGCGGCGCGGGACGGTCGTGCAAGGCCGCGCGCCGGGGCGTCGTCAGCTTGAGCCAGATCGAGTCGGTGCAGGTGGAGATTTCAGTGCTGCTCGGGCGCAGCACCCTGCCCATGCAGCAGTTGCTGCGCATGGGCCGCGGCGCGGTGATCGCCCTCGACGCGCGGGAGAACGACGAGGTCTGGATCCTGGCCAACAACCATCCCGTAGCCCGTGGCGCGATCCAGATCAGCGACGACCGCATCGCCATCAGCGTGACCCGGGCCGCCAACGTCTATGACTTCATCGCCGGGGGCTGACGGCCCTTCCCACGGCCTGCGGCGTTTGCTAGGTCCGCGCCTCCGAGGCGAGCGGTCGTGGCGGAATGGTAGACGCGCAAGCTTGAGGTGCTTGTGGGGTAACACCCGTGGAAGTTCGAATCTTCTCGACCGCACCAGCCTGACCCCTCGGCCCCATGCTTGCTAGACCTGCCGGATGAAAGCCTATCTCGCCCTTTTTGCGGCGACCGGTCTCGCGGGCGCAGCACCGCCCGCCGTCCCGCCGCCACCGGCCGATCCTGCGATCCCGTCGGCGCAGGTGCATGACGTCGTGGTGACGGCGCGTCGGCCGACCCACGTCAGCGGCGTGACGGTCACAGCCACCAGCTGGTGTCCCGATCCTGATCCTGTCCGTCACCCGGCCGATCGCGCGCCGCAGGTCGCCGACAGCTATCCCAGGCCGGGCGAGGTGATCGCGCCGGGCTATGCGCTCGTGCGGGTGAGCTTCGACGCGCCCATGAGCTGCTATTCGGAGGTGACGGTGGATGGCGGCGATGGCGATCCCTGCCAGCCCAGCGGCGTCTGGACCCTGCCTGCGCGGAGGAGCTGGACCATGCAGTGCCGGCTCGATCCGTCCACGTCCTACAAGATCAGCTTCCGCAGATCCGAAGGCCGGGGCTTCGTGGGTCTGTCCGGTCGCACGGCTGGGCCCTACGAGCTTTCGTTCGCCACCTCGGCTGGCCCGCCGACCCCGTCGCTCGTAGCGGCCCAAGCCGCCGATCCGGGATCGTCCGGCGAGACGCCCGCGGCGGCCTACGTCACCTGCTCGGACTCCGGCGCTCGGATCGCCCGCGACTGCCAGCACCAGGTTGTCCGCCCGCCTGGACGATAGCGGCTTAACGTCTGGGTTCAGGCC
>CAXTEX010000104.1:0-8526 GCA_964243445.1 uncultured Caulobacteraceae bacterium | reverse complement strand
GGCGGCACGCTGGACTACTTCCAGTGGTCCACCATCCTGCGCGAGGTGTCGGCGCTGACCGCCTACACCTGGGTGTATCGCCAGAGCGTCAAGCCCTGGCTGGTGGCCGACCTGCTGATCCTGAACAAGCAGATGCCGCGCTCGTTGGCCTCCTGCTACGAAGTGATCTCGCGCCAGACCGACCTGCTGGCCGACGCCTATGGCCGGCGGGGGCCGAGCCAGAGGGCCGCGCGCTCCATGCTCTCGCGGCTGAACGGATCGCGCATCGAGGACATCTTCCAGTCCGGCCTGCACGAGTTCATCACCGGCTTCCTGGACGACAACGCAGGCCTCGGCGCGACCATCACCGAACAGTATCTGGTCTAGGCGGAGCAGGGCCGATGCGCATCCAGGTCGGCCACGTCACCCGCTATGACTACGACACCCCCGCCAAGCTGATCGTCCAGGTGCTGCGCATGACGCCCCGCGGCCACGACGGCCAGCATGTGCTGCACTGGCGGGTGGAGACCGACGCGGACAGCCGGCTGCATGCGGGCGAGGATGCGCTCGGCAACGCCACCCATGCCCTGTCCGTCGCCGGGCCGGTCAAGCGGCTGGTGACCCGCGTTTCGGGCGAGGTGGAGACCTGGGACACCGGCGGGATGGTCCGCGAGACGGTGGAGCGCTTCCCGCCCATGGTCTTCCTGCGCGAGACGCCGCTGACCGCCTGCGACGCCGCCCTGCGCCGCTTTGCAGGCGACGCCGTCGCGAGCGTGTCCGCGCCGCTGGACCGGCTGCACGCCCTGCTCGCCGCCGTCCGCCGCGACATGGTGTTCGAGACCGACCGCACCGACACGGGCACCTCGGCGGCGGAGGCCTTCGCGCTCGGCCGCGGCGTGTGCCAGGACCTGGCGCACGTCTTCGTCGGCTGCGCCCGGGCGATCGGCGCCCCGGCCCGCTACGTCTCGGGCCATCTCGCCCGGGGCGACGGCCAGATCGACCAGGAGGCGGCGCACGCCTGGGCGGAGGCGCATGTGGAGGGGCTGGGCTGGGTCGGCTTCGATCCCGCCAACGGCGTCTGCCCGACCGACGCCTACGTCCGGGTGGCCACGGGCCTGGACTATCTGGGCGCCGCGCCGGTGCGGGGCAGCCGCTACGGCGGGGCGGGGGAGCATATGGACGTCAAGCTTCGGGTGACGCCCAAGCATCGGTGAGGATCAGCCCTTGGGCAGGTCGGTGGCCCGCCAGCCGCCGCCGAGGTCCTGGATCAGCACCGCGCTCGCCTGCAGCGCCTCCTGCTGCACGGTGATAACCTGTTCGGCGTCGCTCAGCACCGTGGCCTCGGCGCTGAGCACGGTGAGGAAGTCGACCGTGCCGGCCTTATACTCGTTCAGGTCGATCTGATAGGCCTGCCGGGCGGCGTCGAGCGTCTGCTGGCGCTGGCCGATCTCGCCCTCGTAGACGTGCAGGGCGGAGAGCTGGTCCTCCACGCTCTGGAAGGCGGTGAGCACCGTCTGGCGATAGGTGGCGATCTCGAAGTCACGCTGGGCGGCGGCGGCGCGCACGGCGGCGCGGCGTTCGCCGAAGTCGATCAGCTCCTCGGCGATGGTGCCGCCCACCGACCAGAAGTTGCTGGAGGCGTTGAACAGCGCGCCGAAGCTGGTGGCGGCCAGGCCTTCCGATCCGGTGAGGGAGATGTCGGGGTAGAAGGCCGCCTCCTGCACGCCGATCTGGGCGTTGGCCTGGGCCACCAGCCGTTCGGCCGCCGCGATGTCGGGGCGGCGTTGCAGCAGGGTGGAGGGCACGTCGACGGGAACCACCGGCACGGTGGTCGCCAGGGTCTCGGTCGGGGCGATGGTCAGCTCAGAGGGCGCGACGCCGACAAGCACGGCGATGGCGTGCTCCATGGCCGCGCGCGTCAGGCCTTCGTCGGTCAGGCTGGCCTGGGTGCCGAGCAGCTGGGTCTGGGCTGAGATGACGTTGGCGCGCGAGACGGTGCCGGCATGGTACTGGTTCAGCGTCAGGGTCTCGAAGCGCTGGTACTCCTGGATGGTGTCGCGCAGCAGCTTCTGCTGCACGTCGTTGGCCCGCAGCGAAAAGTAGTCGCTGGCCAGCAGGCCCTGGGCGGAAAGGCGGGCGTTGGCGATGTCGGCGGCGCTGGCCTGGGCCTGGGCGCGGTCGCCCTCCACCTCGCGGCGGATCTTGCCCCAGAAGTCCGGCGTCCAGCTGGCGTCCAGCGTCGCGGTGTAGGTGGTGATCGCGCTGTTGCCGCCGCTGGCCGCGACGATCGTCCCGCCGCCTGTCCCGCCCGTGGAGGACGTCCCGCCCGTTCCCGTGCCGGTCCCGCCGAGGCCCGTCGCTCCGGTCCCCGAGCCCAGGCCCGTTCCGCCCGTCCCGGTATTGCCGAGGCCCGTGGTCTGGGCGCCGCCGCCCGTGGTGGTGGAGACGCCCGAACGGCCGGACCTGCTGTCCTGCAGGGAGCCGCTGGCGCTGACGGTCGGGAAGTAGAGCGAGCGCGCCTCGACCGTGATCTGGCGCGCCTGGCGATAGTTGGCCACGAATTCGGCGACCGTCTGGTTGTGTTCGGCGACGCGTTCCTCAAGCCCGTTCAGGACGGGATCGTTGTAGACCGACCACCAGGCCCCCCGGTCGATGGAGTCGGCCGGATGGCTGGGCATCCAGCCGCGCGCCTCCTTGAACTGGGCTGCGATCGGGGCTGCCGGCCGGGTGTAGTTCGGGCCGACCACGCAGGCCGAGGCGGTGAGGGACAGGGCGAGGATCGCCGCCGGGCGTACGGTTCGGCGAACGCGTGCTTCGAGACGGTCTCCTATGGAGCCCTCCTCGGCATGACGAAGGTCTTTGCGATGTCTCGTCCTGGTCATCCTGAAGAGCCTCGAAGAGGCGTCTCGAAGAACGCAGATCGTGCTCTGCACCTGGGGGAACTGGATCGCATCGATCTTCATGGGCAGCTCGATCACTCGGCCGGCTGGGGCGTCGCGCCGCCGCTGGCCAGCCCGCGGGGCAGGCGGCGGGGGCGGCGCTGGTTCAGCCGGTCCAGATACAGATAGACGACGGGGGTGGTCAGCAGGGTCAGCACCTGGCTGGCGATCAGGCCGCCGATGATGGAGATGCCCAATGGTTGGCGCAGCTCCCCGCCCTGGCCGAGGCCAAGCGCCAGGGGCAGGGCGCCCAGGATCGCCGCGCAGGTGGTCATCAGTATGGGGCGGAAGCGCAGCACGCAGGCCTGGTAGATGGCGTCGCGGGAACTCAAGCCCTGCTCGCGCTCCGCCACCAGGGCGAAGTCGATGATCATGATGGCGTTCTTCTTCACGATGCCGATCAGCAGGATCACCCCGATCAGCGAGATGATGGAGAAGTCGATGCCGAAGATCATCATCGCCAGCACAGCCCCCACGCCCGCCGAGGGCAGGGTGGACAGCACCGTCAGGGGATGGACGTAGCTCTCATAGAGCACGCCCAGCACGATGTAGACGGCCACCAGCGCGGAGGCGATCAGGATGGGCTCGTTGCCGAGCGACTGGGCGTAGGCCTGGGCCGTGCCCTGGAAGCCGCCAACGACGCTGCCTGGCATGCCGATGGCGCGGGAGGCGTCCTGCACGTCGCGCTGGGCGTCGCTGAGCGACTTGCCGGGCGCCAGGTTGAACGACAGGGTCGCCGCGACCGAGGTGTTCTGGTGGTTCACCTGCAGGGGCGTGTTCTGCAGCGCCCAGTGGGCGACGGCGGACAGGGGCACCATGGTCTCGGGGCTGGTGGAGATGGCCACCCCGGTCGAGGCGGCGGTCGCGCCCCCGGTGGTCGCCCGCGCCTGACCGGCTCCCGCCAGCGCCCCGCCGGCCTGGCCCGCGCCGGAGTTGCCGGAGGTCGAGGTGGAGGCCGTCCCCCCGGCGGTGGAGCTGGTCCCCGTCGTGGAGCCGTTCGACACCGTGCTGGAGGCGCTGGCCGCCTGGCCGCCCGACGCCAGGCCGGCGGAGGACAGGCCGCCCGTCGCGGCGCCTCCGGCCGTGGTGCTGGCGGTCGTCGCGGGGCTGGCCGCCGCCGCCGCGGAGGTTGCGCCCCCCCCGCCGATGGCTGCGCCGCTGCCAAAGCCCGGGGTGACGATCTGGCCTGGACGGTTGACCACGCCCGGCACCACGATGCTGCCGCCCGACGCGCCGCCGGCCGAGCTGGCGGCGGCCTTGGTCGTCGCCGTCGCGGCGGCGCTGCTGGCCGCGGCGGCGTTGTTGGCCCCGGCGCCGCTGTTGGCGGCCTGGTTGCTCGGGGTCACGCCGCCGCCGCCGCTCGTCGTCGGCGCGCTGGTCGTGGCCGTGCTGGAGCCGCTGGCCGGGGTGACGTAGAGGCGGCTGAGCGCCAGCGGATCGCCCTGGTACTTCTGATCCACCTCCATGACCGTGTGGTACTGGTTCTCCGGATTGTAGATGATGGAGGCGGCGCTCTGGCCGAAGGCGTCGTACAGGGTGCGGTCGATCTGCTGGGCGGTCAGGCCGAGCCTTGCGGCGGTGCCGCGGTCGACGCTGACGTAGGTGGACAGGGCGTTGTTCTGCTGGTCGGTGTTGACGTCGGTCAGATCGGGAGACTTCTTCAACTGCTCCAGCAGCTTGTTGGACCAGGTGCGCAGGGACGTGAGGTCGTCGCTCTGCAGGGTGTACTGATACTGGGCGTTGGACTGGCGCCCGCCGATCTGCAGGTCCTGGGCGGACTGCAGGAAGAGCTGCACGCCGGGCACCCGCGCCAGCTTGGGCCGCAGCCGCTGGATGATGAGGTCGCCTGTGGTGTGGGGCCGATCGGCCGGGGGTTTCAGCCCGACGAACATGAAGCCGCCCGCCGACTGGGTGAAGCTGACCACCGTCTTCACCGCCGGATCGTGCATGACGATGGCCTGGATGCGCCGGAACTTGGCCGCCGTAAGCTTGAAGGAGGAGGCCTGGTCGACCTGGACGCCGCCGATCAGCGTGCCGGTGTCCTCCTGCGGGAAGAAGCCCTTGGGCACCTTGGCGTAGAGGAAGAAGGTCAGACAGACCGTGGTGATCAGCATGAAGAGCACCAGCAGGCTGTTGTCGAGCGCCCAGACCAGCGAGATCTCATAGGTCCGCAGCAGGCGGTCGAAGCCGCTTTCGAACAGGTCCGCCGTGCGGCCCCAGAACCGCTTCCAGGCCGTGTCGCGCGGCTTGCCGCCGCCGTGCCGGTCATCGATCAGCCGCGCGGCCATGGTCGGCGTGGCGGTCAGCGAGAGCAGCAGCGAGATCAGGATCGAGCAGGACAGGGTCACCGCGAACTCGCGGAACAGCCGCCCCACGATGCCGCCCATGGCCAGGATGGGCAGGAAGACCGCGATCAGCGAGATGGACATGGAGACGACGGTGAAGCTCACCTCCTTGGCGCCCAGCAGGGCCGCCTCGAAGCGGGGCATGCCGTTCTCGACGTGGCGGGTGATGTTCTCCAGCACCACGATGGCGTCGTCGACGACGAAGCCGGTGGCGATGGTCAGCGACATCAGGCTGAGGTTGTCCAGGCTGTAGTGCAGCAGATACATGGCCGCGAGCGTGCCGAGCAGGCTGACCACCACCGCCACGCCGGGGATCAGGGTGGCGCGGCCGTTGCGCAGGAACACCAGCACCACCGCCACCACCAGCACCACGGCGATCAGCAGGGTGCGCTCCACGTCGGCGACCGAGGCCTTGATGCTCTTGGTGGCGTCGTTGGCCACGCTGAGGTCGATGGAGGGGCCTAGCTCCTCGCGCAGCCGGGGCAGCACGGCGTTGATCCGATTTACCGTGGAGATGACGTTGGCGCCTGGCGATTTGGTGATGCGTACGGGGATGGCCTGCTTGCCGTTGAACAGGCCCAGGTTGAAGATGTCCTGGGGCCCGTCGTAGACGCTCGCCACATCCTTCAGCCGGACCGGCGAGCCGTGGCGGTAGGCGACGATGACGCTGGCGTAGTCGCTGGCCTGGGTGGCCTGGTCGTTGGTGTAGATCTGCAGCCGCTGGTCGCCGCGCGTGAAGGCGCCCTTGGGCGTGAAGGCGTTGGTGGAGGACAGGGCCGAGCGCACGTCCTCCAGCCCGATGCCGTAGCTCGACAGCGCATAGGGGTTCATCTCCACCCGCACCGCGGGCGAGGCGCCCCCCAGGACGTCCACCTCGCCCACGCCGCCGATCTGGGAGATGGCCTGCTGTACGTAGATGGAGGCGCGGTCGTAGACCTCCGGCGCGGTCAGGGTGTCCGAGGTCAGGGTCAGGAACATGATCGGCCGATCGGCCGGATTGGCCTTGTTGTAGGTCGGCTTGCTGTTCAGGTTGGAGGGTAGATAGGCCGCGGCCGCGTTGATGGCGGCCTGCACGTCGCGCGCGGCGCCGTCGATATTGCGGTCCAGGCCGAACTGTAGGGTGATGTTGGTCTGGCCTGTGGCGCCGCGCTGCTGGCTGATCGAGGTCATCTGGTTGACGTCGGCGATCTGGCCCAGATAGCGCTCGAGCGGCGTGGCGACGGTGGCGGCCATCACCTCCGGGCTGGCGCCGGCGAACTGCGCCTGCACGGTGATGACCGGGAAGTCGACCTGGGGCAGGGGCGCCACCGGCAGCACGAAGAAGGCCGCCACGCCCATGAGCGCGATGGCCAGCACCAGCAGGGTGGTGGCGACCGGCCGCCGGATGAAGAGGGCGGGCAGGTTCACGCCGGCGCGCTTCCGTACGGCGCGCCGCGGGGCGATCCGGCGGGCGCAGCCCCCGGCGCGTCGCCCGGTCCCTTGGGCCCGGGACCTTCGGAAGCGTCGCGGGCCGGGCCCTCGGGATCGCGCCGGGCGAAGCGGGAGGCCGCCCGGTCGAAGGCGACATAGATCACCGGCGTGGTGAACAGGGTCAGCAGCTGGGAGCAGATCAGCCCGCCGATGATGCTGACGCCCAGCGGCCGTCGCAGCTCAGCCCCGATGCCGCCGCCGAGCCAGAGCGGGATGGCCGCCAGCAGCGCCGCCAGCGTGGTCATCAGGATGGGTCGGAAGCGCAGCAGCGCGGCCTGGTGGATGGCGTCGCGCGAGCTCTTGCCCTGGTTCCGTTCGGCGTCGAGCGCGAAGTCGATCATCATGATCGCGTTCTTCTTCACGATGCCGATCAGCAGGATGATGCCGATGATGCCGATCACGCCAAGGTCCTGGCCCGACAGGAACAGCGCCAGCAGCGCCCCCACCGCCGCCGAAGGCAGGGTGGACAGGATGGTCACCGGATGGATGAAACTCTCGTAGAGCACGCCCAGCACGATGTAGATCGCCACGATCGCCGCCACGATCAGCCACAGCTCGTTGGACAGGCTGGCGCGATAGGCCTCCGCCGCCCCGGTGAAGGTGGTGGTGATGATGTCGGGGACCGCGATCTGCTTCTCGGCCTGCTGGATCAGGGTGACGGACTCGCCGAGCGACACGCCGCGCGCCAGGTTGAACGAGACGGTGGTCGACGGGAATTGGCCGAGGTGGCTCTGCTGCAGCGGGGCGGAGCGCTCGCGGATGGTGGCGATGGCCGAGAGCGGCACCGAACCGTTGGTGGTGGACTGGAGATAGATGTCGTTCAGCGCCGCCGGCGAGCGCGCCACGTCGTCGCCGACCTGCAGGATCACCCGGTACTGGTTGGACTGGGTGAAGATGGTCGAGACGATGCGCTGGCCGAAGGCGTCGTAGAGCACGTTGTCGATGGTCGCCAGGCTCACGCCCAGCCTGGCCGCCGTATCGCGGTCCACGTCGATATAGGCCGACAGCCCCTGGTTCTGCCCATTGGAGGAGACGTCCTCCAGCTTGGGGTTCTGGCGCAGCTGGGCGATCAGCTTGGTGGTCCAGGTGGCGAGGTCCTTGGGGCTGACCGCGCCGAGGGTGAACTGGTACTGGGTTCGGCCGACGCTGGAGTCCAGCGTCAGGTCCTGCACCGGCTGCAGATAGAGCGACATGCCGGGCACGCCCGCCACCTCCTGGTTCAGCCGGCGGATCACCTCGCTGGCCGAGACGCGTTGGGCCAGGGGCTTCAGCCCGATCAGCACGCGGCCGGAGTTCAGCGTCTGGTTCTGGGCGTCCACGCCCACGAAGGAGGAGACGTTGGAGACCGCCGGATCCTTCAGGATGGCGTCGGCCATGTCGCGCTGGCGGTCGGTCATGGCGGCGTAGGAGACGGTCTGCGACGCCTCGGTCACGCCCTGCAGCAGGCCGGTGTCCTGCACCGGGAAAAGGCCCTTGGGGATGGCGAGATACAGCACGACGGTGAGCAGGAAGGTGCCGAGCGCGACGAGAAGCGTCAGCACGGCGTGGTCCAGCACCCAGCCGAGCCCGCGGTCGTACTGGCGGATGGTCCAGTCGAAGCCCTGTTCGAAGCGCGCGCTGGGGCTGCCCGCCGCCGGCTCCTTGGGATGGGTCAGCCACAGGCCGCACAGGCTGGGCACCATGGTCAGGGACACCACCGCGGAGATCACGATGGTCACCGCCAGGGTCACCGCGAACTCGCGGAACAGCCGCCCCACCACGTCGCCCATGAACAGCAGCGGGATCAGCACCGC
>CAXTEX010000103.1:0-8645 GCA_964243445.1 uncultured Caulobacteraceae bacterium | reverse complement strand
TAGTCGTAGTCGCGGTTGATCTCGTTCTTGGTGCGCTTGGCGCCGGCGGTGCGCACGATCAGCCCCATGCCGGTGGGCACGTCCAGGCTCTGCACGATGCCCTTGAGCCGACGCCGGTCGGTGGAGGAGACGATCTTGCGGCTGATGCCGCCGCCGCGCCCGGTGTTGGGCATCAGCACGCCGTAGCGGCCGGCCAGCGAAAGATAGGTGGTCAGCGCCGCGCCCTTGTTGCCTCGCTCCTCCTTGACGACCTGCACCAGCATGATCTGGCGACGGCGGATGACGTCCTGGATCTTGTAGCGGCGCATGAGGCGGCGCTGGCGGCGCATGAAGGCCTCTTCGGCCTCGTCGTCGGCCTCCTCGCCCTCTTCCTCGTCGTCCTCGTCGTCGTCGTGCTCGGCGTCGACCTCGCGCATCAGCGCTTCGCGGTCGGCGACGGGGATCTGGTAGTAGTCGGGGTGGATCTCGTTGAAGGCGAGGAAGCCGTGGCGGTTGCCGCCGTACTCTATGAAGGCGGCCTGCAGGCTGGGTTCGACCCGGGTGACCTTGGCCAGATAGATGTTGCCGCGGAGCTGTTTCCTCGCGGAGGACTCGAAATCAAGCTCCTCTATCCGGGAGCCGTCCACCACCACGACGCGGGTCTCCTCCGCGTGGGCGGCGTCTATGAGCATTCTCTTGGTCATCGAAGGGGTCTCCACGGCGCGCGCAGGGCCCTTGGCCGCCGCGCCGGACACGGCGCCTCGCGCAGACGTCCGCCTCGGCGCGCGCGGTCAGCGCGCGGGTCGAGGGGCGAGGCTGCAGGGCGAGGCTGCCCATGGGGTTCAAATCCTGGATCGCGTCCAAAACAGGCGCGAAGGGGCGAGGTGACGCGGCCCAGGCTCGCGAATCGATCCTGGCGCAGCGCGCGCGGCTCATTTAAGGGGCGCGCACAAGAACTTTGCAACATTGCGGCGTGAATTGGAAGCGGCAGGCGATGGTTTCCGCCGGGTTAAGGCTTGGTCAACCGCGCGGCGGGATAAGACCGTCTCAAGGTCGGCGGAGCGGCGTATGCGCACGGGACTGATCAATCGGGCCAAGCCCTCTCTCTTGAGCCGACCGGGGCTGCGCGGCCTTGTGGCCGGCTTGACCCTGTTCGGCGGCGTGGTGGCGGCCGCCGCCGTCTCCCACGGGCAGACGAGCGTGGGCGTCCTGAAGGTCCGCGTCGGCGGCGACGCCCACCAGACCCGCATGGTGATCGAGCTCGACCGCCCGACCAAGGGCACGCTGCTGTCGGGGCAGGCGCCGGCGGAGCGCGTGAACCTGGCGCTCGCCAAGCTCGACGTGTCGGGCGACATGCAGGGCGACGGGGCGGGCCTGATCAAGGCCTGGCGGGTGGAGGAGGCGGCCGGCGCGGCCCAGGTGCACCTGCAACTCGCCGCCCCCGCGGTGGTCCGTCGTCGCTTCCTGCTGCCGCCCGGCGACGGCGTCAGCGTCTATCGCTACGTCATCGACGTCACCGACCAGCCGGCCGCCGCGGTCGAGGCGTCAGGCTCCGCCAATCCGGCGCAGATCGCCAGCATACGCCCCGGCCAGCCTGCGCCCGAGCAGGAGCTGCATGCCGCCACCGGAAGCCGTCGCGCGCGCCAGATCACCCAGCTCGCCCGCGCCGAGGCGCCGCTCGCGCCCCTGACCCCGTCGCGCAAGGTCATCGTCATCGACGCCGGCCACGGCGGCCAGGACCCCGGCGCCGCCGGCCAGGACGCCCACGAGAAGGACCTGACGCTGGCCGCCGCCCGCGCCCTGCGCGACCGGCTGGAGCGCGAGGGACGCTACAAGGTCGTGCTGACCCGCGACAGCGACGTCTATGTGGGGTTGCAGGACCGGGTGCGCGTCGCCCGCCGCGCCAACGCCGACCTGTTCATCTCGCTGCACGCCGACAGCGGGACCAGCGCGGACCTGCGCGGGGCCACCGTCTACACCCTGTCCGAACAGGGCGCCTCGCGCGCGGCCAACCAGGTGCTGGAGAAGGCCAACTGGATATCGCCCGCCCTGCCGGGGGCCGACGCCCAGGTGAACCGCATCCTGCTCGACCTGACCCAGCGCGAGACCCGCAACCGCTCCTCGGAGTTCGCCGAGACCCTGCTGGAGCGCATTGCCGACAAGGCCCCCCTGCTGCGCCGCAGCCACCGCGACGCCGGGTTCATGGTGCTGCTGGCCCCGGACGTTCCCGCCGTGCTGCTGGAGATGGGCTTCATCACCAACGCCGCCGACGAGCGGCGGCTGGCGGACGGCGGCGAGCGGCGACGGCTGATGGACGGGGTGGCCCAAGCGATCGACACCTATTTCGCCGCCGACACGCTGAAGGTCGCTAGCCGCTGAGGGGAGGGAGCGTCCGTTAACTGGTCCGACCCGCCGGCTCAAACCTAAGTGTTCCCGCCCTCTGAGTTGAGCCACCGGTGTCGTTGGGATGATTGACCCCGTCCAAGACCGGCACTTCGGCAAAATCGTAAGGACTTACACCATCTAAGCAGGCGACGTTCACTCCGTACTGTCGCTGGTTCGACCGTCGTTGATGATGTGTATAGATCCCGCATGTCGAGCAGAAGAAATGCTGAGCGCTGCCGGTGTTAAATCGGTAGCTGGTGAGATTATCCTCGCCATAGATGAAGGTAATCCCACCCAAATCGACTGACGCCGCTACGGCCCCTCTCATTCGGCAGTAAGAGCAGGTGCACCGCCGTATGGTGTTGAAGCCGTCCGTCAATTTCGCCTGAAAGCGAACTGCGCCACAATGGCATTGAGCGGTTTGAACAATTGGGTTCTGGCTCATATGACACGCTCGCCGTTTTGCTCCACGGGCATTATGCACAACCTTGGGCTTCAATCAAAGGTGTGTAAACGCCGGGAGCCTATCTTGTTGTGCCCGGCTCCAATCCGGACGTGGCGGCCACCGCGCTCGGGCGCGTCAAGGCGACCCGCGTTCCGCGGGCGAGCCTGCGGCTCGACCTTGACCCGCCCTGCGCGCGGCGGCTGACCGGAGGGGTCGGGACGCAGGGGTCCCGTTTGGAGGTTCGACTGGCCTGCGGCTGCGTCGAACACAGGGCGGGACCTGGTGCGTTTGCTTCCTCACCGGCGGGGCGAGGATAAGCCGATCAGCTTGGCTTGAGCGGCCTGCATTGCGGTACAGCCTATGGGCTGGGCTGCTCACACCTCAAGGTCCTCTTTGAAGCGGTCGATCTGGTGCATGCGTTCGTGCAGCACCGTCACGACGCCGATCGCACCATCATCGAGCAGCCTCCAATAGATCAGGTGCTTCTCGTGGCGACGGACATAGCCGTCGACCCCGAACTCCGCGGGAATTGCGCGCCAGAGGAAGCGCCGATCGGCGATGGCCTGGAACTGTTCGAATAGACCCCGGATGTACCGCTCTGCCTGCGCCTCCCCCCACGTTTGGCGGGTGTGGGTATAAATCTCGTCCAGGCGCTGACCGGCGTTGTCCGAGACGCGAAAGGCGGTCACACGCGGGTGCGGGAGGTGTTGCGCTTGATCATGGTGTCTGCGTCGAGCGGCCGGAATGCGGCCTCCGGGGCGGCGAAGGCTTGGGTGAGTTCGGCCTGCAGGCGCTGGAACGCCTCGTCCTCGCGCCTGGCCATGTCGCGGCGGATCAGGTCCCGCACGTACTCGCTGACGGTCTCGTAGGCGCCCTGTTCACCAACATTGGCCGCCACGAAGTCGCTCAAGGCGCCGCCCACCTCTACGTTCAGCGTCATGGTCCTGGTCATGGGTGCATCCGTCTACGTCCACGCTTCAAGAAAGGTATGGACGATACGTCCATGCTGGCAAGCTTCCCTCATTGAGCCCGGGCTTGCCTAACCCGCCCGCGCGCGGCAAACCCCCGGCCATCATGTCCATCGACGCCGCCACTGTCCGCCGGGTCGCCAAGCTCGCCCGCATCGCTGTGCCTGAGGCGCGGCTGGAGCCGCTCGCGCAGGAGCTCACGGGCATCTTGGCGTGGATCGAGCAGCTGAAGGAGGTGGACACCGAGGGTGTCGCGCCCATGACCTCCTGCGTCGCCGCCGCCCTGCCGCTGCGCGACGACGTGGTCACCGACGGAGACCGTCGCGACGCCATCCTGGCCAACGCGCCCAAAACGATCGGCGGCTTCTTCGTCGTGCCGAAGGTTGTGGAATGAAGCCCGCCGATCTCACCGGGCTGACGCTCAAGGCCGCGCGCCGAGACCTGGCCGCCGGCCGCGTCTCGGCCGTGGAGCTGGCGCAGGCGCACATCGACGCCATCGCCGCCGCCAACCCGCACCTGAACGCCTACGTGCTGGAGACGCCGGACCGGGCCCTGGCCATGGCCCGCGCCTCCGACGAACGCCGGGCGCGGGGCGAGGCCGGTCCGCTGGAGGGCGTCAGCCTGGGGGTGAAGGACCTGTTCGCCACCGAAGGCGTGCGCACCACCGCCGGCTCCAAGATCCTGGGCGACTTCGTCCCGCCTTACGAATCCACCGTCTCCGCCAACCTGTGGCGGGACGGGGCGGTGATGCTCGGCAAGCTCAACATGGACGAGTTCGCCATGGGCTCGTCCAACGAGACCTCGGCTTTTGGGCCGGTCACCAACCCCTGGCGGGTCGCAGGCTCTAATCAGTCGCTGACGCCGGGCGGCTCGTCAGGCGGCTCGGCTTCGGCCGTGGCGACGGACCTGTGCCTCGGCGCGACCGCCACCGATACCGGCGGCTCGATCCGCCAGCCGGCGTCGTTCACCGGGACGGTCGGGATCAAGCCGACCTATGGCCGCTGCTCGCGCTGGGGCGTTGTCGCCTTCGCAAGCTCCCTGGACCAGGCCGGGCCCCTGGCCAAGACGGTGGAGGACGCGGCGATCCTGCTCACCTCCATGGCTGGTCACGATCCCAAGGACAGCACTTCGCTGGACGTGGCCGTGCCCGACTTCGCAAGCTTTGTCGGCCGCTCGCCCAAGGGCCTGCGCATCGGCGTGCCCCGCGAGTACCGGTTGGACGGCATGCCGGAGGAGATCGCGCGGCTGTGGGACCAGGGCGTGGCCTGGCTGAAGGACGCCGGCTGCGAGATCAAGGACGTCAGCCTGCCGCACACCCGCTATGCGCTGCCGGCCTATTACATCATCGCGCCGGCGGAAGCCTCGTCCAACCTGGCCCGCTACGACGGCATGCGCTTCGGGCTGCGCGCCGGGTCGGGCTCGCTGAGCGAGGTCTATGAGCAGAGCCGCGCGGAAGGGTTCGGCGAGGAGGTCAAGCGGCGCATCCTCATCGGCGCCTATGTGCTCTCGGCCGGCTATTACGACGCCTACTACCTGAAGGCCCAGAAGGTGCGCCGGCGCATCGCCGACGACTTCGACGCGGTGTTCGAGGAGGTCGACGCCCTGCTGACCCCGACCGCGCCGTCCGCGGCCTTCGCGCTCGGCGACCGGGTGAGCGATCCCTTGGCCATGTATCTGAACGACGTCTTCACCGTCACGGTGAACCTGGCCGGCCTGCCGGCCATCAGCGTGCCGGCGGGGCTGGACGCCTCCGGTCTGCCGCTGGGACTGCAGTTGATCGGCCGGGCGCTGGACGAGGGCGGGCTGTTCACCCTGGCCGGGGCGCTGGAGCAGGCGGCGGCGTTCCGAGCGAGGCCCAAGCCTTGGTGGTGAAAGACCGCCGCGCCCTGCGCTGGCTGCTGATCGCGACGCCCTTCGTCCTGCTGGGCCTGGGCTTCTGGGCGCTGCTCGCCTCGCCCTGGCCCAGGATCTGGCATCTGATGCTGACGGGCGAGCGAGTGGTGGTCGCCTACACGCTGACCACGGTGGGCCTGCCGGCGGTCTCGGCGGCGTGTTTCGTCGCGGCGATCGCCATCTCGATCAACATCAAGACGGCGCGGCGCTGAACGCCCCTGTCGGCGCTACAGGGCCGCGATCACGCTGACCATGTGCTGGTAAACCACATGGGAGAGGTGTCCGACGCTGCGGCTGCTGCGCGTGAACAGGCTGTGGGTGCGCACGGGCATGTCGGACAGGCTGACCTTGGTCAGGTCGATCTCGATCTTGGCCAAGTCGGATACGCTGATCTGGCCCCGCGACAGCACGGCGAGCTTTGCGAGGCTCATGCCCTTAAACATAACGAACTCCGGCCGCTCGCACAGGCCCGGCAGCTGCTGCTCCAGCACCGCGCGGCCCTGGGGATTGGCGGCGACCATCCAGATCGGCGTGTTGACCGACAACACCTTGGCGGGAGCCGCCGCAGGCTCAGGCGCGGCGCCGGGCAGGGGCGCGCCCAAGTCGTCGGGGAGCTCCATGTCGGGGGCCGCCACGGCCGGCGTACGGGTCGAGACCTTGGACACGGCGATCACCTGCGCCCCGGCTTGGCCGGCGGCGCTTAGGCCTGCCGTGCTCAAGACCAGGATGCAGACGCCTCGGGTGATGGAACGCCTGATCATGGTCGAACCCCCTCGCCATGGCTGCCGCCTTGATCGGCGCAACCTGCCCCAGCTTCATAGCCTATTTTTACGGCCTCGTGTTGCGACCTTGTCACTCACCCCCCCAGGTGTCTGGTAGGGCGTCCGCCGCTCGCCTAAGGGAAGCCGGTGATGACGAGGTCCGCCATGAGCGAGCGAGCCCCCTATCGGGTGACCGGACGCACCGGGGAATGGGAAGTGGTCATGGGCCTGGAGGTGCACGCCCAGGTCGCCTCCAACGCCAAGCTGTTCTCCGGCGCGGCGACGGGTTTCGGCGCCGGCCCCAACGAGCACGTCAGCCTGGTGGACGCGGCGTTTCCAGGCATGCTGCCGGTGATCAACCGTCGCTGCGTGGAGCAGGCGGTACGCACGGGCCTCGGCCTGCGGGCGCAGATCAACCTGACCTCGCGCTTCGACCGCAAGAACTACTTCTATCCCGACCTGCCGGCCGGTTATCAGATCAGCCAGTTCAAGGAGCCGATCGTGGGCGAGGGCGTGCTCTTGGTCGAGCGCGACGACGGATCGAACTTCAGCGTCGGCATAGAACGGCTGCATCTGGAGCAGGACGCCGGCAAGTCGATCCACGACCTCGACCCGAACTGGACCTATGTCGACCTCAACCGGGCGGGCGTGGCGCTTATGGAGATCGTCTCGCGCCCGGACCTGCGCAGTCCTGAGGACGCGGCGGCGTATGTGAAGACGTTGCGCGCGCTCGTGCGCCGGCTCGGCACCTGCGACGGCGACATGGAGAAGGGCAACCTGCGCGCCGACGTCAACGTCTCGGTGAGAAAGCCCGGCGGTCCGCTCGGCACCCGTTGCGAGATCAAGAACGTCAACTCGCTCCGCTTCATCCAGCAGGCCATCGTCTATGAGGCGGCGCGCCAGGTGGAGATCCTGGAGGACGGCGGCGCGATCACCCAGGAGACCCGCCTGTTCGACGCCGCCCGCGGCGAGACGCGCTCCATGCGCTCCAAGGAGGAGGCGCACGACTACCGCTACTTCCCCGACCCCGACCTCCTGCCGCTGGAGATCGATCCGGATTGGGTCAAGGCTATCGAGGCCACCCTGCCCGAACTGCCGGACGCCCTGCGCACCCGGTTGCAGAGCCAGTACGGCCTGTCGTCCTATGACGCCCGGGTGCTCGCCGCCGACCACCTGTTGGCGGACTATTTCGAGACCGCTGCGGAGGGCCGCGACGCCAAGCTGGTGGCCAACTGGGTCTCCAACGATCTCGTCGGCCGGCTCGGCAAGGCCGACCAGGGGATCGAGGACAGCCCCATCCCGCCCGCCGACATCGCCGAACTGGTCGGGCTGATCGAGGACGGCACCGTATCGTCCAAGATCGCCCGCGACGTGTTCGAGCGCATGTGGGCCGGCGAGGGCGCGCCCAAGGCGATCGTTGCGGCCCACGGCCTGGTCCAGGTCACCGACACAGGGGAGTTGGAGGCGATCGTGGAGCGACTGGTGGCGGCCAACCCCGACAAGGCCGCCGCGGTGAAAGCCAAGCCTCAGGCGGTCGGCTGGTTCGTCGGCCAGGTCATGAAGGAGACGGCGGGCAAGGCGAACCCAGCCGCCGTCAACGCGATCCTGCAGGCCAGGCTGGGCTAGGCCTCCCGCCCTACGTTGCGACTAGCTAGTCGTGTCGGTCACCACCAGAAGACGCCATACGCCACGTCCACTACCTCGCCGGTGTAGACGTTGACGAGCAGGGCGTCGGGTCCGTAGCGCACCCAGCGGGTTTCAGGCGGCGGCGGTCCGAGGTCGTATCCGCCCCAGTCGCCGATGAAGTAGGTGTCGGTGAGGAACAGGGCGGGCAGGAAGCCGCCGACGCTCCAGCGACGATAGCCCCAGCCGCCCGGATAGCGGAACGGCCCGGAGTGGAAGCGTCCGAACGAGCGGCCGTGATAGCTCCAGTTTCCTTGGCCGTGGAAGCCGCCGCCCGACCCGCGCGAGCCAGTGTAGGCGAACCCAGCGCCTCGCCGCTCAAATCCTGGGCCGCCGTGGAAGCCCGGCGCTGCGTGCTCGCCGCCATGGCCGCCGTGGGCCATCGCCGCGCCGACGCCGATCGCGGCCCCTGCGCCGACGCCCGCAGCCAGGGCCCGCCCGTGTCCGCCGCCGCCGTTATAGCGGCCGCCGCTCTGCCTCCCGCCGAAGCCGCCGCCGCCGAAATGGGCTGCCGGTGCGCCGCCGCCGAAG
>CAXTEX010000102.1:0-8831 GCA_964243445.1 uncultured Caulobacteraceae bacterium | reverse complement strand
AAGCGCCGCGGCTTCGGGCGCGAGCAGATCAAGGACCTGCGCTCCGCCTACCGCCTGCTGTTCGGCCCGGAGGGCACGTTCCAGGAGCGGCTGGACGACGTGGCGCGCGTGTTCGACCACAATGACGACGTGCGCGAGATCGTCGACTTCATTCGCGCCGACGCCACCCGCCCCCTATGCCTGCCCACCCTGGACTAGCCTCGCTGGCGCCGCCGCAGATGCTCCCCCTCTGGAGGAGCTGTCGGCGCAGCCGACTGAGGGGGCCGACGCGGCAAGCGGCGGCGCAGCCCCCTCCACCAGCTTCGCTGGTCCCCATCCCCCAAGCGCGGAGGATCAGGCGGTGAAGCTCGGCCTGATCGCGGGGGGCGGCGAGCTGCCGGTGGCGCTGGCGGACGCCTGCCTCGTGGCCGGCCGTCCGCTCTTCGTCCTGCGGCTTCGGGGCTTCGGCGGCGCGGCGCTCGAGCGCTTCCCGGGCGTAGAGGTCGGCATCGCCGAGCTCGGCCGCCTCTTCGACATCCTCCGCCGCGAGGGTTGCGGAGCGGTCTGTCTCGCGGGCCAGGTCAAGCGCCCCGACTTCTCCGCCTTGAAGCCCGATCTGCGCGGCCTGCGCTCGCTTCCCTCGGCCATCGCCGCCGCCCGCAAGGGCGACGACGCCCTGCTGCGCTTCCTCGTGGCCGAATTCGAGCAGGAAGGCTTCGTCGTGGAAGGCGCCGACCAGGTCCACGCGGGTCTGACCCTGCCGGCCGGGCCGCTCGGCCGCCACGCGCCGGCCCCCGAACACCAGGCCGACCTGGCCCAGGCGCTGCACGTCGCCCAGGCCATTGGCCGGCTCGACATCGGCCAGGCCGTGGCGGTCGCCGGCGGCGTGGTGCTGGCGGTGGAGGCGCAGGAGGGGACGGACGCCATGCTGGCCCGCTGCGCGACCCTGTCGCCCGCCCTGCGCGGCGCGGCGGAGATGCGGCGCGGCGTTCTGGTCAAATGGCCCAAGCCGATCCAGGAGCGCCGCATCGACCTGCCGACGCTCGGACCCGCCACGGTGGAGGGCGCGGCGGCGGCGGGCCTGGCGGGGATCGCCGGCGAGGCGGGCGGCCTGCTGGTGCTGCAGCGCGAGGCGGTGATCGAGGCGGCCGACCGGCTGGGCCTGTTCGTGGTCGGGCTCTGACGTGGGCCCGCGCCCGCTCACCGTGATGCTGGTGGCGGCGGAGGCGTCGGGCGACATCCTGGGGGCCGACCTTGCGGCGGCGCTGCGCGCGCGGCTGGGCGAGGAGGTGCGCTTCGTCGGCGTCGGCGGCGCACGGATGCGCGCACAGGGCGTGGCCAGCCCGTTCGACATCGCCGAGCTGTCGATCCTGGGCATCTTCGAGGGCGTGGCGGCCTATCCGCGCGTGAAGCGGCGGGTGCGCGACACCGTCGCCCTGGCCGCCCGCGAGCGCCCCGACATCGCCGTCCTGATCGACAGCTGGGGCTTCACCCTGCGCGTGGCCCATGGGTTACGCCGGCTCGACCCCGCAATGCCGCTGATCAAATATGTCGGCCCCCAGGTCTGGGCCTCGCGCCCCGGCCGGGCCAGGACGTTGGCCGGCGCGGTCGACCTGCTGCTGGCCATCCACGCCTTCGACGCGCCGTGGTTCGAGCGCGAGGGGCTGCGAACGGTCTTTGTCGGCGACTCGACGCTGGCCCGCGACGTGTCCTCGGCCGACGGCGTGCGGTTCCGCGCCAGCCGGGGCGTCGATCCGGCCGCGCAGCTGCTGCTGGTCCTGCCCGGCAGCCGCCGCTCGGAGATCGCGCGCCTGGCCGCCCCGTTCGGCGATGCAGTGGCGCGCCTGCACGCCGCCCGCCCGGACCTGCGCATCGCCGTCCCCATCGCGCCCACAGTGACGGCCGAGGTCGAGGCCATGATCGCCGGCTGGCCTGTCGCGCCGATCCGGGTCGAGGGCGACGCCGACAAGCTCGACGCCATGGCCGCAGCCACCGTAGCGCTGGCCTGCAGCGGCAGCGTGACGACTGAGCTGGCCCTGGCCGGCTGCCCGATGGTGGTTGCCTATCGCGTCGGCCCGCTGACCTATCGCGTGCTGAAACGACTGGTGAGAACCCGCTACATCACCCTGCTCAACATCGCCGCCGACGCAGCCGTCGCGCCGGAGTTCATCCAGGACGCCTGCACCGGCGAGGCGCTGGCGGCGGCCCTGTCCGAACGCCTGGACGGCCCGGTTTTGCGCGCCCGCCAGGTCACCGACCAGTTCGCCGCCCTGGAGCGGATGGGTCGGGACCCGACGCGCGTTCCGGCCGAGCGAGCGGCCGACGCCGTATTAGCGCTCCTGGACGCCTAGCCGTCTGCGGAAGAGCGGATCAGCCGCGCTTGTCGACCGGCACGAAGTCCCGCGACGGGCTGCCGGTGTAGATCTGGCGGGGGCGGCCGATGCGCTGGGCGGGGTCCTCGATCATCTCCTTCCACTGGGCGATCCAGCCTACCGTGCGCGCCAGGGCGAACAGCACGGTGAACATCTCGCTGGGGAAGCCCATCGCGTTCAGGGTGATGCCCGAGTAGAAGTCTACGTTCGGATAGAGCTTGCGCTCGATGAAGTATTCGTCGCTGAGCGCGATCCGCTCCAGCTCCAGCGCCACTTTGAGCAGCGGATCGTCGTGCTTGCCGAGCTCGTCCAGCACCTCGTGGGCGGTCTGCTGCATGACCTTGGCGCGCGGGTCGTAGTTCTTGTACACCCGGTGGCCGAAGCCCATCAGCTTGTACTTGCGGTCCTTCACGCCCTGGACGAACTCGGGGATCTTGTCGACCGTGCCGATGGAGCGCAGCATGTTCAGCGCCTCCTCGTTGGCGCCGCCGTGGCTTGGCCCCCACAGGCAGGCCACGCCCGCTGCGATGCAGGCGAATGGATTGGCCCCTGACGAGCCGGCCAGACGCACCGTGGAGGTGGAGGCGTTCTGCTCATGGTCGGCGTGCAGGATGAAGATGCGGTCCATGGCCTTGGCCAGCACCGGATTGACGACGTATTCCTCCGCCGGCACGGAGAAGCACATGCGAAGGAAGTTCTCCGCATAGCCGAGGTCGTTGCGCGGATAGACGAAGGGCTGGCCCAGCGCATACTTGAACGCCCGTGAGGCGATGGTCGGCACCTTGGCGATCATGCGGTGGGCGCTGATCTCCTGCTGCTTGGGATCATGCACATTGGTGCTGTCGTGATAGAAGGCCGACAGGGCGCCGACCGCGGAGACCATGATGGCCATGGGGTGGGCGTCGCGGCGGAAGCCCTGGAAGAAGCGGTCGAACTGCTCGTGCACCATGGTGTGGTGGGTGATGGTGAAGGTGAACTTCTCCAGCTCCGCCGCGGTCGGCAGATCGCCGTTCAACAGCAGATAGCAGACCTCAAGGAAACTCGAGTGCTCCGCCAGCTGCTCGATCGGATAGCCGCGATAGAGCAAGACGCCCTTGTCGCCGTCGATATAGGTGATCTGGCTTTCGCAGCTCGCCGTGGAGGTGAAGCCGGGATCGAAGGTGAAGACGTCCGTCTCGCCATACAGCTTGCGGATATCCACCACATCGGGTCCGACGCTGCCCTTGAGCACGGGGAGGGTGACCTCCTTGCCGCCCACCGTAAAGGTGGCCGACCCGTTGGACGTGACCTTGCTCTCCATGGGGCATCCTCGCGGCGTGCGCCTGGGCGCATTGTGCGCCGCGGCGAGACCCGCGCCGTCTTATAGCCTGTCAGGCGGCCGGGGGAAGCGCGTCCTGGATGCGCCCCAGACTCTCCTGCCGACCCAGGGCGCAGAGCGCGCTCGCCAGGTCCGGCGCGCCGGCCGCGCCGCTAAGTACGCCGCGGAGCGCCGGTCCGAACCGGCCCATGCCCACGCCTTCGGCCTCGGCGAAGCGCCGCAACGCCGCCTCCAGAGCCGGCGGACGCCAGTCGTCGACGTCGGCGAGGGCGCCCCTGAGCCGACCGAGACGCTCCAGCGTCTCGACGTCCAGCCGCTTGAGCGTCTTGTCGTCCAGGCTCACCGGACGGGCGAGCAGGGCGAACAGGGTCAGGTCGGCCAGCTGCAGCGTGGTGTGCGCCCCCTCCTTGACCAGCGGCACGGCGGCGGCCAGCCGCTGCAGTCCGTCCTCGTCCATCGAAACGCCGCGCTCGCGGTGCACCGTCTGGACCAGGGCCGTCAGCCGGGCGTCGTCGGCGTTGCGTATGTATTGCTGGTTGACGAAGTTCAGCTTGGCCCAGTCGAGCCGCGCGGGGGCCTTGACCACGTCGGCCACGTCGAACCAGGCGGCCGCCTGCTCGTCCGAGAAAATCTCGTCGTCGCCGTGACCCCAGCCGAGCCGCGTCAGATAGTTGCGCATGGCCTCGGGCAGATAGCCCATGCCTGCGAACTCGCTGACGGCCTGGGCGCCGTGCCGCTTGGACAGCTTGGCCCCATCCGGCCCGTGGGTCAGCGGAATGTGGCCGAAGCGCGGAATCGGCCAGTATAGCGCCTGATAGATCAGGCTCTGGCGCGCGGCGTTGTTCAGGTGGTCGTC
This sequence comes from uncultured Caulobacteraceae bacterium, assembly GCA_964243445.1. GTDB lineage: Bacteria > Pseudomonadota > Alphaproteobacteria > Caulobacterales > Caulobacteraceae > CAHJWH01. Next base: position 4,306 of record CAXTEX010000102.1, on the reverse strand, counting down.
GCCGCGAAGCACGTGGGTGACGCCCATGTCGTGGTCGTCCACCACCACGGCCAGATTGTAGGTCGGCGTGCCATCGGTCCGCAGCAGCACGAGATCGTCCAGCTCCTTGTTCTGGAAGGTGACAGGACCCTTGATCAGGTCGTCCACCACCGTCTCGCCGTCCAGCGGACCCTTGAAGCGCACCACGAAGGGGTGCTCGCCGCCTTCGGCCGGGTCGCGGGCGCGCCAGGCGGACTGGACCACGCGGCCCTCGGCCCGGGCGGCGGCGCGTTCGGTGTCCTGGTCTTCAGGCGAGGTGAAGTCCTTATAGGCGCGGCCCTTGGCCAGCAGCTCGGCGACCACCTCGCGGTGCCGGGCCTCGCGGGTGTGTTGGAACACCGGCTCCGCGTCGGCGGTCACGCCGAGCCAGTCCAGGCCATCAAAGATCGCCTGGACGGATCTGGCCGTCGACCGCTCGCGGTCGGTGTCCTCCACCCGGATCAGGAAGCGGCCACCCGTATGACGTGCATAAAGACGGTTGAACAGCGCCACTCTCGCGCTTCCTATGTGCAGGTCGCCGGTGGGCGAGGGGGCGAAACGGGTGACGACGGCGGATCGGTCTGTCATCGAAGGGGCGGGTCCGGGCGAAGCTGAGGCGTCTAGCACGCGGCTTCCGTCCCGGCCTAGGCTGTCGGCAGGGCTGCGCAGGGCGGCGGTCAGCCTTGGCGAAGAAGCGGCCTTGCAGGCCTCCCGCTGGATGCTCTGGACGCCCGTGGCCTTCGGCGGCGGGTCGGCGATCTACTTCGCCTTGAAGGCCGAACCGGCCGCATGGCTTGGCGGGTGGGTCGCCGTGGCCGCCCTAGCCTCGGCGGCGCTGGCGCGGGGGCTCGCACGCCATCCGGCGGCGATGGCCGCCCTGGCGTTGTCCGCCGCCGGCCTGCTGGGCTTCGCCGACGCCAAGCTGGCCACCGAACAGGCGCGGGCGCCGGTGTTGGCGGACGGGATCGGCGTGCGGCGGGTGAGCGGGCGGGTGGTCGACATCGCGGAGGCGGCCGGCGGGCGCCTGCGCCTGTTGATCCAGCCGTTGGCGATCGCAGGCGTCGCGCCGGCGCAGCTGCCCGTGCGGCTTCGCCTCACCCTGCGCGAACCGATGGACGTCGAGCCGGGCGATGCGGTCTCCGCCTTGGCGATCCTGGATCCGCCGCCGGGCCCCGCCAGTCCGGGCGGGTTCGATTTCGCCCGCGACGCTTGGTTCTCCAGGCTCGGCGGCGTGGGTCTGGCCCTGACCCGGCCGAGACGGATCGATGCGCCGCCGATGTCGTTTGGCCTACGCCTGCAGACGGGGCTGAACGCTGTGAGATGGCGACTGGCCGAACGGCTGGCGCATGCCCTGGGCGAAGGCGATGCGGCGGGGCTGGCGGCGGCGGTGACCACCAGCCATCAGGCCTGGCTGAGCGAGGCGGACGCCCAGGACCTGCGCGACAGCGGCCTGGCGCACATGCTGGCGATCGCGGGACTACACACCGCCGCGGTCACCGGCTTCGTCTATATGGCGGTGCGGCTGCTCGTGGCCGCCTGGCCCTGGCTGGCGCTGCGTGTATCGGGCAAGCGGTGCGCGGCGGCGGCGGGCCTGGTCGCCTGCGGCGTCTATCTGGCGATCTCCGGCGCCCACCCGCCTGCGCGACGCGCCGCCATCACCGCCGGCGTGGCCTTCCTGGCCATGCTCTGCGGACGGCGGCCGATCAGCATGCGCTCCCTGGCCCTGGCCGCGCTCGCCGTGCTGGCGCTCCAGCCCGTGGCCGTCGTCCAGCCCGGGTTCCAGATGTCGTTCAGCGCCACCGCCGCCCTCATCGCCATGGCCGAGCTCTGGCCGCGCCGGCGTGGCCGCATCGAGGCGCCCTGGTTCATCGCCTGGCCCCAGCACCTGGGCGACTGGACGCTGGGCATGGGCGCGGTCAGCCTGGTGGCGGGCCTGGCCACCGCCCCCTTCGCCCTGCAGCACTTCAATCGGATCGCCACCTACGGCCTGTTCGCCAACTTCGCCGCCGATCTGATCGCCAGCCTCGTCCTGATGCCGTCGCTGGTGATCTGCGCGGCGGGGGCGGCGCTCGGCCTGCCGTCGGGCTGGCTGGTCGCGCCCCAGGCGGTCGCGGGTGGAGCGGCGAGCGCGATCCTGGCCATCGCCCACCTGTTCGCCACCTTGCCGGGCGCCGTGCGCAGTCTGCCGAGCGCGCCCCAGCCCGCGCTGGTGGTCGCCTTCCTCGGCATCGTGTTCGCCTGCCTCTGGCGAGGACGACTGCGCTGGGCGGCGGTCCCGCTCTGCGCCGCCGTGCTCGTGTGGCCGAGGTCCGAACCGCCGGTCGCCTGGGTCGCGGCGGACGGGGACAATGCGGCCGTCGTCGCCGACGGTCGCGCCGTGGTGTTGAAGCCGGCCGTGCGTCTGTTCGCCAGCGACGCCTGGTCCAGGCGGCGCGGGCTGATCACGCCTTTCGACCCGCAGGCGGAGGCGCAGATGGCCTTCGACTGCGACCGCAGCGCCTGCGCCCCGCGGCCGGGCCTGCGGCCTGCGCTCGGCGCCTGGTGGAGCCGCCGGGCCGTACCCGCGGCGCGTCTGGACGATCTCTGCCGGGCAAGCGAGATCCTGATCGTGCGCGGCCCTCCGCCGGTCCCCAACGCCTGCCCGCAGGCGCTGACCCTCACCTCGACGGATTTCGCCCGCGGCGGAGCCGCCGAAATCTACGCCGGGCCCCAGGGTTGGCGGATCGAATGGGCGAACGACCTGCGCGGTCTGCGGCCGTGGAGCACGCCCGCGGCGCCGTTCGAGCAGGTTTCGCGGCCCGCTGCACCGCCCAGGAATGAGGCCGCGCCGTCGAGCCCGGAAAGCGCCCCGCCCGAACGGACCGGAGATCAGTGATAGCGCCGGATCAGCCCGACCAGCTTGCCCTGCACCTCGACCTGATCCGGACCAAACACCCGGGTCTGGTACTTGGGATTGGCCGCCTCCAGGGCGATGGAGCCGCCCTTGCGGCGCAGCCGCTTCAGCGTGGCTTCCTCGCCCATGACCAGGGCGACGACGATCTCACCGGTCTGGGCGGTGTCGCCCTTGCGGATCACCACAAAGTCGCCGTCCAGTATGCCGGCCTCGATCATGGAGTCGCCCTGCACCTCGAGCACATAATGTTCGCCTGACCCGAGCAAAGCCTCGGGCACGGCGATCCGCTCGCGCTCCTGCTGGATCGCCGCGATCGGCGTACCGGCCGCGATCCTGCCGAGCACGGGTAGCATCTGCGCGTCGTTGGCCGGTATCGCTCTCGAGGTCTCAGACGACGCGCCGCCGCCGACCAGTTGAGGCCGAAAGCCCGGGCGACCCCGCCCTGGACCCGGCGCCGCCGCTTCCGGCAGCTTGACGACCTCCAGGGCCCGCGCCCGGTGCGCCAGCCGCCGCAGAAAGCCGCGCTCCTCGAGCGCTGTGATCAGCCGGTGGATGCCGGACTTGGACGCCAGATCGAGCGCGTCCTTCATCTCGTCGAACGAAGGGGAGACGCCGCTCTCCTTGATCCGCTCGTGTATGAACATCAGCAGTTCATGTTGCTTGCGCGTCAGCATCACGGGTTCCGCAAATCAACGCGTCCCGTCTGGAACGCCTCACGAACGTTCTGCCTACGTTCCTGAATCGTGTCAAGAAGCCTGTGGAAAGACGCTGGCGGGTCGGTCCAGCCTCGAACGTGGAAACCCCGCCGGGAGTGTCCGGCGGGGGTCCTCAGGTCGGCGTGTCAGTCGCGGTCGCGGCGGGGGCGGCGTTCGCCTCGGTCGCGATCGCCGCGGTCCCGGCGAGGGCCGCGCTCGCCGCCGCCGCGATCCTCCTCCTCAGGCTCGCCGCGGGCGGCGCGTTCGGCGGCCAGCTTCTCGGTAAGGTCTTCGCCGGTCTCCTGGTCGACCACCTTCATCGACAGCTTGGTCTTGCCGCGGTCGTCGAAGCCGACCAGCTTGACCTTGACCGTCTGGCCCTCGGTCAGCACGTCCGAAGTGCGGCCGACCTTTTCCTGGCTGATCTGGCTGATGTGCACCAGCCCGTCCTTGGCGCCGAAGAAGTTCACGAAGGCGCCGAAGTCCACGACCTTGACCACCTTGCCGTCATAGATCCTGCCGACCTCCGCCTCCTGGGTGATCGACTGGATCCACTTGATGGCGGCGTCGATCTTTTCGGCGTCGTTGGCGGAGACCTTCACGTTGCCGTCGTCGTTGATGTCCACCTTGGCGCCGGTCTTCTCCACGATCTCGCGGATCACCTTGCCGCCCGTGCCGATCACTTCGCGGATCTTGTCGG
>CAXTEX010000101.1:0-8951 GCA_964243445.1 uncultured Caulobacteraceae bacterium | reverse complement strand
ACGGCGCGGTAGCCGGCGAGGTTGGCCTGGGAGGACAGCACGTCCATGGACTGGGCGCGGGTGATGCGCGGCACGAACTCCATGGAGAAGCCCGTCGCCCCGCTCGCCGCCAGCGCGTCGAGGGCCGGGCGCTCGGCGTAGGGGTTCATCATCGCGGCGACCACGACGCCGGACTTCACGCCGGCCAGGACCTCGGGCGCCAGGGCCCGCACGCCCAGCACCACGTCGGCGTCGGCCAGGGCGGCTGCGGCGTCGGGGGCGATGGTCGCGCCGGCGGCCTGATAGGCCGCGTCGGGACAGGCGGCCGCCAGACCCGCGCCGGACTGCACCGTCACAGAAAAGCCGAGCGGGACGAGCTTCTTGACCATGTCGGGCGTCACCGCCACGCGGGTCTCGCCCTCGCGCTCCCGCAGGACGCCGAGCTTGGCCGCCATCCGTCCGCCTCCCCAACCGCTGGGAAGGATATCCCAGGCCGCAGCGGCAAAGTCCATCCGTGGAGGCGAACGCTTCCTCGAAGGCGCGGCGTCAGGCCGTCAGCGCCCGATCCTGGAGGTCCAGCCGCGATCTTTGGAGGCCCAGCCAGGACTCGAACCTGGATGGCGGAGCCTTGCGGGGCTCCGTGCGTCGCCGTTCCGCCACCGGGCCAACGCCTGACGCTAGCCCGCGCCGGGTCAACGCAGGATTAAGACGCTCACGAGGCGATCATCTCGCGGATGCGGGCGGCCAGGGCGTCGACGGGGAAGGGCTTGGTGATCATCTGCTGGCCGGGGTCGAGGTGGCCGTTGCCGAACACGGCGTTCTCCGCATAGCCGGTGATGAACAGCACTCTCAGGTTCAGGCGGTGGGCGCGGGCGAGCTCCACCATCTCACGGCCGGTGATGTCGGGCAGGCCGACGTCTGTGACCACCAGGTCCACGCGAACGTCGGAGGCCAGTATGGCCAGGCCGCCCGCCCCGTCCTGCGCCTCCAGCGCCTGGTAGCCGAGCTCCTCCAGCACCTCCACGATCAGCTCGCGCACGATGGTCTCGTCCTCCACCACCAGCACCGTCTCACCCGTCTCGGCGCGGCGCGGACCATAGGCGGGGAGTTCGGGCTCGGCCGCATCGGCGTCGCCGCGGAAGCGGGGCAGATAGATCTTCACCGTCGTGCCGCGGCCGGGCTCGCTGTAGATGGCCGCGTGTCCGCCGGACTGTTTGGCGAAGCCGTAGATCATCGACAGGCCGAGCCCCGTCCCCTTGCCGCTGGGCTTGGTGGTGAAGAAGGGATCGAAGGCGCGGCGCACCACCTCGGGCGACATGCCGGCGCCGGTGTCGGTGACGCAGATGCAGATGTACTGGCCGGGCTCCACGCCGACGTTCTGGGCGGCGTAGGCGCGGTCCAGGTGGGTGTTGCAGGTCTCCATGGTCAGGCGGCCGCCCTCGGCCATGGCGTCGCGGGCGTTGATGGCCAGGTTCAGCAGGGCGTTCTCCAGCTGGTTGCAGTCGCACAGCGTGGGCCACAGCCCGCCCGCCGCGATGACCTCCAGCCGCACCCGCTCCGAGATGGTGCGGCGAAGCAGCTCCTCCATGCCGCCGATCAGGGCGTTGGCCTGGACGGACTTGGGCTGCAGCGGCTGGCGGCGCGAGAAGGCCAGCAGCCGGTGGGTCAGGGCCGCGGCGCGATTGGCCGAGGTCTGGGCGGCCTGGATGTAGCGATCCAGCTTCTCGGTGCGGCCCTGGGCGAGGCGGGACTGCAACAGGTCCAGCGACCCGACGATGCCGGTCAGCAGGTTGTTGAAGTCGTGGGCGATGCCGCCGGTCAGCTGGCCCACCGCCTCCATCTTCTGAGCCTGACGGAGCTGGTCCTCCATCTCGACCTGATGGGTGATGTCGCGCCCGTAGGTGTAGAGCCGCCCGTCGTCCTTGACCGCCGTCCAGGCGATGCGCCGGCGCAACCCTGTGCGGCTCTCCACGCCGATGTCGAGGTCTGCGCGGCTTGCCCCAGCGCCGAGGGTGGCCATGCCGGCGCTCAGGGCGGCCAGGTCCTCCGCAGCGACGAACTCGCCCACGTTGCGGCCGATCACCTCCGCCTCGGTCCAGCCGAGCACCTCGCTCCAGGCAGGATTGACGCTTTGCAGGGTTCCATCCGTGTCGGCGACCACCATGAGCACCGGGGCGAGCTTCCAGATGCGGTCGCGCTCGCGGGTGCGCTCGGCGACGCGGGCCTCCAGTTCGTCGTTCAGCTCCCGCAACCGGGTCTCGGCGGCCTTCAGCGTGGTGATGTCGTAGATGGCGCCCATCTGGTGCGGTGCGGCGTCGAGTTCGTGGACGCGCTCGCCCCGCCGGGCGATCCAGCGGAACTGTCCTGTGTCGGCGCGGCGGATGCACAGTTCGGCCGGGGCGGCGGCTCGCTCGCCCAAGCCGATCAGCACGCCGTCGCCATGCACCACCGCATTGATGGTGCGCACCGGCAGCACCGCGCTGGCGTGAAGCCCGAGCAGGTCGCAGAACTGGGGCGAGACGCTGACGGTGGCGTGACCCTCCACATATTCGTAGGCGCCGACGCCGCCGGCGGTCTGGGCCACGCGCAGCCGCTCGGTCAGGCGGCGATGCTCGGTGACGTCGATCAGCGCGCCCTCGAACCTGACCGGGCGATCCTCGGCGTCGAAGCGCGTGCGCCCCTCCGCCCGCACCCAGCGCACGCCATCCCCCGCCGTCAGCCGGAACTCTTTGGAGAACACCTCCGCCCCGGCCAGCATGGCCGACACCGACAGGCGGATGCGCAGCCGGTCTTCGGGATGGATGGCGTGGAAGAAGGCCGACCCGGGCGCGCCCGCGGCCATCAGCGCGGGATCGAGCCCGTGCAGCTCCGCGAAGCGCACGTCCGCATACAGCCGCTGCTCGCCGATCTCCCAGCGCCAGGTCGCCGCCGACCCGGCGCCGGAGATCAGCGCCGCCAGCCCGTCCTCGCCGCGCTGGGCGTGGAGCGGACGCTCAGGCGACATGGCCCAGGGCCTCGTCCTCGCCGACCATCTGCACGATGAACTCGCCGATCAGCCGCCGCAGCATCGTCAGCGACGGCAGGTCCATCAGCATGGCGATGTAGCCGTGGATGTCGTGGGTGCGGATGGAGAAGTCGATGTAGAGAAACAGCACCAGCCCGTCGTCGCCCACCTCGCCGTCCGCGCTGAACAGGGCCGCGCCGTCGCCGTGCAGCACCACGGGCAGCGACAGGGCGAGCGGGCGCTGCAGCATGTTGGCGATGGACGCCATGCAGCCGTTCAGGATGACGTTGCCGGTCTCCGCCAGCGCCTCCTGCTCCAGCTCGGCCAGCTCTTCGTTCGACAGCTCGCCCCCGCTGACCGCACGCACCAGCTCCAGGCTGTTGGCCTGAGGAAAGATCAGCAGGGCGTGGCCGGAGAAGGCGCCGGAGAAGGCCTGGCGCACGGCGACCAGGTCCTCGCTCTCGCGCTCGCCGAGCAGGGTGGCCGCCCCACGCAGGGTGACGACCTCCACGGCGGGGACCGACAGCATCACCGGGGCGCCCACCATCTTGCGCAGGCTGGCGGCCGCGCGGCTGACGCCGATGTTGACAAGCTCGGTGAGCGCGTCGCGCTCCAGTCCGTCGAGCAACACCGCGTCGGTCATTCCGCCCGGGTCCGCAGCTTTAGCGCCGCGCCGTCTAGGAAGGGGCGCAGCCCGTCGGCGTCCACGGGCTTGGGCACGAAGGCGGCGTTCACCGCCCGCGCCCGCTCGATGATCTCATCCTGCAGGTTGGCCGTGACCACCGCGATCGGCATGTCGGGATAGCGGGCGCGCAGCTCGGCGGCGAGGGCCAGCCCGTCGCGTCCCGGCATGTTGAAGTCGATCAGCGCCACGTCGACCTGACGTTCGGCGGCGGTCGCCAGGGCTTCGTCGGCGTTGGCGGCCTCGAGCTTCTCCCACTCCGGCTGCGTCGCGGCGAGGGCGCGACCGGCGACGATCCGCGCCAGCTTGCTGTCGTCCACGAGCAGGACGGTTACGGCCATGGGGAGCTCCGATCTCGACGCCCTGCTCATGGCATGATCCAGGCGCCTAGGGGAGGGTCAGCTTAGACGCCACGTGGACGCGCAGGAAGCGATCCTGTAACCCGCCCTCTATCCGCGGACCCAGCGCCAGCAGGGTCTGGACCACCGCCGCATGCAGCGTCAGGGCGCCCGACACGTCCACCACCCGCCCGGGCCGGCCGGTCTCGCTGGTATGGCGGGTCTGGCCGATCAAGGCCGCGCAGAGCGCCTCGGCGTCCGCCGCGGGGCAGTCCCCCTCCAGCCAGACGCGCTCGCCCTCGACGCGGACGCTCATGCGAGCAGTCCGGCCAGGTCGAGGGCGAACAGCGCCCCCCCGTCGGCGGTCTGGGTCCAGCCTAGCATCCCGGGCGTCCCGGCCAGCAGGCCGATCAGCGGGCGCAGCACGGCCTGCGACTGACCGGCGAAGGCGTCCACCGCGATCGCCGCCGGCTCGCCGCCCGCCGCCTGCACCACCAGCAGCCGCAGCTGCGCAGACGGCGCTGGCGGCGCCAGGCCGAGCAGGTCGTGCAGGCGGCGCACCGGGGCGGACCGACCCCGCCAGACGATGGCGCTCGTGTCGGCTGCGGCGGCAAGGGCGACGCCCTCCAGCAACGCCAGCGGGACGCCGTAGCCCTCCTCCCCCACGCGCACCTCCAGCAGGCGGGTGAGTGCGGCGGACACCGGCAGCCACAGCGTCGCCGTCGTGCCCTGGCCGGGGCTGGAGGCCAGGGCGATGCGCCCGCCCAGGGCCTCCACGGCCTGTTTCACCGCATCCATGCCGACGCCGCGGCCGGACACGTCGCTGACCCGCGCGGCGGTGGAAACGCCGGCGGTGAACAGGGGCGCGAAGACGTCCTCCCCATCGGACGCGGCGACGGCCCGGCCCTGGGCGGCGGCGGCGCGGCGGACCGCCTCCAGGTCCACCCCGCCGCCGTCGTCGGCCACCTCCAGCCGCAGCTCGGAGCCCTCCTGTCGGGCGCGCACGCTCACATGGCCCTCCGCAGGCTTGCCCGCCGCCGCCCGCCGCCCGGCGTCCTCGATGCCGTGGTCGAGGGCGTTTCGGACCAGATGGAGCAGGGGCTCGAACAGGGCGTCGACCACGGTCCGGTCCGCCTCCAGCCCCTCGCCTGCGATCTCCAGCCGCACGGGCTTGCCGAGCCGCGCGCCGAGCTCGCGCACCAGGCGCGGCAGCCGCTCGAAGGTGCGCGAGAGCGGCGCCAGGCGCAGCTGCAGCACGCCCGCGTGCAGTTCGCCGGCAAGCCGATCGATGTCGGAGCGGCGGCCGCCGTCCAAGCCCGCTCCGCCGTCGTGCCGCAGGTCTGTAAGCGCCGAGGCGGCGACGGCGATCTCCTCGACCACGGCGAGGAGCGCGTCCACCCGGGCCGGATCGATCCGCAGCCGGCGTGCGGCGGGATCGCCGGCGGCCCCTGCGCTTTCGGCGAGGTCCGGCGTCTCGCGCAGGGTGCGGGCGTCCGTCATCTCCACCTGGGCGCCCGCCAGGCGCAGGACGGCGTGCGCGGCCTCGCGCGTGGTCTTAGCCATCGCAGTGAGGACTAGGTTGCAGCGGAACGGATCGTAGAACTCCGGCGCCGGCCAGGGCTCGCGCGGTTGCAGGTCGAGCGCCAGGAGGTCTGGCAGGCGGGCGATCAACGCCAGCGGGTCGTCGCCGCGGAAGAAGGCCTCGGCGTCCGGCGTATAGCGGACCAGCAGTCGCGGCCCTCCGCCTTCGAGCAAGCCTTGGCGCGCCGGCAGGAAGGCTGTCGCCCAGGCAGGGGGCCCGGACTCGGACCCGCCGCCGTCCGCGACGGCGTCCTGTTCGACGCTGCCGCCCGGCGACCCTGGCGCGCGAAGCCGGGCGGCGAGCGTGCGGCAGGCCTCCGCCGCGCCGTCGGGCGGGGCGCCGTCGGGTCCCAGTCCTGCAAGCCAGGCCTCGGTGCGATCGGCCAGCGACAGCAGCAGGTCGGGGACCCCGGCCGCCAGGGCCGCTCGGCCTGCCCGGGCGTCGCCCAGGCGGTCCTCCGCGGCGTGCAGCGCCTCGCCGAGCGGGACCATGTCGAACAGGGCGACCGATCCCTTCAGGGTGTGGATCGCCCGAAAGGCGGCGTCCATCGCCGCCGCGTCGGTCCCGTCGCGTTCCAGCGCCAGCACCGCCTCGACCGTGGTCTGCAGCAGGTCCGGGGCTTCGACCCGGAACTGGTCCAGCAGTTCGTCCATCATCGCTCCACGCGCTGGTAGACGGTGGCCTCAGGAAAGCGGCGCGCGGCGAAGCGGTCGCTGATGCGGGTCATCGACTCGGTGTGTCCGAGACAGAGGAAGCCGCCGGGATTGATCTGATCATGCAGCAGGTCGGTGGCGATCTTGCGCGAGACATCGTCGAAATAGATCAGCACGTTTCGGCAGAGCACCACGTCGAAGCGACCCTGGACGGCCATGGAGGCCGGATCGACCAGATTGACCGCGGTGAAGGCGACCGACTCGCGCAGATCGGCGATCAGCCGGCGGCCCGCCGGCCCCGGCGCGTCGAAATAGGCCTCGACCGCGGTGCGGGGCAGCCGGGCCAGCGCCCGCTCGCCATATTCGCCATGAGCGGCGGCGGCCAGGGCGCGGGTGTCGATGTCGGAGCCGACGATCTCGACGTTGTAGGCGTCCACCAGCCGCCAGTTGTCGAGCAGCCATATGGCCAGGGAGTAGGCCTCCTCCCCCGTCGAGCAGGGAACCGACCAGAGCCGGAGCTTGTCGCCCGGCCGGCGGGTCTGCACCAGTTCGGGCAGCAGCGAGCGGCTGAGGCACTCCAGCTGATACTGTTCGCGGTAGAAGTAGGTCTCGTTGACCGTGAAGCTGTTGACGAGGGCTTCCGCCTCGTCCGGATCGCTGCGCAGGCGGGCGAGATAGGCGGCTGCATCCGCCGACCCGCTGCGCGTCATGCGCTCGGCGACCCGGCGATCGATGTAGTAGCGCTTGGCCTCGCCGAACAGCATGCCGGTGCGGCCGTAGATGAACTGGCACACCTGCGTCAGCGCCTCCGCGCTCAGCAGCGGCGACTCCAAAGCTTCCGCCGGAGGCTTCAACGGAGCGGCGGTCACGGTGCGAGCCGCTGCACGACGCGCGACGCCAGCGCCTCCAGCGGGACCACCGCGCCGGCGCCGCCGGCCCGGACCAGCGCGCCCGGCATGCCCCAGACCACCGCCGTCTCCTCCGCCTCCGCGAACGTCGAGCCGCCCTGCGCGTGCAGGCGGGTCATGGCGCGGGCGCCGTCGTCGCCCATGCCGGTCATCAGCACGCCCGCCAGCCGCCCCGTCGGCGCGACCGCCATGGCGCTGTCCACCAGCCGGTCCACGCTCGGCCGCCAGCGGGCGTCCGGCGCTGCGGGGGCCGGCAGAGCGATCAGCCGCCCGCCCCGCAGGCTGACCAGCACATCGGCGTCGCCCCGGCCGATGTAGGCGCCGCCAGAGGCTAGGCGGACGGGGCCGCCCACCTCCTGGACATGAAGGGCGCACACGCCGTCCAGCCGGCGGGCGAGGGCGCCTGTGAAGCTCGCCGGCATGTGCTGGGCCACCACCACCGCCCAGCCGAAATCTTGCGGCAAGCCGGACAGCAGGGCCTCCAGCGCCGGAGGTCCGCCCGTGGAGCAGCCGACCAGCAGGACGCCTCGAGGCTCCCCGCCGCCCGGCGCGATGGCGTGGCCCGCGGCCTTCGGCGCTTCGAGGGACCGTCCGGTCGTCGCCGCGGTCCGCCGCCCAGCCGCCGCTTCTCGCTCAGCATCGGTCTGTCGCACAGCGCCGTCCGGAGAGCCCGCGCGGCGCCGCACGCGTTCCGCCAAGCGCAGGGTTGGGCGCAGCCGCGCCTGCGCGGCCGCCCTGACCGTCTCGATCAGCTTCGGCGCGAAGGCGTCCATGACCAGGGAGGCGGGACCGTGGGGCTTCTCCACGAAGTCCACGGCGCCAAGATCGAGCGCCCGCAAAGTCTCTTCCGCCCCGTCGGCGGTGAGGGCGGAGACCATGACCACCCTGCAGGGCCGCTCCACCATCACGCGGTCCAGGCAGGCCAGTCCGTCCAGGCCCGGCATGCGCACGTCCAAGGTGACGACATCCGGTCCGAAGCTGTGCAGGGCCGCCAGAGCCTCCTCTCCGTCCCGCGCAAAGGCCAGCTCGAACCCGCCGGCCGCGGCGAAGGCCGAGCCCAGCAGCCGCCGCATGAGCGCGGAATCGTCCACCACGAGGAGCCGGATCACCTCTCCTCCCTACCCGCCAGGGCGGCCGCCAAGGCGCAGAGGTCCATTCCGCGCGCCTGCGGATCGACGAGCTCCGCCCACCCCCCGTCGTCCAGGGCGGCGCGGCCGGTCAGCAGAGGCGAAGCCGCCGGGCGCGGCTCGATGCGGTCGGGCGGCAGGGCGAGGGTGGTCGGCACGGCCGTGAGCGCCACCCCGAGCGGCCCCGCCGCCAGGTTGAGGATGGCCACCCAGCCGCAGGCGAGGGCGTCTGATCGGATGACCGGAAACACCGCGCCGCGCCGCGCCATGGCGCCGCACACGGCCGTCGGGGCGCCCGGCACGCGCGTGAGCCGCGGGGGCATGGGGACGATGGCCTCGACCGCCGTCAGCGGAACGGCGAAACGACGCCCGCCCGCAGTGAAGACGAGCAGCCGCCGGGCCTCGGCTGAGGGCTGGCCCGTACCAGGCGTCTTCAAGCCCTGGCGCTCCGCCTCTAGGGCTAGCGGCTCCACGATCTAGCCCGCCTTGTCGGGGGCGGCGTCCTGGAGCGCGTCGGCCAGCGAGGCGATCTCCTCGATCGCGGCGGCCAAGTCCTCGGCGCCCCGCGCCTGCTGGCCGGCCGCGGCGGCGGCCTGGCCTGCGGCCGATGCGGTGTCGGCGGCGGCCGTCGCGATCAGGCGGGCGAAGAACTACACGTACTGGCGTGTCGAGGCTCGC
>CAXTEX010000100.1:0-9028 GCA_964243445.1 uncultured Caulobacteraceae bacterium | reverse complement strand
CCTCGTCCATGGCCGAGATGGCGAGGTTGGACGGCGTGCCGCCGAACATGTCGGTCAGCAGGATGACGCCGTCGCCCCCGTCGACCGCATGGGCGGCGTCCACGATCTCGCACCGGCGACGCTCCATGTCGTCGTCGGGCCCGATGCAGACGGCGCGCACCGCGCTCTGCGGTCCCACCACATGTTCCATCGCCGAGACGAACTCCTCGGCGAGCCGGCCGTGCGTGACGATCACCAGCCCGATCATGCCTTCCCCTTGCGCGGTCCTGCTGCAGCGGACCGCGCCGGCCTGCGCCTGTTGCGCCTGCTAGATACCCCGCCCGCCGGACCTGTCAAAGCCGCCCCCGCAGCGCGCCGTCCAAGGCGCGGCTGAGCTTGTCGGGAGCGGACGGCGCGTGGAAGTCCAGCTCCACGGCGGCGAGCGCCACGCCCTGCGGCGAGCAGCGCCCGGGTTCCGGCGTGCGCTCCACCAAGGCCGCGGCTTGGGCCGCCAGCACGATGCGCACGAAGGGCAAGGCAGGCTCTGGAAGCACGCCCAGGCCGCGGACCTCGATCAGTCCCCGCAGCCGCTCCGGCGCGCGACCGTAGAGCGCGCCGCCGCTGGTCCAGGCGCACACCCGGTCGTCAGCCGCCAGCCGCCAGCCCATAGCGAGCGCCCTCAGCGCCAGATCGCTCTTGCCCGACCCCGACGGCCCCTGCAGCAGGACGCCGCACCACCGGCCTCGCCTGTGCGCAGCGATCAGGGTGGCGTGCAGGATCGCCGAAGGGCGCGTCTCGCCGGTCAAGGCCGGGCGGCCGGCAGCTCCACGTGAAAGCGCGCGCCCTCGATGCGACCGTCCGGGTCGATGCGGTTGGCGGCGACCAAGCGGCCGCCGTGGGCCTCCACGATCTGGCGGGCGATGGACAGGCCGAGCCCCGAATGGCCGCCGAAGGCGGAGCCGCCGGGCTGCTGGCCCTTCGGACGGTTGGTGTAGAAGCGGTTGAAGATGCTCTCCAGGTTCTCCGCCGGGATGCCGGGGCCGTCGTCGTCGATGTCGGCGACCACGGTTCCAGCCCCGTCGCGGCGTGGTGGCTGCAGCCGCACCCGCACCTCGCCGCCGAGCGGGCTGAAGGAGCGGGCGTTGTCGATCAGGTTGCGGAACACCTGGCCAAGGGCGCCTTCACGGCCGGCCACCCGGTAGGCGGCGGCCGTGTCGGCCAGGATCAGCCGCACGCTGCGGCCGTCGTCCTGGACGCTATAGAGGCCCACGACATCGGCCAGGAAGCGGGCGAGATCCAGCGTCCGGGGATTGTCGCGCGACAGCTCCGCATCCAGCCGCGAGGCGTTGGATATGTCGGTGATCAGCCGGTCGAGTCGTTTCACATCGGCCGCCAGCACCGCCGCCAGCCGCTCCCGTCCGGGGCCGGGGGGCAGGATCTCCATGGTCTCCAGGGCCGAACGCATGGAGGTGAGCGGGTTCTTGATCTCGTGGCTGACGTCGGCGGCGAACCGCTCGATGGCGTCCATGCGCGCGGTCAGGGTGCTCGTCATGGCGTCCAGGGCGCGGGCGAGGTCGCCCACCTCGTCCTGCCGCTCGGCGATGTCGGGAAGCGAGATGGCCCGCGCGCGCTCCAGCCGCACGCCGTCCGCCGCGCGGGCCAGCCGCCGGATCGGCTCGGCCACCGCGCCGTTCAGCAGCACTGATGAGCTGAGCGCCGCCGCCACCGCGATCAGGATGAAGGGCAGCAGCTGGGCGCGTTGACGGGCGACGATCTCGCCCACGTCGCCGGACTCGATGGTCAGCACGCCAAGCACCGCCTGGACGTGTTGGATCGGCGTCGACACGCTGACCAGCCGTCCCCCCGACTCCGCCGCGCGGACTTCGGCGACGCGATGGCCTGAGAGGGCGGCGGCGACCTCGGCCTGCTCGGCCGCATGGGCCCGGGCCTCGCGAGCGTCGGGGCTGAAGTAGCCGCGGGCGGGCCAGGTGAAAGCCATGTGGCCGGGGCGGGTCGCCGGGGGTAGAGGGTGCTCGATCACCTTGTCGGCGATCACGTCGGTGTCGGCGATGAGACGTCCGCCAGCGTCGTAGAGCCTGGCCCGCTCGGTGCGCGGGATGGCCAGCAGCTCCAGGATCTGGCTGGCCGCCTCGGCGTCCATCGCCGGCTGCGGATCGCCGGCGGTGGCGGCCTTGACGATGACGTAGGAGATCAGCTCCGACTGGGTGGACAGGCTGTCGATGCGCGCCTGCACCAAGCCGCGGCTGAACTCGTTGAGCACCAGGGCGCCCACCACCAGGATCGCCAGGCCGAGCAGGTTCAGCCCCAGGATCAGACGCCCGAGCCGCGATCCGCCGAAGCCCATCCGGCGGCGGCGCTCGGAACGCTCACCGCTGCGCGCCGACCGTGAGACCGGAGCCGCCCGCTCCCTGACAACACCGGGCCCGCTCAAACCTTTCCCTCCCCTGGCGGGAGAGGGGAGAGATCAGGTCTCGCGATACCGATAGCCCACGCCGTACAGCGTCTCGATGGCGTCGAACTCAGGATCGACCACACGGAACTTCTTGCGCATGCGCTTGACGTGGCTGTCGATGGTGCGGTCGTCGACATAGACCTGATCGTCATAGGCGGCGTCCATCAGGTTGTCGCGGCTCTTCACGAAGCCGGGGCGCTGGGCCAGCGACTGCAGCAGCAGGAACTCGGTCACCGTCAGCTTCACCGCCCTGCCCTCCCACAGGCAGTCGTGGCGCTGGGGATCGAGGGTCAGCTTGCCCCGCTTCAGCGGCTTGGATGCGGCGGCGGCGGCGGCCTGGGCGGCGGTGGGCGGAGTGTCCAGGTCCTCCTCGCCGTTGTCGGCCCGGGCGCGACGCAGCACGGCCTTGACCCGCTCGATCAGCAGCCGCTGGGAGAAGGGTTTGTGCATGTAGTCGTCGGCGCCGAGGTTGAACCCCAGGATCTCGTCGATCTCCTCGTCCTTGGAGGTCAGCATGATCACCGGGATGTCGGAGGTCTGGCGCAGCCGACGCAGCACCTCCATGCCGTCCATGCGCGGCATCTTCACGTCCAAGATCACCACGTCCGGCGGGTCGGCCTCCAGCGCCTGGAGGCCGGACACGCCATCGTGGAAGGCCTTGACCGCATGGCCGTGGCTCTCGAGGGCTAGGGACACGGAGGTGGTGATGTTCTCGTCGTCGTCGATGAGCGTGATCTTCGCCATGCCTTGAAGGTGATCCGTTCCAAACCCCGCCGCAAGCCGCGCGTAGACACGCAGACTTCAGGCGGATTTAAGCCCAAGAGCGGATTCGATCACGACCCAGGCGCTTTCCGACGTCACGGAGCAGACAGGCCCGGCTTGGCCAGGTCCTTGCCCTCATCGGCCGACCAACCGCCGCCCAACGCCTTGTAGAGGGAGACGAGGTCGACGGCGAGCTGGCCCTGGTCCTGCACCAGCATGTTGCGGCTGTTCAGCTCCGCCTCCTCGGAGTTCAGCACCGTGGTGAAGGTCGCAAGCCCCACCTCGTACTGCTGGCGGGAAATGAGCAGCGAATTGGTCGAGGCGTTGAGCGAGGCCTGCACCGCGCCGATCCGGCGCTGGTCGGCGGCGTAGCGGCTGAGCGCGTCCTCGACGTTCTCGACGGCGGTCAGCACGGTCTTCTTGTAGCTGTAGTAGGCCTGATCCTGCTGGGCGCGGGCGGCGCGGATGTTGCCGCGGGTGCGGCCGCCCTCGAACAGCGGCCATTGGATCAGCGCCGCCCCGATGGATGTGGCGTTGCCGCCGTTGAAGGCGCCGGTGAAGGTGTCGCTGGCGATGGCCCCGAGGGTGACGACGTCGAAGCGGGGATAGAGGTTGGCGACCTGCACCCCGACCTGGGCGGTGGAGGCGGCGAGCTGGCGTTCGGCCTCCTGGATGTCAGGGCGGCGGCGCAGCAGGTCTGAAGGCAGTCCGACCGGCAAGGTCTGCGGCGGCATGGGCAAGGGCTTGTCGGGAGAGGCGACGGAAAGCTCCGGCTCCAGCGCCTCGGGATCCTGGCCAAGCAGGACGCCGATGGCGTGGATCTGGGCGCGGATCTGCGCCTCGATCTGGGGGATGGCGGCGATGGTGGCCTGGACCTGGGCCTCCTGCTGGTTGACGTTGACCCGGTTGACGAAGCCGGTCTGGCGCTGGTCGCTGATGATGGCGAAGATGCCCTGCTGGCTCTTCACCTCGGCTTGAGCGATGGCGACCTGGACCTGCAGGTCGCGCAGCATGAGATAGTCGGTGGCCAGCTCCGAGGTGAGCGAGACCTCCGCGTCCCGCTTGGCCCAGACCATGGCCTGGGTGGTCGCCTGCGCCGCCTCGACGCTCCGCCGCACGCCGCCGAAGACGTCGACCTCCCACGTGGCGTCGAAGGCCGGCGAGAAGAGGTTGATGTGGGAGAAGGTCCCGGGCCGCGCGCTCTCCCCTCCGGCCGCCGCGCCTCCGGCCGCCCCCGCCGCGCCGGCTTGGCTCGCGCCGCTGAAGATGCTGCTCGTCAAGTCGCTGTCGGCGTTCTGGTTCAGCCGGGCGACCGTGCCGTTGAGGCTGACATGGGGCAGGCCGGCGGCGCCGGAGACCACCACCTGCTCGCGCGCCTGGCGGATGCGGGCATAGTCGATCTGGATATCCAGGTTGTCGCGCAGCGCCCGGGCGATCAGCTCATCCAGCATGGGGTCGTGGAACTGCCGCCACCACTGGGCGATCTGCGCCTCGTCGGGCGGGGCGGTCGAGGTCTGGCTGAGCGGCGCCTGCGCCTTGTCGGCGAGATCGCTGAAGCGGTCCGGCGTCTGGACGGTGGGACGCACATAGTTCGGTCCGACCGTACAGCCGCCGAGCGCCAGCAGAGCCGCCGCCATGACCGCTGTTGAAGCGCCTCCGATCCTGCGACCCATGCTATCGCCTCCCCAGACCGCCATCGGCGGACTGCGCCCTTTCATCAATAAACGACGCGACGCGCAACCGAGCCGCCGTCTCAGGGTCGTCAGGCGACCTTGGGCGGTTGTCGCGGGTTAAACGCCAGCTCGGAGACGATGCGACGGCCGTCGCGGCGCGACAGCTGGACCGCCACGTCGACCATGGCGCCCACATAGTCCACGATCTCGCCGCGCCCGAGATTGG
Source organism: uncultured Caulobacteraceae bacterium (assembly GCA_964243445.1). Lineage (GTDB taxonomy): Bacteria > Pseudomonadota > Alphaproteobacteria > Caulobacterales > Caulobacteraceae > CAHJWH01. The sequence goes on along the minus strand of CAXTEX010000100.1, from coordinate 3,915 downwards.
CCCCGGACTGCAGCACCATCAGGGCGATCTGGTCGACCGCAGCGCGGGGGCTGTCGGCGTGCACGGTGGTGATGGAGCCTGGATGGCCCGAGTTGACGGCGCGCAGGAAGCTGTAGGCCTCGGCCCCGCGAAGCTCGCCGAGGATGATCCTGTCCGGGCGCATGCGCAGCGACGCCTGCAGCAGCGCCTCGGCGGTGACGTTCGCCTCGCCCAGTTCGCCGCGCACCGCGATCAGGCCCACGGTGTTGGGCTGGGTCACCCGCACCTCCGGCGTGTCCTCGATCAGGACCAGCCGCTCGTGGGCGGGGATTTCCTTGACCAGGGCGTTCAGGAAGGTGGTCTTGCCGGTGGAGGTGCCGCCGGAGACGATGATGTTCTTGCGCGCCTGCACCGCGCCGCGAAGGAAGTCGGCGATGCGCCCCTCGTCCAGCGCGGCCTGCAGCGTCTGGTCCACCTGCGAGCGATCGTCCAGGCTGGACCGACGCGCGCGGTCGAAGGCCCCGGCGCTGGCGTAGTCGTCCAGGCTCAGATCGCTGACCACATGCTTTCGGATGGCGATGGCCATGGGGCCGCGGGTGGCCGGAGGCGCGACGATCTGGACCCGGGCGCCGTCGGGCAGGGTGGCGCTCAGAAGCGGGTTCTCGCGGTTGACGCCCTGGTGGGCCGCGGCGGCGATCTGGCTGGCCAGCCGCCACAGGGCCTGGTCGGTCAGCTCGGGCGCGGCATGGCGCTGGGCCTCGCCGCCGAGCGTCTCTACCCAGACCTCGCCGGGCGCATTGACCAGGATGTCGGTGACGTCCGGCCGCTCCAGCCAGGCCGCGAGCGGGCGCAGATAGGCTTCGAGATAGACGCCGCGCTCGATCAGGCGCGGGCTCACGGCGCGGCGCCCGCGACAGGCGCGACGTCGGCCACCGGCGTGAAGTCCAGGTCGCGCTGGACGAAGATGCGGATGGGCGTGCCCTGGGCGACCTTGATGGTCGGGGGGATGTCGGTCGGGACGAGGCTGGAGGTCGCGCCCCCGGTTCCCGACGAGGAGTTGACCACCACGGCGGTGGAGGAGTTGCCGGCGGCCGCCGCATAGGCCGCCGCGTTCAGAACGGTCAGCAGCACCGCGCCGCTGAAGCGCTCGAAGAAGTGGCGGTCGACCTTGCCGGCCAGACCTGCGCGGCCGAGCGTGTCGCCGCCGCCGGAGCCGATCTGGATGGAGCCGCCGTCGGGGCGCAGCACCCGCGTCCAGATCACGAAGATGCGGGACTGGCCGAGCGCCACGGCGCTGCGGTACTCCCCGATCACCCGGCTGCCGCGCGGGATCAGGACGTTGGCGCCGTCGAAGCTCCTCACGTCGCGGCTGACCACCGCGCGGGCGAAGCCCGGCAGGTCGGAGTTCAGCGCCGTCTCCAGCACTGCGGGGATGATGGTGCCCTGGGGGGCCAGGGTGGACTGGTGGCGCAGCATGGTGGCGCTGGCGTGCTCGGGCTCGGAGCCCGTCTCCACCCGTGAGGCGAACTGCTCGTCGGCGTTGAGGCTTCCGCCGGCCGGATGGGCGGGGTCGGAGGGCTTGGTCCCTGTGGCGCCTCCGGCCTGGGTCGCGGCCGTGGTCCCGGCCAGGTCGACCACCAGCACAGGCGCCCGGGCGCCGGACGGCGGGGCGGGTGGGGCGGTCTGCACGGGCGTCGGCGCCGGCGGCGGAGCGACCGGGATGGGCGGCGGCGGGGTCACCAGGGCGAGGGCGGGCGGCGGCGGAGGCAGCGTCCCACGCGCGGCGGCCTGGACGGCGTCAAGCTCCGGCGGGGCCGCAGGCGCGGCGACCACCGCCGCATCGGCGGCCTGAGAAGCGGGCGGCAGAGCCTGTACCGGAGGCGTGCGGTGGCTGCTCAGCCACAGGAAGGCCGCCAGACCCAGCACGACGGAGCCGCCGCCGACGAGCCAGACGCCCGACCCGCCGGATGCGCCCGCGACGGCGGGACGCAGCGCGTCATCCAACGCCGGCTCCGCCTCGCTGGGCACGGTTCGCGGGTCCACGCCCGACGGGAAGGCGGAGCCGGACCCGGGGCTCACGGCCGCGCTCCGGATTTGGCGGCCTGGGCGGCCTGGGCGGCAGCGGCGCGGGCCGCCTCGCGCGCGGTCTTGGCGTCGTGCGGGCGCGGCGCGTCGGAGCCGCGGAGCGGCGCGCTCCAGGCCTCGTTGATCACGGTGGTGACCTCCTTGCCGTCGCGCAGCCGAAAGCTCGGCGCGATCATCTCCACCGCCTCATAGCCGTCGCGCCAGCTGGAGTTGATCAAGCTCTCCTGCCCGTCCGCGCCGATGGAGAAGACCGCCGGCGTGCTCGTCTCCGCGGGCCAGCGGAAGTAGGTGAAGCGGCCGTCGTCGAACACCACCGACGGCAACAGCTCACGCGAACCTGTGTAGGTGTAGAAGGTGTTGCGGCGCTGGGGCTGAGACGGTGGCGGCGGGCCCGCCACGCTGGCGACGGCCGGCGGCGGCGGATAGGTGAAGCGCAGCGCATAGGTGACCGCGTCCGGCCTCGCCGCCGCGGCGGGGTGGGCGTCCAGCTCGAACAGATAGCTGCGCTGGTCGGTCACCACCGTCATGTTGGTGCGCCCGGCCCCCTCCACCGGCTTGAGGAACAGCAGGCTGGCCTCCTTGTTGGGCGTCACCTGCCAGGCCGAGCCGTCGCCGATGGCGACGTTCTCCACCCGCTCGTCGGAGCCGAACTGGATCATCAGCTGGTAACCGACGTAGGCGTCGAGCCGCACGATGCGATTGGCGTCGTAGAAGACGGTGCGGATGCGCGGGTCGGCGGCGCTGTCGCTGTAGGCGGGCTGCGCGACGGTCGACGTCGCCCCGCCGACCGCCAGCAGGATGCTCAACCCCCAGGCGGCGAGACGGCTCACGGCGTCGGCCCGCCGGTCGCGGCCGCCGCTCCGGGCAGGCTTGACGACGCTAAGCTCGCCGCCGGCGTCGCCGTGACCGGCGTCTCGGCGTCGCGGCGGTAGCGGGTGACCTGGAAGCCGAGCGGGTTGGTGAAACGGTCGCCCATCTGCATGGGCGCATTGGTGTAGCGGAAGGCCAGCACCGCGGCCCAGGCCTGGGCCGGGGCGGCGGTGGACGAGCCGGCCTCCCGCCGCGTGGTGTCGAAGCGCACGAGCGCGGTGGTGGGGGAGAGCAGCGACACGCTCTTCACCGTCACGGAGACCACGGTGGTGGGCGAATACAGGTTGAGGGGGCTGTCAGGCGTCGTCTTGCGCATCAGCTGGCTGTACTGCGCGCGGGCGTCGCCGGCCGACCACAACAGGACCTTGCGGTAGGCGCCGGTGAGGTCGGTGGCGTCGAAGGTCTCGCGCGCCAGCACGTACTGGACCAGGAAGGACTGGGTCACAGCCTGGTCCTGGGTCAGCGCCCCCCCCGGCTTCAGGCCCTCCGCCAACTGCACATAGCCGGTCTGGCGGTCAACGGTGATGGTGTAAGGCACCACGGTTTTTAGCGGCGCAAGCGCGGCCAGGGCGAAAGCCTCCAGCCCCGCCACGACCGCCGCAACGGTTGCGATGGTCCAGGCGATGCGGCGCGAGGCGCGAAGCGCGCCATGCACGTCGGCGGCCCAGCTCTCGCCCTGCTGGTAGTAGCCTTTGCGCGAAGCGCCGGGTCGGGTGTCGCTCATCAGCCGCTCGCTCCTTGGCTGCGGGGGCCGGCCCGCCCGGCGCGGGGGCTCGTGTTGCGGCGGGACTGCTGACCGATGCGCACCTCGACGGCGGGCTGCAGCGGGGCCGCGGTCCGGTCGGCGACGGTGGTGACGCTGGTCCGCCGTTCGCCCGCGTCGCCGGTCGCGCCGGCTGCGGACCCGGCGAGGAAGGCGGCGGCGGGCGTAAAGACGGCGGCGTCGCGCCGCGCCTGGGCGGAGGCGGCCGAAGCGATGCG
>CAXTEX010000099.1:0-9059 GCA_964243445.1 uncultured Caulobacteraceae bacterium | reverse complement strand
GCGTGCCGTTCCGCGAGGTGCAGGTGCATCCGAGCGCCGACGAGCCGCCGGTGACGATCTACGACCCGTCGGGACCCTTCACCGACCCGGCCGCCAATGTGGACATCGAGCAGGGCTTGGCCCGCACCCGTGAGGCCTGGGTCACCGCGCGGGGCGATGTCGAACCCGTGCAAGGCCGCGTGGTGAAGCCCGAGGACAACGGCAACGTCTCCGCCAACTATCTGGTGCCGGAATTCCCCAACCGCGGCCACGTGCTGCGCGCCACGCCCGGCCGAACCGTCACCCAGATGGCCTACGCCCGCCGTGGAATCATCACGCCGGAGATGGAGTTCGTCGCTATTCGCGAGAACCTGCGCCGCGAAACCATCCGCGACCTGATCTCCGACGGGGACGCCTTCGGGGCCGAGCTGCCCCTGTACGTGACGCCCGAGTTCATCCGCGACGAGATCGCCCGCGGCCGCGCCGTGCTCCCCGCCAACATCAACCACACCGAGCTGGAGCCGATGGCCATCGGCCGCAACCTCCTGGTCAAGATCAACGCCAACATCGGCAATTCCGCGGTCACCTCCACAGTGGCGGAGGAGGTCGAAAAGATGGTGTTCGCCATCCGCTGGGGCGCGGACACGGTGATGGACCTCTCCACCGGCCGCAATATCCACAACATCCGCGAGTGGATCGTGCGCAACTCCCCGGTCCCGATCGGCACCGTGCCGATCTACCAGGCCCTGGAGAAGGTCGACGGCATCGCCGAGGACCTCACCTGGGAGGTGTTCCGCGACACGCTCATAGAACAGGCCGAGCAGGGGGTGGACTACTTCACCATCCACGCCGGCGTTCGTCTGCCCTACATCCCGCTCACCGCCAAGCGGGTCACCGGCATCGTCTCCCGCGGCGGCTCGATCATGGCCAAGTGGTGCCTGGCCCACCACCGCGAGAACTTCCTCTACGAGCGGTTCGAGGAAATCTGCGAGATCATGGCCGCCTACGACGTGTCGTTCTCGCTAGGCGACGGCCTGCGCCCCGGCTCGATCGCCGACGCCAACGACGCCGCCCAGTTCGCCGAGCTGGAGACGCTGGGCGAGTTGACCCAGGTGGCGTGGAAGCACGACGTCCAGGTGATGATCGAAGGCCCCGGCCACGTGCCGCTGCACAAGATCAAGGCCAACATGGATAAGCAGCTGAAGATCTGCCACGAGGCCCCCTTCTACACGCTGGGCCCGCTGACCACCGACATCGCGCCGGGTTACGACCACATCACTTCCGCCATCGGTGCGGCCATGATCGGCTGGTTTGGCACCGCCATGCTCTGCTACGTCACGCCCAAGGAGCATCTGGGCCTGCCCGACAAGCAGGACGTGAAGGACGGGGTGATCGCCTACAAGATCGCCGCCCACGCCGCCGACCTGGCCAAGGGCCACCCGGCCGCTCGGGCTTGGGACGACGCGCTATCGCGCGCCCGCTTCGAGTTCCGCTGGGAGGACCAGTTCAACCTCGGCCTCGACCCGGAGACCGCCCGCAAATACCACGACGCGACGCTCCCCAAGGAGGCGCACAAGACCGCCCACTTCTGCTCCATGTGCGGCCCCAAGTTCTGCTCCATGAAGATCAGCCAGGAGATCAGGGACACCGCGCGAGGGCAGAACGACGTGAACTTCTCCATCGCGCCGCATGGGGCTTCGGCCACGGCGGCGGACGCAGGCATGGCGGAGATGAGCGAGAAGTTCAGGGAGCTCGGCGGGGAGATCTACCAGCCGGTGTGACCCGCCGCCAAAGCTGGCGGGACGGCGGCGATGGGTCTACGGTGAAGCTTCCAAAAGGAAGGCGCTCATGAAGTCCCTTGTCCTCGCCCTCATGGCTGCGGGCCTTGCGTCCGCCGCTCACGCCGAGACCGTGACCGCCGCCGTAGCGCTGGCCACCTCGACCGGCTCCGGCGTTCCGTCCGGCACGGTGACGATCAGCGACGGACCGGGCGGAGCGGTGTTCGTCACCGACCTCCGGGGCCTGCCGCCGGGCGTGCACGGCATGCACATTCATGCAGGCATGAGCTGCGCCCCAGGACCCGACAAGACGGGCAAGGTCGTCGCCGCAGGCGCAGCCGGCGGCCATATGGACCCGTCCGCGACCGGCAAGCACGAGGGACCGCAGGGCTCCGGCCATCTCGGCGACCTGCCGGTCCTGCAGGTCGGCCTGGACGGCGATGCGCGGGAGACGCTGACGGCGCCCCGCATCACCTCCGTCGCGGCTCTGAAGGGCCACGCCCTGATCGTCCACGCCGGCGGCGACAACTACAGCGACGCTCCCGCGCCGCTGGGCGGCGGCGGGGCCCGCATCGCCTGTGGCGTGATCGGCTAGCCGCGCCGCGCCACCTCACGGCCCAGGCGGAGCAGGGCGGCCTTCAACCCCCCGGCCGGCGCCTTGGCCAGCCCCGCCTCCAGGTCGGCCTCCTGGGAGGCGTCTAGGGGCGCAGGCTTGCGTCGTGGGGATCGGGCCTCGGTAGTCGGCGCGCGAACCACGCCCTGCACGATGCGAAGCCGGTCCACCACGCCTTCGCCCAGAGCCAGGTTCACCCGCGCGACGATTTCGGCGGACTGGTGCTGGATGAGCGCTGCGGCCGGCCCGTCCACCCGCACCTCGAGCGTGGCCGCCGCGCAGCGGCGACTGTGCACCAGCTTCACCGGTTCGGTGCGCCGCGCCAGGGTCTCGCCCACGATCTCGCGCCAGCGCTGCATCAGCATGCGCGGCCCCGCACCGGCCCCGAAGCGCTCGTCCAGTCCCTTCAGATAGCCGGACAACGCCTTGCCGGCCGGCGGCGGCGGGCGGCGGGGCGGACGGGTGCGCTTGCGCGACAGGATGTCGGCGGTCTCTGCGGGCGTGGGCAGGCGGCGCATGGGCAGGCTCGAAGTCCGGAGCGGCGGCCGTCATCCTACGCCGTCGCGCGTATGGAAGCGAAGCGCGCTATGAAGCGCCCGATGCCGTTGGACGAGCTTCAAGACCTGCGCACAGCGCTGCTGCGCTGGTATGACGACAGCGCCCGCGCCCTGCCGTGGCGCGTCGGCCCCGCCGCCCATGCGAGGGGCGAGCGGGCCCACCCCTATCGGGTATGGCTGTCTGAGGTGATGCTGCAGCAGACCACCGTGCCGCACGCCACGCCCTACTTCCTCGCCTTCGTCCATCGCTGGCCCACGGTGGCCGCGTTGGCGGCGGCCGAGGACGCAGAGGTGATGGCCGCCTGGGCTGGGCTCGGCTATTACGCCCGCGCCCGCAACCTGCTGGCCTGCGCCCGCGCTGTGGCGGGCGAGCACGGCGGGATCTTTCCCGATACCGAGGCCGGCCTGCGCGCTCTGCCGGGCCTGGGCGCCTACACCGCCGCCGCCGTCGCCGCCATCGCCTTCGATCGTCCGGCCGTGGTGGTCGACGGCAATGTGGAACGGGTGGTCGCACGCCTGTTCGAGGTCACCGCGCCGCTGCCCGACGCCAAGGCGGAGCTGCACCGCCGCGCGGCCGAGATCGCCTCGACTGAGCGCCCGGGCGACTGGGCGCAGGCGACCATGGATCTGGGGGCCACCGTCTGCCGACCGCGCCAGCCGCTTTGCCCGCACTGCCCCGTGGCCGCCTTCTGCCGCGGTCGTGCGGCGGGCGCCCCGGAGCGCCTGCCGCTCAAGCGGGCCAAGGCGGAGCGTCCCCGGCGTTACGGCGCCATCTTCGTCGGCCTGCGCGAAGATCGGGTGGCGCTCGTGCAGCGACCGCCGCGCGGCCTCCTGGGCGGAATGCTGGGCCTGCCGACGACGGATTGGCGCAACACGCCCCTGTCCGCCGACGAGGCGCAGGCCCAGGCCCCGCAAGCGGCCGCCTGGCGCCCGGTCGGCGAGGTCGAGCACGTCTTCACCCACTTCGCCCTGACGCTGCAGGTGTTTCGCGCCGAGCTTCAGGACGCGCCGGAAGGGGCCGCCTGGACCCGGAACGCGGTCGCGGCCGACGCCCTGCCGAGCGTGTTCCGCAAGGCGTTGGAGGCGGCCCTGCACCGCCTCGCCTGACAGGTTCGCCCGTCAGGCGAGCGGCCTCGCGGCTCAGACGTCGACCATGCCGCCGCCGACGAAGATCTCGCCTCCGGTGACGAAGCTGGCGTCGGCGGCCAGGAACAGCACGGTGCGAGCCACCTCGTCGGGCTGGCCTATGCGGCCGAGGGGGATCTGGCCCTTGGCGCCCTCCAGGAAGCCGTCCAGCTGCTCCTGGCTCATGCCGGTCTTGCCGAAGATGGGGGTCTCGATCGGGCCCGGACTGACGATGTTGACTCGGATGTTGCGGGGCCCGAGTTCCGCGGCCAGCGTGCGTCCGAACGAGCGCACCGCCGCCTTGGTGGCGGCGTAGACGCTCATGGCGGGCGCCCCCTGCGAGCCGGCGGTGGAGGAGGTCAGGATGATCGCGCCGCCGTCCGGCATGGCCGGCGCGACGTGCTTGACGACGAAATAGGCCCCGCGCACGTTGATGTTGAACTGTTTGTCGAAGAAGGCTTCATCCACCGCTTCGAGCGGGGCGAAGTGGGCGATGCCGGCGTTGACGAACAGCACGTCGATCCGGCCGTGCCTGGCGACCACCTGGTCCACCAGGCCCTTGGCCGCGCCCGTATCGCCCTGGTCCGAGGCGATGACCTCGATCCCCGCCAGCTCGCCGCGCGCAGTCTCGATGGTCTTGGGATTGGAGCCGGTGACGATCACCGTGGCGCCCTCCGCCTGGAACAGCTTCGCGGTCGCCGCCCCGATCCCGGTCGTACCGCCGGTGATGAGGGCTATTTTGCCATCGAGCTTGGCCATGGGAAGACGTCCTGTAATCCTGAAGCATACGCAAATGGTGCGGCGCGCCTGTCAGTGAAAGGTGGTCGAGACGGGTGGCGGTGCGCGTCGGGCGGCGACGCCGCCGGCCGGAGCGCGCCGTCCTGCCGACGACGGGCCTCTTGATGATGTCGCCGCCTGTCGCTTTCATATGACCGGTCGAGAGGCGCGCCACCGAAGGGTCGCAGGTGAAAGGTTTGTTGGAGTACGCCGAGGACCTTGAACGGCTGGGTCAGGCTGAGGCGGCGCTTGTCGAATACGCCGACCTGGTCGACGCGAACCTCTGCGGGGCGGAGCCGCTGTTGCGTCGTGCGAATCTGCTGCGGGAGCTCGGGCGGCCGCTAGAAGCCCAGCAGGATTTGGAGCTGGCCGCGGAGGTCGAGAGCCACAACGGGTGGCCGTTCCTGCGTCTTGCGCAGATGGCCCACTCGATGGGCAAGCCCTGGCTGGCCGCAGCCTATGTGCAGGCGGCCCTGGAGCGCCAGCCCGACGCCCCTGAAATCCGCATCAACGCTGCAGCCATCTTCACGTCGCTGGATTGGTTGGACCGCGCCTTCGCCGCCGTCCGCCCGCTGCCGCAGGACATGTCCGACTGGTGGGGCGACATGCGCAGCGAGGGCGAGGCGGCCTATAGAAGCCTTCATGCGCAGACGCTCGCCGAATTGAGGCGACGGCGCAGGACGGTGGGGCCGGACACGGCTTGGGAGTGGGTCGTCTCCGCCCTGTTCAAGCTCGGCAAGCTCAGGATGGCCCGCCGACTTTGTGAAAACCAGATGCGCGACGACCCGCTCTCGTTTGCGGCCTTCGAGGTCTACGCCCGCATGGTCGCTCGTGCGGAAGGACCCTCTGGCGCCGTCGGCTTCCTCAAAGCCATCGTCTTCCTGCACCGGGAGACGTCGGAGTACGCCGAGGCGCTGAGATGGATGACGGACCAGATGGTGTTCTAGAACCCATCCGGCGTTGTCTCAGCCTGGCGTGGCGTCGGCCGTCCGCATGAACTCCAGGCAGCTTCGCGGGAGTTCGGCCTGCAGCCGCAGGGTGGTCGCCAATCGTGCGCCGTTGGCGGCGATCCACTCGCAGTGATCGTCATTCTCGCGGCACCACTGGATAGCCTGCGCCATGTCCGACAGGTCGGCGGCGATCGGGACATAGTGCTCCCAAGCATGGAGCCTGGGATAGAACCACTGCTCGAACGGGCTTTCCACCTTCAGCACGCAGCAGCCCAGGATGAGCTTTTCCAGCAGGCCCCAGGCGTTGGCGTGGCCGTCGATGTCGATGACGAACTTGTAGAAGGCGAAGTCGTGCACGGGCCAGGAGGCCGCCAGCAGGCCGTGCTTATCGATGAAGTCGGCGACGCGATCCTGGGGGAACTCCAGCGTCTCGTGAACGCCGATCAGGGCGACGTCGGCGCCGGGGAGACCGCGACAGGCGAGGGCGAGCTTGACCCGGGGTATGTCGTCGGGCGACGTGAACGCGCCCTGACCGGTGACCGAGCCGCGCCAGGCCAGGTTCGCGCTGCGCCGACGCCACCGCGGCGATCGCAGGGCGAAACGGTGCAGGTCGGAGAAGCCGTCGCTGTCGATGTAGTAGACGTCGGGGATCAGGCCGACCCGCTCATGGCCTTGGGCCAGACGCCCGAAGGCCAGGGAGCGGGCGGGCACGCGGGCGCGGTCCCAGGTCTGGACAGACAGCTCGTAGGTGGCGCCGTCGTCATAGCCGTATCGGTGCGGCAGGCGAGCCAGTTCGAGCGCCATCAGCTTGATGTATCTGATCGCCGCCTTGACCGCCGCAGACACCTGCGTGCGCTCCGACATTGACCATCCCACCTCCGTAGCCCTCAGGCGGAAGAGGACGCTCCACACGTCTGCGGCCTCGTCGCCGCGGCGAGCGGGCGGGCCGAAGTCCAAGACCCCGCCCGCCCCGGCGCCTGCGCCCGGCTGGATTCGCCTACAGCGACCGCGCCACCGTCTCCACGGTGAAGCACTCGATCGTGTCGCCGGGCTTTATGTCCTGGTTCAGGTAGTTCATGCCGCATTCGTAGCCGGAGGTGACCTCGGCCACGTCGTCCTTGAAGCGGCGGAGCGTCTGCAGGGTGCCGAGCTCCACGACGACGATGTCCTCGCGCAGCACCCGCACCTTGGTCCCCCGCCGCACCACGCCCTCGGTGACGCGGCAGCCGGCGACGTTGCCGACCTTGGTGATGTTGAACACCTCCAGCACCAGCGCATTGCCGAGCCAGGTCTCGCGCTGGATCGGCGACAGCATGCCGGACAGCACGCCTTTGATGTCGTCGATCAGGTCGTAGATGATCGAATAGTAGCGCAGTTCTACGCCCTCGCGTTCGGCCAGGTCGCGCGCCTGTTTGGATGCGCGGACGTTGAAGCCGATGATCGGCGCGCCCGAGCCCTTGGCGAGCTGCACGTCGCTTTCGGTGATGCCGCCGACCCCGGAATGGATGATCCGTGCACGGACCTCCTCGTTACCGAGCTTGTCCAGGCTGCCGATGATGGCCTCGGTGGAGCCCTGCACGTCGCCCTTGATGACGAGCGCCAATTCCTTGACCTGCTTGTTCTGCAGCTTGGCCATCATCTCGGCCAGAGAGGCCGAGGCGCCCCCGCCGATCTGCTTTTCGCGGCGTTGGCGGATGCGGTACTCGGTCAGCTCACGGGCGCGGGCCTCGTTCTCCACGATGGCGAAGGGCTCGCCGGGCGAAGGCGCCTGGTCCAGGCCCAGAACCTCGACGGGCTCCGACGGGCCGGCTTCGGCCACCTGTTCGCCGCGGTCGTTGACCAGGGCGCGAACCTTGCCCCAGGCGTTGCCGGCCACGATGATGTCGCCGCGCTTCAGGGTGCCGCGTTGGACCAGTATGCTGGCGACCGGGCCGCGGCCCTTGTCCAGCTTGGCCTCGATCACCGTACCCTCGGCCGATCGGTCTATGTTGGCGCGCAGGTCCATCACCTCGGCCTGCAGCGATATGGCCTCGATCAGTTCCTCCAGGCCCATCTTCTGGGTGGCGGAGACCTCGATCATCTGGGTCTCGCCGCCCAGGCTCTCCACCACGATCTCGTGCTGCAGCAGTTCGTTGACCACCCGGGTCGGGTCGGCGTCGGGCTTGTCGATCTTGTTGACGGCCACGATGATCGGGGCCTCGGCCGCCTTGGCGTGGTTGATGGCCTCGATGGTCTGGGGCATCACCCCGTCGTCGGCGGCGACCACCAGCACCACGATGTCGGTGACATTGGCGCCCCTCGCCCGCATGGCTGAGAAGGCGGCGTGGCCCGGCGTGTCCAGGAAGGTCACGGCCTCGCCGTTGGCCAGCTTCACCTGATAGGCGCCGATGTGCTGGGTGATGCCGCCGTGCTCGCCCCCCGCCACGTCGGCGGAGCGGAGCGCGTCGAGCAGGCTGGTCTTGCCGTGGTCGACGTGGCCCATGACCGTGACCACGGGCGGACGGGTGGTGGTGTCGTCCTCATGGTCGTCGGCGGCCAGGAAGCCCGTCTCGACGTCGCTCTCGGACACGCGCTTGACCGTGTAGCCGAATTCGGCGGCGATCAGCTCCGCGGTGTCGGCGTCCAGCATGTCGTTCAGGGTCAGCATGGTGCCCTGGCGCATGAGGTGTTTGATCACCTCGCCCGCCCGGATGGCCATGCGCTGGGCCAGGTCGGTCAGGGTGATGGCGTCGGGGATGATCACCTCGCGCACCCGGGCGCCCTGTTCGGGGCCGCCGACGCCCTTGGTGCGCTTCTCCCGCTCGCGTTCACGGGCCCGGCGCACCGAAGCCAGGGAGCGCATCCGCTCGGCGGTGTCGCCGTCGCCGGCCACCGCCTGGATGGTCAGCCGGCCTTCGCGGCGTGTGGGCGCGCCCTTGGCGCGAGACAGGGCCTTGCCGGGCGCGGCGCCGCGGCGACGATCGTCCTCGTCGGATGCGCCGCCGGGGCGGCGTTGGCCGGCGTGCGGCGGGGCCGAACGCGCGGTCTTGGTGAACTCGGGCGCCGAGGGCGCAGCGCTCGGCCGCATGCCGGCCCCGGGCGGCCGCGGACCGCCGGGGCCGGTCCGCGGACCGGCGGGCCTCGGCGACAGGGCCGAATAGCGCACTGTGCCGTCCGCCGCCGTCGAGCCGCCGTTGGCCGTCGGCCGGGGCCGTTCGCCATAATTACCCGGCGGTCTGGCGCGCTCGCCAAAGCCGCCGCCTTCCCGTGCAGGGGCGCCGGCGCCCGCAGGGCGCGGAGC
>CAXTEX010000098.1:0-9168 GCA_964243445.1 uncultured Caulobacteraceae bacterium | reverse complement strand
GCTGACGGCCGGTCCGCTGGCCGAGCTCGCCCGCGCGCGCGGCGCCGACCTGTGGCTCGACGGCGGCCACAATCCGCACGCCGCCCGCGCCCTGGCGGAAACCGCGCGGAGCCTGCGGGCGCGCGACGGCCGGCCGGTGGCGCTGATCGTCGGCCTTCTGGCGCGCAAGGACGCCGCCTGCGTGTTCGCCGCCCTGGCCCCAGTGGCCGACCGGCTGTTCACCACGGGCTTCGACTCGGAGCTGGCCGCCGATCCGCAGGCCCTGGCGCTGGTCGCCACCGAGGCCAGCGTTGCGGTCCGCGCCTGTCCGGACGTCTCGACCGCGCTCCACGCCGCCCTTGCGGGCGATGGGCCCGCCCCGCACGTGATCATCTGCGGCTCGCTCTATCTGGCGGGGGAGATCCTGGCCTTGTCGCCGCAGACGTGGCCGACCTGAGCTCCGCCGACCCGTGGTGCTTCGCCTCGATGACCTTCTACGCCCCGGGCGATCTGGTCCGGGCGCAGCCTGACCCCATCTCAGAGCTCGATGACGATGGCGTGGGACGCGCCGCTTTGCGATAGGCGCCATGGCTGAAGACCAAGACTCCTGGGAAGCCGACACAGCCGAAAAGCTGCTGGAGCTCAAGAACGAGTTCGCTCAAGGCGCCACGCCGCTGGATCGGCTGAGCGGTCGGGCCAGGGCCTTCCTCAGCCTGCCGCTCGCCTCCATCGGCATCGGGCTGCTGGCGCTGGGCTGGGGTGTGGCGAACGCCTTCGGGCCCCGGTTCGGCTGGCGAGCGTGGGATCCTCCGCCCTTTCAGGCGCTGCAGGTCGTGGGCACCATCGCGTCAGTGGTGATCGCCAGCCTTATCCTCGCGGGACAGCGGCGGGAGGACCTGGCCGCCCACCGCCGAAGCGAACTCACCCTGCATCTCGCCGCCCTGAGCGAGCAGAAGATCGCCAAGCTGGTGGCCCTGCTCGAAGAGCAGCGACGTCACAACCCCATGCTGCCGGACCGGGAGGACGAGCAGGCCGAACAGATGGCCCGGCCTGCCGAACCCCGGGAGTTGCTGGAACGCTTGGCCGGCGAGGGGGAGGCGGGCGGCGCAGACGCAAGCCGGCAGGGCGGACGCTAGAGGCCGCCGATGGCGGAGAGGTAGAGGTCGATCAAGGCCTCCTCCTCCTGGCGCTTGACCTTGTCCTGCTTGATCAGCCGGATCACCTTGCGCAGGATCTTGGTGTCGAACCCTTCGCCCTTAGCCTCGGCGTAGACCTCCTTCAGATCGCCTGAGATGGCGGCCTTGTCCTCCTCCAGCCGCTCGATCCGCTCGATGAAGCTCTTCAGCCGACCTTGGGCTGCGGAGGTGAGGACGTCGGCGTTTGCGTCGAACGAGGCGTCGTCGGCCATGGGGAGACTCCGGAGACGGCAAACGGCGACCCTATCGAGCCGGAGAGGCGGCCTCAAACGGGCCGTGCGAGGCGCATGGCCGCAGCCCGCTGCATCCATGCGCTCAGCAAAAAGCCCGTCGCGGATGCGGCGGGCTCAATACGGTCAGCGGTGGGAGCGCGCCGCCGAAGGCGCGCCGGGCCTCAGCCCTGCTTGGCCTTGAACCGGGGGTCGGTCTTGTTGATGACGTAGATGCGGCCCTTGCGGCGCACCAGCTTGCAGTCGCGATGGCGGCCCTTGAGCGACTTAAGCGAGCTTCTGACCTTCATAGCCCTGATCCACAAATGAAAACCCGCGCTGGCCAGAGCCGCGCGGGGTGAGGCGAGGTGTCTACGGATCGGCTGTCATCGCGTCAAGCCCGCCCCGCTCGCCCAGTTTTGATTGGGCGCAGCCCGTCCGCTTGCGTAAACCTCCGTCCGCCATGGATCGCCGCTTCTTCCTCCTCTCCGCCTCAGGCGCGGTCGCAGCGCCCGGATCGGCCTACGGTCCGAGCACCTCGGGCGCTGTAGCCGATCCGCTGTTCGCCGACTGGATGGCGGGGTTCGTGGACCGGGCGGCGGGGGCGGGCTGGTCTCGCGCGCGACTGCAGGAGACCTTCGCCGGTCTCAGCGCCGATCCCCGCGTCATCGCCTTGGACAACCGCCAGCCGGAGCTGTCCAAGCCGGTCAGCGCCTACATCCAGGACGCGGTGACCGACACGCGCATCCAGGAAGGACGGGCGCATCGCAACGACGCCGCCCCGTGGCTTGATCCCGTGGCGGCCCAGTACGGCGTTCCGGCGGACATACTGGTGTCGATCTGGAGCGTGGAGTCGAGCTTCGGCCGCATCCAGGGCTCCATGGACGTGGTGCGCTCCCTGGCGACGCTGGCGGCGGAGGGGCGACGCAAAGCCTTCGCCGAGGATCAGCTCTTCTCGGCGTTGCGCATCCTCTACACCGACCAGGCGACACGCGGACAGCTCAAGGGCTCCTGGGCCGGCGCCATGGGCCAGACCCAGTTCACGCCTTCGGACTACCTCTCCTTCGCCGTGGACGGCGACCACGACGGGCGGCGCGACATCTGGAGCTCCGCGCCGGACGCCCTCGCCTCGGCCGCCAACTTCCTGCAGCACAAGGCGGCGTGGCGTCGGAGCGAGGCCTGGACGCGCGAGATCGTGCTGCCGCAGGGCTTCGACTACAGCCTGTCGGAAGGCGTCAAGCAGACGACCGCCGCCTGGAGCGCGCTCGGCGTGCATCCCGCCGACGGACGGCCCTGGCGCGATGCGGATGCGGAGGAGGCGGCGCAACTGCTACTGCCGGCGGGTTGGACCGGCCCGGCGCTGTTGGCCTTCCCCAATCATTTCGCCATCCGCACCTACAACAACTCCATGTCCTACGCGCTGGCGGTGGGCTTCCTGGCCGAGCGCATCTCCGGCGCGCCGCCGCCGATGCGGGCCTGGCCGCAGGAGCAGTCGATCTCGCGCGCCGATCGCATCGCGGCGCAGGAAGCGCTGCAGCACCTGGGCTACGACGTGGGCGATGTGGACGGGGTGCTCGGACTGAAGACGCGCCAGGCGGCGCGGCGATGGCAGGCGACCCGCGGCCTGCCCGCCGACGGCTATCTCACCTACGCCCTGATCCAGCGGCTGAAGGTCGATGGCGGCGCCTCCGCCGACGCGCCGCCTCCGCCCGCCGCTCTCTGAGGGAGGCGGAACGCGGACGCGGACTGACCGCTTGAGCGGGCGCAACCCATGTTGTAGTGCGCGGCGAACGCGTGAAGCGAGGACGGCCATGGCGCAGACCGACGAACAGACGTCCGGCGACTACAACCGCGGCGAGATGGAGGTGCAGACGCACCGCTCCATGTATTCGCGCTTCAACGCCATGATCCACTGGGGCTCCACCGTTATCGCCGCGCTGGTGGCCTTTCTGGTGCTGTGGCTCTGCGCGCACATCGCCTTGCTGGGCGCGGTGATCGTGTCGGCCGTCATCGTGGCGGTCGGCGTGTTCATGAACCGCAACACCGGCCACAACGCGGGCTACTGACGCGCGGCGCCGGCCGTACGCGGCGGAGCGGTAAAGCCGCCTTAACCCCGCAGGCGGCTTAGTCGCCGCTCGGTTCAAGGGGGCGGCGTTGAGCGAAATCCTAGACTCCAGGCCATCGGCGGAATGGGCCGAGGCGCGCTCCCTGATCCTGCTCAATCCCGCCCTGGTGTGCGACGACGCCCATCTGCTGCAGGCGCTGGGCCTCCGCCCTCATGCGCCGAACGTGGTGGAGTTCGGACCCGCTGCGCTCGCCAAGCTGTCCGCCGCCCGCGAGCGCGAGAGCGAGGCGCGCCAGGAGGTGGAGGCCATCGCCCGCGCCAACTTCTCCGCCCAGGGCCAGGCGCACGACCTTGTGCTCGATCTGCTGGCCGCGACCAACAGCGCCGATCTGGCCTACCGCCTGCACGAAGGCGCCCAGCGCCGCTTCGGCCTGGAGATCGCCAGCGTCGGCATAGAGGGCCAGCCGCCGCCCGGATGGCGCGCCCTGCCGGTCGGGCTGGTCGGCTATGTCCTGCCGCCGGGGCGCACCTGCGAGGTCGGCCCCTGCACCGGCGGCGCCGAACTGTTCGGCGAGGCGGCGGAGCGGGTCTGCAGCGTGGCGCTGGTTCGCCTGTCCCTGTTCGATCCCAAGCGTGCGGGGCTGGTCGCCTTCGGCTCGGCCGATCCGGACGGCTTCACCTGCGACATGGGCGTGGAGTTGATCGCCTTCGTCGGTCAGGTGGTCGAGCGGCTGGCCGCCCGATGGCCGCTGCGCAACTGAGCGGACACGGGCCCTCGCCGCCGGCGTCAGCGACAGCGCCCCCAGGGGGCGAGGTCCCAACCGTGGCGGCAAACGCCGGCGATCCGCCGCGCCGGGCGGACATCGCGCCGAGGGCGGGGCGGGGCGCTCCAGCCGCCGAGGCGCTCGAAGCCTGGATCGGCTATCTGGCCCACGAGCGTCGCGCCTCCCCTCTGACCCTTGAGGCCTACCGCGAGGACCTCCGCGCCTTCTTCGCCTTCCTGCAGACCCATCTGGGCGAACCGCCGACCTTGGCGATGCTGGCCGACGTGAGCGCCGCCGACGTGCGCGCCTACATGGCCGCGCGAAGGAGCGGCGAGCGGCCGCTGTCGCCGCGTTCGCTCAGCCGCAGGCTGTCGGCGATCCGCAGCTTCTACCGCTTCGCCGACCGCCGGCTGGCCATCGCCAACACCGGGGTGGCGCTCGTCCGCGGGCCGCGGCTGAAGCCCACGGTTCCCCGCCCGGTCAGCGAGGACCAGGCGCGCGGCCTGATCACGGAGGCTCAGACCGATCCGGAGCGCGAGCCCTGGGAGGCCGCCCGCGACGCCGCCCTGCTGACCCTGCTCTACGGCTGCGGCCTGCGCATCTCGGAGGCCCTGTCGCTCACCCGCGCCGACGCGCCTCTGCCCGATGCGCTGCGCATCACCGGCAAAGGCGCCAAGATGCGGCTGGCGCCGGTGCTGCCGGCGGTGCGCGAGGCGGTGGACGCCTACCTCGCCGAGCTGCCCTTTCGCCTCTCTCCCGCCGACGCCCTGTTCCGCGCCCATCGCGGCGGACCGCTCGGCGGCCGCTACGCCCAGGCGCTGATGGCGCGGCTGCGAGGGCGGCTCGGCCTGTCCGACAGCGCCACGCCGCATGCGCTGCGCCACAGCTTCGCCACCCACATCCTGGGCAACGGCGGCGATCTGCGCACCATTCAGGACCTGCTCGGCCACGCATCCCTGTCGACCACCCAGAAGTATACAGCCGTGGACGCGGCGGGACTGCTGGCCGCCTACGCCAAGGCCCATCCGCGGGCGTGAGCGCCTGTCGACGTCTTTCGAGCGCCTGTCGGCGGGATGAATTCGGCGCAATCTCCTCGCGCCCACCTCTTCGCCGCCCCACCTTTGCGGTATGGGGACGCTGACCCTGGCGGAGATGGCGCAGATGGCGAAGAGCGGCGCGGGCTTCATCGGCCGGCTTCGCGGCGAGCGAGCCGAGGGCGGGGCGCTCTGGATCCCCGAGCTTGGCGCGGGCGAGCGCGCCGACTTCGGCCGGCTGAAGCGCGAGCTGCGCGTGCTGGAGACCGCCCAGGACGACGGCCGACGCAACCAGCCGCCGACCCACGCGACCGCGCCCACCGGGGCAGAGCTGCAGATCATCGGTCGGGTGGCCGCGGGCCTGCGCGACGTCAACGCCGCCCTGGCCTCCGCGTTGGGCGAGGCGAACGCCCAGGCCGCCGGACGCGTGCCCGACGAGCTGACGCCCGACCACGCCCGCGCCGAGATCGACAGCCGCATCGCCGGCGTGCTGGCCGAGCGTCGCACGGATCTCGTGGCCCTGCGCGAGGAGGAGTTGGAGACCCAGCGCGACCTGAACTATTTCCGTCGCCGACACGAACTGCACCGCGCCGCCTCGTACCGCGAGTCCACCCTGCTGCCGTTCGCGGTGCTGGTCGGCGCCTTCGTGCTGGAGAGCTTCGCCAACGCCTTTCTGCTGCGGCGGATATCGGAGCAGGGCTGGGTCGGCGGCGTGGTGCTGGCCGCGGTGATCAGCCTGGTCAACATCTCGCTTGGCGTGCTGGGCGGCGGCGTCGGCTGGCGGCTCGTCGGCCATCGCTTTCCCGTGCAGAAGGCGGTGGGCTGGGGCGTGAGCGTGGCCGCCATCGTGCTGGCCTTCTTCTGGAACATCTACGCCGCCCACTTCCGCGAGGTGGCCGAGGCGGCGGTGGACACCGGGGCGAACGCGACGCTCGCCAACCATGCGGTGGACGCGCTCGCCCACATCAAGGCGCACGGCATCTTGGGTCTCACTTCGCTGTTCTCCTGGGGCCTGTTCGCTTTAGGCCTGTTGGTGCATCTCGCCGCCTCGCGCGAGGCCTGGGACGACATGGCCGACCGCTACTGGGACTACCGCCGCTACGACCGCGCCTACCGTACCGCGCGCCTCGACTACGAGGACACCGTCGCCAACGCCAAGGCCGCCGCGGTCGAGGCCGGCCGCGAGGTGCTGGCCGACCTCGAGGGCGCCTACGCTCCCCATACCCAGGATCGCGACCGCCTGCTGGCCGTGGCCGAACTGGCCCAGCGCCGGCTGGTGGAGGCGCGCGACGCGGAGGCCGAATGGGTCCGCCAGGGCGGTGCCCTGATCAAGGCCTACCGCGACGAGAACGCCCAGGTCCGTTCCGACCCCGCACCGGCCTATTTCGGCCGCGACGTGGAGGCCGACGCCTACCGCCGCGGCGTCGCCGGCGCGGTCCCCGCCGCCGCCGCGGAGCTGGAGGCCAGCCGCGCCAACGCCGAGCGCGCCGATGTCCAGATCCGCAGCCACGCAGAGGACGCCGCCCGCATCCACGCCGCCAACCTGCAGGCCCTGTCGGGGCTGAAGGCCTATATTACCGTGGCGGCCGACGGGCTGCAGTCGCGCGTCGACGGGCTGAAGACCGCTGTGGATCGCGAGGCGGACGCCAACCTCAACCGGAGGGCGCCGACGGCCGGGGAAGAGGCGACGCCGGCGCGCGGCCTCAGCGCCTCCGCGACGGCTCCTCCAGTCGGGGAGCCTGCAGTGGCTGCGACGGCTGATCTTTCCCGGTCGGAGACCGTCCGGCCGAAGGCTGGGGCGGGGGCGGACGACGCCTTTGGACCGTTGGAGCGGCTGGGTGGTTCGTGACCGCCGCCGGGTCGGCGGCGGCAAGGCCAGCCGGCGGCTCCGCCCTTCAGAGCTCCGGCGACGCTCGCAGACCCGGCGCGCGGCGGTCATCCTGGGCGTGTCGGCCGTTGCGGTGCTGGGCGTCGCCGCGCTCGCCGTGGCCAGCCGCAGCCCGCCGCTCGATCCCGACAGCGGCTGCATCATCGGCCAGACCGTCCCCCGCGAGCACACCGTCGTGCTGGTCGACCAGACCGACCCGCTCACCTCCCATCAGATCGCCTACGTCAAGGCGCTGATCCTGGCGGAGTATCAGCGGCTGCGCCCCTATGGCGAGCTGACGGTCCGCGGCGTGCGCGCCGACCCCGACGACGCAGGCGCCAGCTTCTCCCGCTGCCGCCTGCGTCGCGGGGCCGAGGTGCTGGGCATCGCCTCCAACCCCGACATGATCGAGGCGGCCTTCCGGCGCACCGTGGGCGATGCGCTGAACGGCTATCTCAACGGGCTGCACGACGTGCCGAGCGCCCCCCGCTCGCCCATCATCGAGGCGGTGGACAGCGCCGCCGACGCCGCCGACTTCGGTCCCACGGTCAAGGCGCGCCGCCTGGTGATCGTCTCCGACATGGCCCAGAACAGCCGCGAAGTGTCCGAGTACAAGGGCCCCGGGTCCGGGTTGGACCCCGACGCCGCGGCCCGCGCCGAGCTGACCCGCGACCTGCATGGCGTCGCGGTGCGCATCCACTACGTCCGTCGTCCGGAGCTCGCCGCTATCCAGACCTCGGCCCAGCGCGACTTCTGGCGGGCGTGGTTCGCCGGCCAGGGCGGCGAGGTGAAGCTAGGCTGGGGCCTGCAACTGGTGGACGGCCGGTAGGCCAAAGAGCGACGTTGCGCGCCCTTCAATCGTAACCTTCGCGCCGCTATGTTGCGGCCTATGGGTTTCCTGCCGAAATCACGCAAGGCGCGCCGCCGCCTGACGGCCGTCGCCGTCGCCGCGCCGATCCTGGGCGCGGCTGTGGCCCTGTCGCTCTACGCCATGGGCGATGCGGCCGTGTTCTTCTACAGCCCCGCCCAGGCGGCGGCCAAGCACGTGCCGGCGGGCCGGCTGGTGCGGCTGGGCGGCCTGGTGCAGATGGGCAGCGTGCGCACGCTGCCCGATGGCGACGTGCGCTTCGGCGTCACCGACCATGCCGCCGCCGACCAGGTGGTCTACCACGGCGACCTGCCCGACCTGTTCCGCGAAGGCCAGGGCGTGGTGACCCAGGGCGTATTCCGCCCCGACGGCGTGTTCGAGGCGCGCGAGGTGCTGGCCAAGCATGACGAGCGTTACATGCCCAAAGAAGTCGCTGACGCCCTGAAGAAGTCCGGCCAGTGGCGGTCTGAAGGCGCGCAGACCACCGCCTCGGCTGCGCCGCTGGCCGACCCGTCCGCCCCTGCCCAGGGCCTTCGGTGACCGCCGAGCTCGGCGCCTTCGCCCTGGTGCTGGCCTTGGCCATGTCGCTGGCCCAGGTCGGGCTGTCCGCCGTCGGGCGGGCCCGCCACGATGCGACGCTTCGAGGCGCCGGCGAGGGCGCGGCGCTGGCCGCCTTCGCGGCCATGGCCATCGCCTTCTTCGCCCTGATGAGCGCCTTCGTCACCTCCGACTTCTCGGTGATGAACGTCCAGGCCAACTCCAATACCGAACAGCCGCTGTTCTACCGGATCACCGCCACTTGGGGCTCGCATGAGGGTTCTATGCTGCTGTGGAACCTGGCGCTGACCGGAACGGGCTCCGCCATCGCCCTGTTCGGGCGCAACCTGCCGACCGGGCTCAAGGCCAGCGCCCTGGCGGCGCAGGGATCGCTCGGCGTGCTGTTCATCGGCTACACCGCCTTCGCCTCCAACCCCTTCCTGCGCATCCCCTTCGCCCCGATCCAGGGCCAGTCGCTGAACCCGATCCTGCAGGACCCGTTCATGGCGATCCACCCGCCGTTCCTCTACTCGGGCTATGTCGGCTTCTCCGTGGTGTTTTCCCTCGCGATCGCGGCCCTGGTCGAGGGACGGGTCGACGCGGCCTGGGCGCGCTGGGTGCGGCCCTGGGCGCGGGCCGCCTGACGCCT
>CAXTEX010000097.1:0-9198 GCA_964243445.1 uncultured Caulobacteraceae bacterium | reverse complement strand
GCCGCCTAAGCCCGACTGTAGCCTTCTACGCCGCGGTACTCACCAGATGCGTACGTCGTACCGGCGTTATGACGCGCTTCAACGGTGCATTTCGTTCGTCAGACGAGCAGCTTGGGACATCCGGATCAGATTCCCGCCACCTCTATCTCGAATGAGAACCCTGCTGAGGTGCATCGTATGCGGGCCTACCCTCCCAGATGGGCATCGTGGCGCCAGGCTCCTGCAAGTTCGCAAGCTGCTATGAGCTTGATCCTGCTGAGCCAACTCGCCGCCCGTGCGTTTCACGGGCTGGGCTGGAGGATCGACATGCGCGGGCTGGTGATCGGGGCGACGGAGTGCATGTGATTGGTGGCCGCGTCGCCCTTAGATCACTGATGATCACACGCGGCGCTATCGCAGTCGGAACTATGTTGTCTGGCAGTCTGTCGATCGCCCAAACGGTGCCGGGCGTCGCGCCTGCTGCGGTGGCTTCGGCAGTCGCCGGCGTTTGTCGGCCGACTTTTATGCGGGATGGGCAGCCTAGCCAAACCGGTACAAGTTTTGTCCTGCATGCTCCGGCCTTTACCTCGAGCGACGTCCTAATTGGAGTGCATCATCTTTTCGGGATGGCGACGGCCACGACAACAGGTATGCCTTGGCAGGACGTCCCGCGCCGAGTCAGGTCCGCGACATGCCGTTCCCTCGACGGAGCCCGACATTGGCGCACAGCCGCGGCGGTGGCGATTCCTGGCGTCCACGCCTTTTGGCGAGGGCGAGATATAAAGGACATCGCCATCCTGCCGGTGGTGTCTGGGCCGTCCTCAACGCTAGACCTTTCGCCCAGGCCTGCCGCGCCCGGAGATGTCGTTTTTGTGTTGGCTCAGGTCGATCACCCGTTCCCAACTGATGGCTATGTGCACCGAGCTCACGTGATTTTCAGCAGCGGCTCTCTTGCATTTGTCTACGATGATCCTGGTTTTCGAGCATCCAACACTAGCGGATCGCCGGTCGTATCAGAGGAAGGCAAGGTGGTCGGAGTGAACGTCGCTGCCGGGCGTTTGCCGAATGGCGCCTTGCTCGGTGTAGCGGATGATCTGGCGACGCTTGAGACTGCATTAGCGGCGGCCCCGGCGCCCTGATCACCACCTCGGCCGCTTTGTATCACCCCTCCCCCTCGTCTTTTTGCCCGCGGCGATCACCTGGGCCGCGAGCGTGCCGCGCTTGGGAGCGGTGCAGCCCATCTTGCGAGTCGCCGCTGTGGCCTCGACGATCCGCTGCGCCGCGTCCTGCACCTTGGCGACTGAGACGTCGCCCTCACGGCCGCAGAGCAGGCACGTCTCGCCTCCGAACTCGCCCGTGCCGCTGCAGTGGTCGCAGGGCGTAGTGGCCTCAGCGGTGTCGTCGTCATCACCGTCGTCGGCGAGGTGCTCAAAGAATTCAAGCGGCCGCGGCTTTCATAGTGTGAGTCCCGGAAGTCGCCTGCTGGGTGAATTCGGCTTATTCTGATAAAATATGCGGTATTTTCGTGTCCGAGATGGACTACCATCCTCAGGAGCCGACGAAATGAAGCCTCATCTCTTATTCGCCGGTGTGGCGTTTGCAGCCTGCGCCTTGGCTGGCGCCGCTCAAGCGAGCGTGTATGACTTCTCATACACCGCAAGCGGTGGACCCTCTGGCACGGAGACCGGCGCTGGAGCAATCACGCTAAGCAACACCGAAACCGATGGTTATTTCAAAGTTCTTGATGTGACCGGGCTTGCCAATGGCTCGACAATCACCAGCCTGTCCGGCTATGCAGCCGCGGACAATGACATCTTCTCATCCGGCCCAGTGGTTGACCTAGGGGGCGTTTCCGTGGCCACTGCTTCTGGTGTTGATTACAACTTTTATTATAGCGGCGGATATGAGGTCCTCTCCTCCGCAACTGACGCCGTGGGATATCCAGCTAATGGTTCGCCCGTCACTAACCTGAACGTTTCTTACGTTAGCAGCGCTGTACCCGAGCCCTCGACCTGGATGCTCTTGATCGCCGGGATCGGCGGCATTGGGCTGATGCTGCGTCAAGCTAATTATAAGCGGACCCCTGGCCTTCCGTCCAGGAGCGCACTGGCGGCTTGATCGCACGCCCTTGACAAGCACGCGGCCTAAGCCAGCGGCTTAGGCCGTTTGCCGTGCGCTGGCTTTTCCTCTCACAATTTGATCTTGCATCGTTTTCCGGCGAAGCTACATCGTTTGTTAGGCGGGCTTAGATTCGCCGGGAGGAACTATGAACAAGGCGATCCTAGCGGTCGTACCCGTTTCGTTATTGCTCTGGGTCGTGATCCTCTGGAGCGTTCGAATGGTGCTTCACTCCCTCTAACACCAGCACTTGCGCTCTTCATGAGCGCTGCGGTGAGCGCCTCAAGCGTCGCGTGTCTCCTGACCAATGTGCGGGCGGACTTCTCTATTCTCGGCGGTCCCGTATCAAATAGGGTCGCTCGGGCCTCCCGGTCAGCTCTACGATGCTCGCCACATCGAAGCGGCCATCCTGACCGGCCTCCGCGCGCACCCGGATGGTCAGCGCGCGCCCTACCAGGTTGATCGGCGGGGTAATGTCGAGCGCCGTCCGCTCGCCGGCTAGCTCGCGCTGGCGCTCGATCACCGTGGCCGGGCTGGTCCCGGCCCCGCCCATCACCTCCAGGGCGAGCGGGGTGGCCGTGCGTGAGTCGAAGGCCGCGTCGTCGGCGCTCACCGTCACCGAAGGCGCCATCGCGGCGAACATGGCTGGCGTCACGCCCGGCACTTGGGCCAGGTCGGAGATGGTGGCGAAACCCTGCTCCGGCGGTGCGACCGCCGCGTTTGCGGAAGGGGTGCGGACGGTGCGGCTGGGATCGCGCGCGTCCAGGAAGGCCTCGACCAAGCCATCGAGCTCCGAAGGTTCCGCGCCTAAGTGCTCGAACAAGCTGCGGGCCTGGGCGGGCGTGATCAGGTTGATCGGGACTTTGCCGCGTTCGTCCTCCACCGTGATGGTCAGGTCCGCGCCCTCGAAGTTCTCGCGCCGGGAGCGACCGTCGATGTCCCAGCGGGCGACGGGGTCTTCGCTGGAGAGGCCGTCGAGCGCCATGGCCAGCCCCGCGTCGGCCGCCGCTTCCAACTTGGCGCGCACGACCTCGGCGTTGGCGCTCTGCACCGCGCTCCGCGATGTGGAGACCACCTGGGCGGCCAGCAGGGCGAAGCAGGCCGCAGCCAGCATGGCCGCCAGCACGGCGTAGCCGGCCTGGCGCGCCTCGCTGCGGCCGCCAGAGATCACGGGGCGGTCGTCACGGCATGCGGCCGGGCGGCAGCAGGGCGCTGAGCCCCTTCAGCTTCTCGCGCAGCTCGTCGGTGACCGCCCGCGCGTCGTCGCCGCTGCGTACCACCCGCGGGCGGAGCAGCACGACCAGCTCGGTCCGGGTGTCGTTCTTCTGGATGTTGCCGAACAGCAGCGGCCCCAGGAACGGGATGCGCGAGACGCCCGGAATACCGTTGGTAGCGTCGTTGCGGCTGTCCTGGATCAGGCCGCCCAGTGCGATCACCTCCCCGTCGTGCACGGCGATGGAGGTGGCGATCTTGCGGGTGGAGAAGGTGGGCGAGTTGATCGTGCTGGTGGTGCTGTTTGGCACCACGTCGCTGACCTCCTGGGACATGTCGAGCAGGACGTAGCCCGAGCTGTTCACCCGCGGCGTGATCTTCAGGATGATGCCGGTGTCGTGGTAATCGACGGAGTTCACGATCGCTGCGTTCGACGTGATCACGTTGGTGGCCGAACCGGTCAGGATCGGTACCTGGTCGCCGACCTCGATGGACGCGGTCTGGTTGTTCAGCACCATCAGCTTGGGCGCGGAGACCACGTTGATCTTGGTCAGGCCCTCCAGGGCATTCAGCGCCGCGTTGATGGTCTTGGCGGCGTAGAAGGCGGAGAAGCCCGGGAAGGTCGAGATTGGCGTGGCCGAGCTGGCGCTCTCGGTCAGGCCGGCGCTGAGGCCATGGTTGGCGTACAGGCCCTGCACGCCGAAGCGTAGGGCGTCGGTCAGCGTCACCTCCGTGATCGCCGCCTCGATCATCACCTGGTAGGGCGCCACGTCGAGCTTGCGGAGCGCATCCTCCACCACGGCGTAATCCCGCGGGCTGGCGTAGACGACGATGGCGTTGTTGGTCTCGTCGCTGGTGATCTTGGCGTGGAAGTCCTCCATCTGGACGTCGACGCTGGTGGGCGCGGCGCCGGACTCCGGGCCCCCGCCGCCTGGTCCCACCCCGCCGGCGCCCAGCCCTGTGGTGGTGACGCCCGTGCCCGTCACGTTCGACGCGCCGGCGCCGAGGCCGCCCGTCGCCGGGTTCACCGCTCCGAAGCCGGAGCTGGGCGCGCCCGCTCCCGCCTGACCGGCTCCCGGCGAGCCGGTGTCGGTCGGCGGCGTGCCGATCGTGTCGGCGAAGCGGCCGCTGTCCTGGAAGCGCGGCTCGCCGAACCGGCCGCCGCCCGGGCCTGAGCCGCCGGCGCCAAAGGCGCTGATCAGCACCTTGGCCAGGTCGCTGGAGCGGCCGTTCTGCACCCGGTAGACGAACAGGCGGCGCTGGTTGCTCTCGCCCTCGCGGTCCAGGATCTCGACCCAGCGGCGCACGTCCTCCAGGTACTGCGGCTGGGTGGAGACGGCCAGGATGCCGTTGATCCGGTCCATGGCGATCAGGCGCACCAAGCCCTTGGTAGGCGCGCCGTCCGCGTTCAGCAGCTTGTCGAGCTCGGGCACGATCAGGCGGCTGTCGGTGCGGCGCGGGGTGAACAGGGCGAAGGAGGCGCCGCGGAGCCAGTTCACGTCGAACTGGTGGATCAGGTCGCGGGCCGAGGCGCGCTGGCCCTCGGTGCCTGCGATGGTCAGCACGTTGCTTGAGGCGTCGGCGCCAGTGACTACGCCCGGCAGCACCGGGTCGATCAGGCGGCGGAGCGCGTCGGCGTTGACGAATTGGAGCGGCACCGCCTCGCTCATGAAGCCCGGTTCGGCCGCCTCGCCGACCGGCGCCACGGCCTTGGCCTGGTCCACCGGTAGGATGGCATAGCCGGCGCCCTGCTGGACGAGCGCCAGGTTGGCGTTGCGTAGGGCCTCCTCGAACACGCGCAACACGTCGGCGCCGGCGATCGGATGGCCAGGGGCGAGCGTCACCGGCGTGTGGATGTCCGGCGCCAGGGTGTAGGACAGGCCTAGCAGGTCGCCGAGCACGCCCTTGGCCACCGCCTGAACATCCACGCCCGGATAGTTCAGGCTGACCTTGCCGCGCCGCACGGGCGTTTCTGCGACGGCTGGCGCGGGTATCTGGGTGCGGCCCGGCACGATAACCGCACCGACGGACGGGTTTCGGACAGGCGCTGGCGGCGGCGTCTCGGCGATCGTGCCGACGCCGAAGGGCGTCTCGGGCGGCGGCGTGGCGCTCGGCAGGGGCGAGAGCACCGAGGCGCAGCCGGAGGCGAGCAGGGCGGTCGCGCAGACCAGCGCCTTCCTCATCGGGCCGGGGCTCCAGCGGAAGCGGCGGCTCCAACGGGCGCGGCGACAGGGGCGCTGATCGACGCCTGCGGCGGCTCGCCGACCTTCAGCACCTGCAAGACCTCGCCGCGGCTCAGGATGGCGTGGTCCCGTCCGACTCCGCTCAGCCGCCAGCCCTGCATGGCCTCGCCGAGCCGCAGCGAGCGGGGCGCGCCGCCGACGGCGGCGAACGTCGCCGATGCCCGCCCGCCATCCGACGCCACGCCCAGCAGCGCCAGGGCGCCGACTGGCGCCACATCGGCGGCGACGGTCGCCGTCCCCGAGCGAGACGGCGAGAACAGGGGCCGATTGAGGATGGCGGGATAGCCTGGCGCGGCTACGATGCGCGGCCCCGCTCCGTCCGTTTGAAGCCTGACGGCGCGTGCCTGACGGCCGCCCGACGTGGCCGGCGACAGGTCCGCCAGGGGCGAGACCTGGGGCAAGGCGAGCTGGATCACCAGGCCTAGCACCAGGGCGCCGGCCAACAGCGCCGTGGTGGGATCCAGCTCAACGCGGCGCGGCATAGGCGAAACTGACGTCAAGACGGACCTCCAGGACGGACGGGCGCGCCGCCGCTCCGTCCGCGGCGACGGACAGGCTGTCCACGATCCCGGGGGGGGCCTGGTCGTGCACACGTCGGAGCAGATTGTTGAGCCCCGCCAAAGGGATTTGAAAGTCCGCACGAAGCCGCACGGTCCCAGGGTCGGACGGGCGCCCGCGCACGGCATGGACGCTCGCGCCGCTGGCCGACAGGTCCCGGTCCAGCCGGTCGCGCGCCGCCGCCGCGGCCGCGGCGGCCGAGACGGCGATGATCTCAAGCTCGGGCGCGGAGCGGGCCTGGGCCGAGGCCTCGGCGCGCAGGCGGCGATAGCTGCTGATCACCCGGGCGTTGCGGGCGTAGTCGTCCAGCGCCGCGGCCCGCTGGTCGGCCCGGCCCTGGAAGCCGCCGATCACCGGATGCACGGCCCCCAGCCACACGGCGGCCACGAGCGCCAGCAGCAGGGCTATGGCGATCAGCCGCCGCTCGCGCAGGGCGAGCCCGTTCACGGCGGGCCTGTGCGCGCAGGCGCTCCGTCCAGGTCGGCGGAGACGTCGAACGGATCACCCGCGCCCGCGCCGCTGGCGCTCGCGCCGCTGTCGCTCGCCGCCACTTCGGACGACACGCTCTGGACGTTGGCGAGCAGGGGCTCGCGCTTTAGGGCCGGCACCACGTCCACGCCCGGCTCATGGTAGCCGGCCAGCCGGATCGAGGCGGCCGCGAAGCTGGCGCGCTGCACCCAGGCCTGATCGGGCAGCGCCCGGGACACCGTGTCCAGCGCTCGCAGCGGTTCGTCGGCCGCCAGGGCTGCGGCCAGGGTGTGCCGCCGCTGCGTCTCCGCCGTCAGCGACGCCCGCAGGGCCGCCACGCGCTGGACCTGCGGCTGCTGCGCCGTCACGGCCGCCTGCAGATCCGCCAGGCTGCGGCTGTCGCGCCAAATCCAGCAGCCGACATTGAGCGCCACCAAGACGGCCACCGCGGTCCACCAGAAGCCTGCGCCGTGCCGCGCTGACCCCAGCGCGCCCGCCGCGCGCATGGCGGGCAGGAAGTCGAGGACCGTGTCGCCCTCCCCCGTTACGACGAGGCCGGAGGGCTCCAAGCCCGCCGCCTGAGCCTCGGCCACGGCCTGATCGGCGACGGCGCGGGAGACTACGCCGACCACAGCCGGACGTACGTCGGCCGACCCCGCGGGTGCGGCGGGCAGGACCACGTCCAGATAAACCTCCTCGGCCCGGAAGGGGGTCAGCCGGTCGACATCCAGCGCCATCATCTGACGCAGGTCGCGCGCCGGCAGCGGCGGTGCGTTCACCTGACGGACCAGGACCGCCGCGTCCGCTAGCCTTAGCGCCACCTGCGCACGGGTCCGCCCGGGGGTGTGCAGGCGCGTGCGCCCGTCGCGCCGGACCAGCAGGTACTGGCCCGCGCCCTGCGGCTCCGCCATCAGGCGGTCTCCGCCGGACGTGTGCAGGGCCGCAGGCGCCATGCCCCGCAGCTCCTCCACCCACCAGTCGAAGCCGGCGCGCGCTGAGGCGACAAGCCTTGGGCCGAGCACGGCGATATCGGCGTCGAGGAGCTCACCCAGCCTCATCCCCGCCCCCGGCAGCCGCCGTTCGCTGGGTCCAGCACGCACTGGCTGTCCACCGTGGCGCCCGGCCGGGCGATCAGCTCGGGCCAGCTCCGCCGGTCTCCAGGAGCGAAGCCGATGCGGATGCGGATCAATTCAGGCGGCGCGCCGCTCTGGTCCCAGCTGCTGCGCCAGACGCGCGCGCCATCCGGCGCTCCGGCGCCGAAGTAGCTCAGCTCCAGGCTGGAGGCGCGGCGCAGTAGGACGTCCGTCTCCACCGGATCGGACGGGCTGGGCCGGAACGCGGTCGAGGACAGCTCCAGCCGGCCGGCGGCTGTCAGCTCCAGGTGCTGGCGGCGCACCTCGCTCAGGCTCCCCGCCCCGATCTGCGGCGCCAGGAAGTCCAGCTCATCCGGGCCGCCGGCCACATCCACCACAGGCGCCGCGCTCACGTAATGGGTCGCGGGGTGCAGCTGCTCGATCTGGGCCCGGAGCAGCCCCTGCGCAGCCGAGACGTCCTGGCCGGCGACGGTGTGCGCCTCCACCCGCGCCCAGACCCCGCGGCCCGAGACGAAGCCCTCCGCCAGCAGCGCCCCGGCGATCGCCAGCAGGGTCAGGCTGACTAGCATCTCCACCAGGGTGAAGCCGTCCTCCCCCCGCGCCCTCATGTGGACGGCGCGAGCCGGAGCGAATGGAGGCTGACCAGGGTGCGACTCTGCGGCGGCCCCACCTCCACCGAGACGGCCATCAGCCGCCCGGAGCCGCCGGGCCCGGACGCCGCCGGCGACACCTCCACCCGCCAGGCCAGATCGCCGTCCACGCCGCCGGACTCACCGGGCGCCAGGGCGATGTCGCCGCCCACCTCCGCCAGGCGGGACTGCGCCTCCAGCACGGCGAGACGGCTGCGCTCGGCGGCGGCGGTGCGCAACGCCCCGTCTCCCGTGGCGCGGTAAGCCACGGCCAGGGTCATGGCCATGATGGCGGCGGCGACCATGGCCTCCACCAGCACCGAGCCCTCTTCGCGCGCGCCCAACCGCTTCAATGCACCCGTCTCAATCCGGCTGGCGCTCCAGCCTCACGACGCCCGTCCCGGGTTCCACGTCGACGTCCAGCGCCCGCCCGTCCCAGGCGATGGCGAAATGGCCGCCGGAGGAGGCGCCGTCACCGGCGAAACTCAGGGCGCCGGTGTCGGTCATCAGGTGCGCCCCGCCCGGCAGGTCGACCCGGCGACCGTTCCAGACATAGCCTCGCGCGGTCGGGCTGATCTGCACGTTCACCGTGGCTTGGCGCCGGATCGCCTGCGCGCGGGCGCTCCGCAGGTTGGCGGCGAGGTCGGAGCGGGCGCTCTGGGCGGCGATATGGGCGAGCGTCGGACGCACGGCGGGAAAGGCCACCGCCGTTAGCAGGCCCAGTATGCCTACCACGACCAGCATCTCCAGCAGGGTGAAGCCGGCGTCCGCGGCCCCGCTCGCGGGCGGCTCACCAGTTGCCGACATCGCGCGCATCGTTGGCGCCCCCCTCGACACCGTCAGAGCCGTAGGTCCACACGTCCACCTCTCCGTGCTGGCCGGGGATGCGGTAGAGGT
>CAXTEX010000096.1:0-9209 GCA_964243445.1 uncultured Caulobacteraceae bacterium | reverse complement strand
GCAACGCCTGCGTGGTCTCCTGCCAGGCGGAGAACAACGTGCCGGTGGTGGGGCCCCAGGAGGTGGCGCGCGGGCGGGCCATGCACTGGCTGCGCATCGACGCCTACGACACCGGCGGGGCGCACGAGACCCGCCCCGCCTTCCAGCCCGTACCCTGCATGCAGTGCGAGTCCGCCCCCTGCGAGCCGGTCTGCCCAGTGGAGGCCTCGATCCACGACCACGAGGGGCTGAACGACCAGGTCTACAACCGCTGCATCGGCACGCGCTTCTGCCAGTCCAACTGCCCCTACAAGGTGCGCCGGTTCAATTGGTTCGGCTACGCCCACGACCAAGCCTACGCCAACATGGGCGACGACGCCTACGA
Source organism: uncultured Caulobacteraceae bacterium (assembly GCA_964243445.1). Classification (GTDB taxonomy): domain Bacteria; phylum Pseudomonadota; class Alphaproteobacteria; order Caulobacterales; family Caulobacteraceae; genus CAHJWH01. The sequence goes on along the minus strand of CAXTEX010000096.1, from coordinate 8,845 downwards.
CGCGCAGAAAAACCCCGACGTCACCGTGCGCGCGAGGGGCGTGATGGAGAAGTGCACCTATTGCGTCCAGCGCATCAGCCACGCCCGCCGCGCCGCCGAGAAGGAGGGTCGCGACATCGGCGCCCACGAGGTGACCACCGCCTGCCAATCGGCCTGCCCCACCCAGGCGATCCGCTTCGGCGACAAGTCGAACCCGGCCTCGGGGATGAAGGCGCTGCGCGAAGACCCCCGCCACTTCGCCCTGCTCGCCGACGAGGGCACGCGCCCGCGCACCACTTACCTGGCGCGCATCCGCAACCCCAATCCCGCGCTCGTACCGACGCACGAGCCGGAGGGACGCGCGTGACCCTCGCCGCTCCTCAGAACCGCTGGACGCTGCCGGGGCTGTCGACCTGCGAAGAGGTCAACGCCATCATCAGCGAGCCGCTGCTGGGGCGCCAGAGCTGGGCGTCCACCCGCTGGCGTGGCTGGTGGATCCTGCTGGGCGTCGCCCTACCCTTTGCGCTCGCCTTCGTCGCCGGGCTGGCGGTGGAGCTGACGCAAGGCGTGGGCGTGTTCGGCAACAACTCCACCATCGTGTGGGGCTTTCCCATCGCCAACTACGTCTGGTGGATCGGCATCGGCAACGCCGGAACGCTTATCAGCGCCTTGCTCCTGCTGACCCGCCAGCCCTGGCGTGCGGCGATCAACCGCTTCGCCGAGGCGATGACGCTGTTCTCCGTGTCCATCGCCGGCATCTTCCCGATCATCCACCTGGGACGGCCGCTGTTCTTCTACTGGCTGGCTCCCTACCCCAACCCCATGACCTTGTGGCCGCAATGGCGCAGCGCGCTGGTCTGGGACTTCTGGGCCATCCTGTCATATCTGATCTTCTCGGTGGTGTTCTGGTACACCGGGCTGATCCCAGACCTCGCGACGCTGCGCGACCGGGCGCGTACACCGGCCGTGCGCAAGATCTACGGCGCCTTCGCGCTCGGCTTCCGCAACTCGTCGCGCCACTGGGCGGTGCACCAGAGCTTCTCCAAGGTCATGGCGGGGCTGGCGGTGCCGCTGGTGTGCTCGGTGCACTCCATCGTGGGGCTGGACTTCGCCGCCTCGCTGATGCCCGGCTGGCAGGAGAGCCTGTTCCCGCCCTACTTCGTGGTGGGGGCGATGTTCTCGGGCTTCGCCATGGTGGTGATCCTGGCCGTCCTGCTGCGCAACGGGCTGCGGCTCAAGGCGCTGATCACCGACCGCCACTTTGACGCCATCGCCAAGATCATCGTGGCCTGCGCCTGCATCATGGGCCTGTCCTACGCCACCGAGTGGTTCATGGCCTGGTACAGCGGCGAGCGGGCGGAGCGCAGCTTCATCGCCTACGTCTTCACCGGCCACTACTGGCCCTGCTACGCCGTCATGCTGTTCGGCAACGTGTTTGCGCCGCAGATCCTGTGGTTCAAGCGCGCCCGCGCCAGCCTGCCGATCCTGATTGGCGTCAGCGTGCTGATCCTGGTCGGCATGTGGTTCGAGCGCATCCTGATCATCTGGAACACGCTCGGCCACGGCTACCTGCCCACCCTCTGGCGCGTTTTCTGGCCGACGCTGTGGGACTATGCGGTGCTGTTCGGCTCGCTCGGCCTGTTCGCCGTCATGTTCCTGCTGTTCGTGCGCGTGGTCCCCGCCGTCTCGATGTTCGAGACGCGCGAACTGGCCATGCAGGAACGCGAACGATGACGCGCGCCCTGCTCGCCGGCTTCCCCGGCCCCGAACCGCTGACGACCGCGCTCCGCGCCGCCCGCGACGAAGGCAGGCATCCGCTGGAGACCTTCTCGCCCTACCCGATGCCCGAGCTCGCCGACCTGCTGGGAACGGCGCGCACCAACGTGCCCTGGTGGATGCTCGGCGGCGGCCTGACGGCGGCGGCCCTGTTCTACGCCATGGAGTGGTTCAGCGCGACGCACCTCTACCGCTTCGACCAAGGCGGGCGCCCGTTCAACAGCTGGCCGGCCTTCATCGTGGCGACGGTGGAGGTCAGCGTACTGGCCGCGGGGCTGACCGGCTTCATAGCCTTCCTGCTCAAAGGCGGCCTGCCGCGCCTGCACCATCCGGTGTTCGACGCGGAAGCGTTCGGGCGAGCGAGCCAGGACCAGTTTCTGCTCGCGCTGCAACTGCCCGACGAGGCGACGGACGCGGGCGCAGTGCGCCGGTTCCTGGCCGACGCTGGCGCGGTCTGGGTTGAGGAGGTGGAGCTGTGAGCCGCCGCGCCGCCTGGCTGGCGCTGGGCCTAACCCCCGTTCTCCTCGCCCTCGCCGGCTGCGACGACCTGACCATGTTCCGCCAACCCAAGCTGCGCGCCCAGGCGCCGGCCGCCACCCTGCCCGACGACACCGAATCCCAGGCGCCGCCCGAGCAGGCCGTCGCGCAGGGCGAGCTGGCTGGGGAGCAGCAGTCCGCCACTCCTCCGCCCGTCACCCCCGCCCTGCTCCAGCGCGGCCAGGAGCGGTTCCAGATCTACTGCAAGCCCTGCCACGGGGTGGTGGGCGCGGGCGACGGGACCATCGTGGCGCGCGGTTTCCCGCCGCCGCCGGACTACGCCTCCGCCCAGGTGCGCCAGCTCACCGGAGCCCAGATCTTCGGCGTGATCACCAACGGCTATGGCGTCATGTTCCCCTACGGCGACCGCGTGTCGCCCGCCGACCGCTGGGCCATCGTCGCCTACATCCGCGTGCTGGAAGAGGCGCGCACGCTCGGCCAGCCGCCCGTGCCGCCGCCGGCCGGATCGTACGGAGGGCGGCGATGACCCTTCCTGTCCACCGCCTCGTCCCGCTGCTGATCGGGCTGGCGAGCCTGCTGGTCTGGATCGTTCTCGCGGTGCTCACCCCGGCGGCGGCCTTCCGCGGCTGGCTGATCGGCTTCGTCTTCGTCGCCTCGCTGTGCGCCGGCAGCCTGGTGCTCGTGCTGATCCAGCGGCTGGTCGGCGGGCGGTGGGGTGAGGCGTTTGCGCCGGAGCTGGAGCCCGCGGCTCGCGTCATGCCTATCCTGTTAATGTTGGTGCTGCCGGTGCTGTTCGGCCTGCCGCTGATCTATCCATGGGCCGCAGCGCCAGGGAGCCTGGAGCCCGGCGTGCATGCGCTATATCTCAACGCGCCCTTCTTCATCGCGCGCACCGGCGTCGGCCTGATCGGCTGGAGCGCCTTGGCGGTGCTGCTGCCGCGCATCGAGGGGCCGCGCGGGCGGCTGGGCGCGGGGCTGGGCTTGGCCTTCTACGGCCTCAGCATCGCGGTGCTGTCCACGGACTGGCTGCTCTCGGTGCAGCCGAGCTGGACGTCGTCGGACATCGGCATGGACCTGGCGACGCAGCAGCTCGGGCTGGGTTGCGCCTTCGCCGCCCTGCAGGCCCGCCGCCGCGTGCGCGACCCGGTGGCCGGCGACCTGGCGGGGCTGATGTTCGCCACCATCATCGGCCTGAGCTACCTGGAGTTCATGAGCTATCTGGTGGTCTGGTACGGCGAGAAGCCCTCGCTCAACACCTGGTACATCGCGCGCGTGGCCTGGCCCTGGCGGCTCCTGCCCTGGACCAGCCTGGCGTTCGCGGTCGCCGCCATGGCGATCCTGGCCGGCCGGCGCGCGGTCGGCGCCCACCGCGCCGTCGCGTGGGCCGGCGGTTGCGTGATCGCGGGCGTACTGAGCTACCAGCTCTGGCTGCTGGCGCCGGGCCTGGGCGCCGCCTGCCTGCTGCCCTCCGCCTTCGCGCTGATCGGCCAAGGCGGCGTATGGCTGGCGCTGGCGACCGGCGCGCCGCGCGTCGTGACCGAGCGGGGAGGGCTCGCACATGCCGCCTGAACCCGCGCCCGGCGTGTACCTGGACGACGACGGCGCCCCGCGCGAGCCGCTCCCGGCCGAGCTGGCGCCCCTGTCGCCCGAGCAGCGCGGCGAGGACGACCTGCTGTCGGCGTCGGGCGTCGCCACCCGCAAGATCGCGTGGCTCGGCGGCGGCCTGCTCGTCTTCATCGCCGCGAGCATGGCCGCGCTGCTCGGCTTCTATCGCCTGCAGGTCGGCGAGCCGGCGCCGCCGTCGGAGCGGGCCTTCCCGGAGCCCCGGCTGGAGACCAGCATCGACCCGCGCAGCGTGCCCTCCAGCGGCAAGGGCCCCGCCCAGGCCCGCCCGCCCGTCGTGCCTCAGCCGTCCGCCGCCATCCTGGCGCGCGCCATGCAGGCGGTGGTCGCGCGCGGCGCCCACGCCTACGACCCCCTGCCCTCGCCGACGCCGGCCCCGCCGCGCCGCGGAGAGCGGTCGTGAAGCCGGCCGTCCTCATGCTCGCCCTGGCGGCCTGCGTGGCCGGCGCTGCGCGACCGGCGCAGGCCGAGCCCTCCCGCGCGGACCTCGCCCGCGTCGGCGTCCAGGCGCCGGCCGGCGCGCGCGAGCCGCTGGGGCTCGCCTTCACCGACGAGTCGGGCCGTCCCAAGACCCTGCGCCAGGCGATGGATGGCCGCCCGGCCTTGCTGGTGTTCGAGGACTTCCGCTGCAAGACCCTGTGCGGCCCCGCCCTTAGCATCGTCGCCGCAGGGATCGGCCGCAGCGGCCTGCGCCCGGGCCGCGACTTCCGCCTGGTCTCCATCGGCCTCAACCCGCGCGAGACGCCGGCCGACGCCATCGCCTTCCGCGACGCGCGCCTGGCCGGTGACCCTGCCCTGATCGACGGCTCTCGCTTCCTGATCGGCTCGGCGGAGACGATCGCGCAGGCGACCCGGGCGCTCGGCTACGGCTACGCCTATGATCCCGTGGCCGACCAGTTCACCCACCCCGTGGCGGCCTTCGTGCTGGCGGCGGACGGAAGGCTGACGCGGGTGCTGCCCCAGACCGCGCTGACCGCATCAGACCTGCGCGACGCCTTCGCCGGCGCCGATCGTGGCGAGGTGGGCGACATCGTGGACCGGCTGGCGCTGCTCTGCCACGGCCTGATCCCTCTGGACGGGCGCAACGACGGCGCCGTCCAGACCGGGCTGCGCGCGGCGGCGCTGGCCACCCTGCTGGCCATGGCCGCCCTGGCGGTGTTCGGCTTCAGGCGGCGCGCGTCGTGAGTTCGCTCCCCTTCTTCCCCGTCGAGGCGTCGACCCGTGCAGTCAATACCGACCACATCTTCCTGTGGCTGGTGGTCGCCTCGGGGCTGGTCATCGCGCTCGTCGGCGGGCTCGGCGTCGTCTTCTCCGTGCGCTACCGCAAGGGCAGCAAGGCCAGCCGCGCGCCCCTGCCCGAGATCGTCTCGCGCGAGTTCGAGATTGGCTGGACCGCGGCCACCCTGTTCCTGTTCCTGTTCATCTTCTGGTTCGCCGCCTCCTCCCAGCTCACCGGGCTGAAGGCGCCCAAGGGCGCGCTGGAGGTCCACGTCGTCGCCAAGCAGTGGATGTGGAAGGTGCAGCATCCCAGCGGCGCGCGCGAGATCAACGCCCTGCACGCGCCGCTTGGGGTTCCCGTGCGCCTGGTCATGACCTCACAGGACGTTATCCACAGCTTTTTCGTGCCTGCCTTCCGCATGAAGCAGGACGTGCTGCCGGGCCGCTACACCGAGACTTGGTTCAAGGCGACCAAACTCGGGACCTATCCCCTGTTCTGCGCCGAATACTGCGGGACCGACCATTCCGAGATGCGCGGCGAGGTCACGGTGATGACGCCGGAAGACTACGGCCGCTGGAGCGCCGCACAGCCACAGCCCGACAATCTGGCCGGCCAGGGCGGCCTGCTGTTCGCCCACCTCGGCTGCGCGTCCTGCCACGGCTCCCTCGCGCCCGGCCGCGTCGCGCCAGACCTGCACGGCGTCTACGGCAGCCGCGTGCTGCTGGCCGACGGGCGGGTGGTGACGGCCGACGAGGACTACATCCGCGATTCCATCGTGCTGCCCGACAAGGACGTGGTGGCGGGCTATCCGCCCATCATGCCGAGCTTTTCCAAGTCCACCGACGAGGAGAGCCTGGTGGCGCTCGTCGCCTACGTGAAATCCCTGTCCAGCGTCAGCGGAGAAGGCTCATGACCGACGCCGCCCTTACCGGCTCCATGGGCGCCGGAGCCCCTGCGCCAAGCCCCCGGCCGGCGGCCGGACCTTCGCGGACCCCTTCGGAGGGCAGTTTCTGGAGCGAGGGCTCCACCGTCTCGTCGTGGCTGCTCAGCACCGACCACAAGCGGATCGCGGTGCTGTTCGCCGTCTCCATCACCGGCTTCTTCTTCATGGGCGGGGCGGCGGCGGGGCTGATGCGCTTCCACCTGCTGACGCCCCAGGGCCTGCTGTTCGGGCCGGACACCTACAACAAGCTGTTCACCCTGCACGGGGTGATCATGGTCTGGTTCTTCCTGGTGCCGTCAATCCCCAACACGCTCGGCAACTTCCTGCTGCCGCTGATGATCGGCGCGCGCGACATGGCGTTCCCCCGCCTCAACCTCGCCTCCTGGTACGTCTTCATGGCGGGAGGTCTGCTGACCACCGGCGCCCTGCTGATGGGGGGCGTGGACACCGGCTGGACCTTCTATCCGCCGTTCTCGACGATCTACTCCAACACCGCGGTCACCCTGGCGGCGGTCGGCATCTTCGTGGTCGGCTTCTCCTCCATCGCGTCTGGCGTCAACTTCATCGCCACCGCCCACATGCTGCGCGCGCCGGGGATGAACTGGTTCCGCATGCCGCTGTTCGTGTGGGCCATCTACGCCACCAGCCTGGTCATGGTGCTGGCGACGCCGGTGCTGACCACTTCGCTGCTGCTGATCATCGTGGAGCGATTGTTCGGCCTACCGATCTTCGACGCGCGCATCGGCGGCGACCCGCTGCTGTTCCAGCACCTGTTCTGGTTCTACAGCCATCCGGCGGTCTACATCATGGTGCTGCCGGCCATGGGCGTGGTGTCGGAGGTCATCGCCGCCTTCGCCCGGCGCCAAGTGTTCGGCTACGCCTTCATGGTCTACGCCATGCTGGCCATCTCCACCTTCGGCTTTCTGGTGTGGGGCCACCACATGTTCGTCTCGGGCCAGAGCCCGTACGCCAACCTCGCCTTCTCCTTTATGAGCTTCATCATCGCCGTGCCCTCGGCGATCAAGGTGTTCAACTGGACCGGCACGCTGTACCGCGGCCAGATCACCTTCTCCGCTCCTATGATCTATGCGTTGGGGTTCGTCGGCCTGTTCACCGTGGGAGGCCTGACCGGGCTGATGCTGGCCTCGGTGCCGGTCGACGTGCACGTCACCGACACCTATTTCGTGGTCGCCCACTTCCACTTCGTCATGGTCGGCGGCTCGGTCTCGGCGTTCCTGGCCGGCATGCACTTCTGGTGGCCCAAGATCACCGGGCGCATGTACGCGGCAGGGTGGGCCAAGTTCGCCGCCATCCTGCTGTTCTTTGGGTTTAACTTCACCTTCTTCCCGCAGTTCATCATGGGCTATCTCGGCATGCCGCGCCGCTACGCCCACTATCCGTCGGAGTTCCAGGTCTACCACGTGCTGTCGTCGGGCGGCGCGCTGCTGCTGGGCGCGGCCTACCTGCTGCCGCTCTTCTACCTGATGCACTCGCTGCGCTACGGCGAGCACGCAGACGCCAACCCCTGGGGCGCGACGGGACTGGAATGGCAGACCGCCTCGCCACCTCCGAAGGAGAATTTCGAGCAGATCCCGCAGGTGCACAACGGCCCCTACGAGTACCACGAGGACGGCCAAGCCCCTCAGCACGGCGGGGCGATCCACCATGCCCAGGGCCACGCCTCGCCGCGCGCCACCACGGACGCCCAGCGATGAGCGAGGCGTCGGCCACCCTGCACCCGCCCTTCGCCTCGGCGCCGCGCCAGCGCGAGACCGTGGTGTTCGGCATGTGGATCTTCCTGGCCAGCGAGCTGCTGCTGTTCGGCGGCCTGTTCTGCGGCTACTTCGTCTACCGCTACCTGCACCCCGGCGCCTTCGCCACCGCCGGGCACGAGACCGACCTTGCCTACGGCACCGCCAACACCGCCATCCTGATGACATCCAGCCTCAGCCTGTCGGTGGGCAGCCGGGCGATCAGCTTCGGCCGGCCGAAGCTGACGGAGATCGGCGTATGGGTCACCTTCGCGCTCGGCCTGCTGTTCCTGGTGGTCAAGGGTTTCGAGTACCACGACGACCTGGACAAGCACCTGTGGCCCGGCGCGGGCTTCAGCCTGCCCGACCCCGCCACGCGCATCTTCATGGCCTTCTACTGGGTGGCCACGGGCCTGCACGCCTGCCACATCCTGGTCGGGCTCACCTTGGTCGGCCGGCTGGGCGTGATGGCGCGGCGGCGAACGCTTGCGGCCAACTCCGATTCGGTGGAGGCGACCACGCTCTACTGGCACCTGATCGACGTGATCTGGACCCTGCTCTACCCCTGCCTCTACCTGGTGGGCCGATGAACACGCCCGACCGTGAAGGAGAACCGCGCAGCCTGTGGCTAGCGCCAGTCCTGACCTGGATTACCATCGTCACCTTGCTCGCGGTGAACGCAGGCTTGGCTTTCGCTGCGCTCGGTCGCTTCAAGCCTGTGGTCGCTTTCGCTGTGGCGGGCGTGCAGGTGGGTCTGGTCGGCCTCTTTTTCATGCGGCTGGACCGGGCGAGCAGCTTAGTGCGCCTGACCGCGCTCGCCGGCGGGTTCTGGCTGGTGTTCCTGTTCGTCATGGCGGGCGCGGACTACTTCACCCGGCCCTGAGCCGAGGCTAAACCCAGGCGCTCTCCAGGACGAGCCTGGGCTAAGCCGGGGCGCTCTCCCTCAATGCTCGTCTCTTGGGACGGAGCTTGTCAGTCATAGGGCAACATTTCTCCAGCCTTGCGCCGGCGAGCGGTTCGGGGTCGGAGCACGTCCATGCAGCCGATCGATTATGG
>CAXTEX010000095.1:0-9233 GCA_964243445.1 uncultured Caulobacteraceae bacterium | reverse complement strand
CTTGGTCTTGGCGCGGTTGAGGAAGTGCTCCTGGTCCGGCGCGCGCTCATAGGCGTAGCCGGGCGAGATGGTGATGCCGTCGCAGCCGACCGCCTTCATGTCGTCGAAGAAGGCGGCCAGCCGCTCAGGGTCGGCGCCCTGGAAGACGGTGCAGTTGATCTGGGTGCGGAAGCCCTTGGACTTGGCGAGATGGATCGCCTCCACCGCCTTCTGATAAACGCCATCCTCGCACACCGACTTGTCGTGCATGGCCTGATCGCCGTCCAAGTGGATGGACCAAGTGAAGAACTCGTTGGGCTCGTACTGGTCGATCTTCTTCTTCATCAGCAGGGCGTTGGTGCAGAGGATGACGAACTTCTTCTTGGCGATAAAGCCCTTGACGATCCTGGGCATGTCGCGATGCAGCAGCGGCTCGCCGCCGGCGATGGAGACGGCGGGGGCGCCGCACTCGTCGATCGCTTCCATGCACTGCTCGTAGGACAGGCGCTGGTTCAGGATCTCGTCGGGATAGTCGATCTTGCCGCAACCGGCGCAGGCCAGGTTGCAGCGGAACAGCGGCTCCAGCATCAGCACCAGCGGATAGCGCTTCACGCCGGTGATCTGCTGTTTCATCACATAGGCGCCGATCCGGGCCGCCTGCTGCAAGGGGAAACCCATGCCGCACTCCTGTCTGTGTCGCGTCCAGGGAGGAACGCGACGGGGGTAAGCGCGCCGCAGGGCGCGAGGTGTTCAGTCTAGGCGGGGACCTGCTCGGCCCGCGACTCGGCGGGCGTACGCTCCAATGTCCGCAGCTCGGGGGGAAGGCGAAACTCTATGTCCTCCCGAATGCCGTTCATTTGGGTGACTTCGACGTCATTGGTAAGGCGTAGAACCTCGATCACGCTCAAGATCAACTCCTCCGGCGCCGAGGCGCCGGCGGTGAGACCCACCGTCTGCACGCCCGCCACCCAGGCCGGGTCAAGCTCGCCGCCGTCGGCGATCAGATAGCTCGGCAGCCCCTCCTCCGTTCCGATCTCGCACAATCGGTTGGAGTTGGAGCTGTTCTTGGCGCCGACCACCAGCAACACGTCCACCACCTTGCAAAGCGCGCGCACCGAGGTCTGGCGGTTCTGGGTGGCGTAGCAGATGTCGGTGGTGTCAGGGCCCGTGATGTCGGTGAAGCGCGCCTTCAGCGCCGCAATCACCGCACGGGTGTCGTCGACGCTGAGGGTGGTCTGGGTGACATAGGCCAGAGGCGCGTCGGCCGGGAAGCTCAAGGCGTGCACGTCGGCGGTGGTGGAGACCAGGGCCACCGGCGCATCGACCTGACCCATGGTGCCTTCGACCTCGGGATGGCCGGCATGGCCGATCAGGATCAGGGATCGATCGCGTGAGACGTAACGGTTGGCCTGGGCGTGCACCTTGGCGACCAGGGGGCAGGTGGCGTCGAGCACCGGCAGGCCGCGCGCTTTCGCCTCGCCCTCCACCGAGCGTGAGACCCCGTGAGCGCTGAATACCGTGACCGCGCCGTCGGGCACCTCGTCCAGTTCCTCAACGAACTGGGCGCCTTTGGCCTTCAGACTCTCGACCACATGGCGGTTGTGCACGATCTCGTGGCGCACATAGACGGGCTTGCCGTAAAGCGTCAGGGCGCGCTCGACGATGTCGATCGCCCGCACCACGCCGGCGCAGAACCCCCTCGGCTGAGCCAGGATCACCCGCAAAGTCCACTCCCTGCCCGTGCCGGATCGCGGCCGATGCTATCGGGTCGCTCATTCCTTCCGGAATAGCCCTGGAGTCGGTTACCCATTTGACCAGATTAGGCGCCGCGGACATGAAGCGGAACTGAAGAGCGTGACGACCGCCGGAGCCCGGCTCGCATTTCCGCCAAGCTGGTGCGCCCGGGTCACGCTAAGGGCGGCGTCCTCGGTCTAGATCGCGCAATGATGGCCTGAGCAGGCCGGCTGAGGGACGACAGAGCTTTGACCACGACGATGAGCCCCGCCGGGGCCGACCTGGCGCCGCTGAACGATCAGCTCGCCTCGACCGCGGGCGCGGTGAATGCGGCGTTGCACCACCTGCTGCCCACGCCGAGCGGCTTCCACGCCCGGGTGCAAGAGGCCATGCGCTACGCCGTCATCGTCGGCGGCAAGCGGCTGCGGCCCTTCCTGGTGCTCCAGGGCGCGGCCCTGTTCGGCGCGCCGCAGGACCGGGCGCTGCGGGCCGCGGCGGCGATCGAGATGGTGCACACCTATTCGCTCGTCCACGACGACCTGCCCTGCATGGACGACGACAACCTGCGGCGCGGCCAGCCGACGACGCACAGGAAGTTCGACGAGGCGACGGCCGTGCTGGCGGGCGACGCGCTGCTGACCCTGGCCTTCGAGGTGCTGGCCGACGGCGCGACGCACCCGGACGCCGAGGTGCGCTGCCGCCTCACAACCCGGCTCGCGCGGGCGGCCGGCAGCGAAGGCATGGTCGGCGGCCAGATGATGGACATCGTGGCTCCAGACCACGTTTTCGGCGCCGAACAGGTCGCCCTGCTGCAGCGCATGAAGACCGGCGCCCTGTTCGAATTCTCCTGCGAGGCGGGGCCGGTGCTCGGCCAGGCGGGTTCCGAGCACGAGGCGCGGCTGCGCGCCTACGCCCATGATCTCGGCTTGGCCTTCCAGATCGCCGACGACCTGATCGACGCCACCTCCACAGCGGAGAAGGCCGGCAAGGCGGTGGGCAAGGACGCCGACGCCGGCAAGGCGACGCTGGTCTCGCTCATGGGCGTGGACGGCGCACGGCGCGAGGCGCTCAGCATAGCCGAACGGGCGGCGGCGGCCCTGGCGCCCTATGGCGAGCGGGCGGACGCCCTGCGCCGCCTGCCCGCTTTCCTGGTCGATCGGGACGCCTGAAGCCCGGCAACCGGACCCGCTCAGCCTACGTTCACTAGTCAGACGCCCAAGCTGGCGAGGCCGGCTATCCCGCCGCAATCTGCAAGGATCATCTCACTCATGCGACTGGTGACGCCCGCCCTTCTCGCCTTGGCCCTGGCCGCGCCGACCGCCTCCGTCCTGATCACGCCCGTCGCCGCCCAAGCCCAGGCGGCCGATCCCGCAGCCCAGCAGGTGCAGGCCTTCGACGACGCCCTGCTGTCCACCATGAAGCAGGGCAAGGCGCTGGGTTTCGAGGGCCGCTACCGCAAGCTCGACCCCGCCGTGAAGCGGGCCTTCGACCTGCCGATCATGGTTCGCTTCGCGGTCGGACCGGCCTGGACCAGCATGTCCGCGACGGATCAGGCGGCGCTGATGACGGCCTTCGACCGCTTCAACGTCTCGACCTGGGCCAACCACTTCGACACCTATGAGGGCCAGCATTTCGACATCGGCAAGGTGGACACCCGCGGGCCGGACAAGCTGGTGCATACGACCCTGGCCAGCCCGCAGGGCGCGCCCAACGACCTGACCTACCGCATGCGCCAGACCAACACCGGCCAGTGGAAGATCATCGACGTCTATTTCGCGGGCAGCATCAGCCAGCTGAGCCAGCAACGCTCCGACTTTATGAGCACGCTGCAGAGCGGCGGCGCTTCGGGGCTGGTGAAGAAGATCAACGCCCTGTCGGACAAGCTCGCCCACAGCTGATCCGAGCGGGGCGTCCTCAGCCCGGGCGTTCCCGCCACCCCGTCATCGTTTCGCAGGCGGCGGCCCGAGCAGGGCCGGCTCAAACAGCAGGGCCGTGACCAGCGTCCAGCCGAGCGCGATGAGCAGCAGTTCGCCGATGCCGGACGTGCCCGGATGCGGCGACAGGATCAGGCTGCCGAACGAGGCGCCGGTGGTCAGGGCGCTGAACAGCACCGCCCTCGCCAGACTGGACCGCAGCAGGTTGGTCTCGCCTGCACGCCAGGCGATGACGAAATAGATGTTGAACGCCACGCCTATACCCAGCAGCAGCGGGAAGGCGATGATGTTGGCGAAGTTCAGCGGCTGGCGGATCACCACGCAGGTGGCCAGCGTCAGCAGCCCGGTCAGCAGGATCGGCGCCAGGGTCAGCGCCACGTCACGCGGTCGGCGCAGGACCGCCAGCAGCAGGGCCACGATCACCACGAACGCCAGCGCGCCAGCCTGGAGGAAGGCGGTGTAGATGGTCCGGCCAGCCTCCTGGATGGTGATGGGCGTGCCTGTGGCGTTGGGAGCCACGGCGCGGACGGCCTTGGAGAAGCGGGCCAGCACCGCATTGTCGTTGGAGTCGCCGCTCGGGAAGACCGACACCCGCGCCCGCCCGTCCGGCGTGACCCAGTCGCGCACGAGGTCGGCCGGCAGCGAGGCGCGGGTGACCGGCTGGGCCTGCAGCAGGCTGCGCAGCTGGGCCAGGAGCACGTTGAGCGGCGTGATGACGGCGTCGGCGGCGCGGGCGCGCACCGCAGGCGTCGCCGAGGCAAGCTTTTGCAGGGCGTCGGCGAGACGGCGCGCGTCGGCCGCCGGCGCCGCGGTGGCCGCTCCGGCGGCGGCGCGGAGATCGGCCGCCGTCTTGGAGAGGCTGGCCACAACCTCGGCGTCGCTCGGCGGCGGCTGGACCTCGAACGGGTTCAGCGTGGGGTCGAGCAGCAGGTTGGCGTCGCTCACCACGGCGAGCTTCTGGGTCTGGTCGATCGGGATGAAGGTGGACAGGGTCAAGACCTGCGACACCTCGGGCAGCTCGCCTAGCCGCGCCGCGAGCGCGCCGGCGGCGGCTGGCGAGGGGGTGAGCACGTCGATGGTGTTGGGCGTCTCCTGCGGGTCCTTCATCAGGTCGTAGACGGTGGAGATGGCCTGGCCGTGAGGGTTCTGCAGGTGAAGGGGATTGAAGTCGAAACGCACCAAGGCCAGCAGGCCCAGACAGACCACCGCTACCGCGCCCGCGATGGTCAGCACCCGTCTCCGATGGTCGACCAGGTAGATGTCCAGGGGCGCCAGCGCCTCCAGCCCCACCTCCTGCGTCTCGCCCGCGGGGCGGAGCAGCATCAGCAGGGCGGGCAGGAAGGTCACGGCCAGGACGAAGGCCACGATCATGCCCACGCCCGCGATCACGCCCAGCTCGGACACGCCGACGTAGCTCGTGGGCAGGAAGGCGAAGAAGGCCAGCGCGATGGCCGCCGCCGCCAGGGCCAGCGATCCTCCCACGCCGGCTCCGGCGGCGGCGAGGGCGTCCTTCAGCTCCGGATGGGTCAGCCGCTCGGCGCGGTAACGCACGCTGAACTGGATGCCGAAGTCGACGCCCAGCCCGACGAACAGGGGGATGAAGGCGACCGAGATCAGGTTGAACCGGTGCACGGCCGCCAGGCCCAAGGCCGCGGTGATCACCAGACCGACGATGGCGGTCGCCAGGATGGCCGCGATCAGCTTCACCGACCGCACGCCGAACCACAGCATCGCCAGCATGGAGCTGAGCATCACACCGGTGATCAGCCAGACGCGCTGCTTCAGCGAGGAGAACTGCTCGTCGTTCAGCGGCACCGAGCCGGTCAGCCGCACGCGCACGCCATGGGCCGCGTCCAGCCTGAGCCCGGCGGCGATGGCGCGGATCGTGTCGCTGGACGCCTCGCCGGGCTCCAGCGCGCTGTAGTCCAGCTTGGGACGGATCAGGATGAACTGGCGCAAGCCCGCCGAATGCGGGCCGCTGGCGAACAGCGCCTGCCAGGAGAAATAGGCGCTGCGGCCGTCGGCGATTCGGCCGAGCGCGTCGGCCAGGCCGGCCAGGGGCTTGTCGAGCTGGCCGAGGTTGGCCTGGCCGTGCTGCACGCCGATGGCGGCCGTATCCAGCGCGTTCATCACCCCGCGCAGGCTGGGGTCCGCCGCGAGAGGGCCAAGGAAGCCCTGGGCGGCGGTGATCTGACCGACGGTCGACTGGACCTCGGACAAGGGCAGCAGCAGCAGGCCCTCCTTCTCGAAGAAGGGGCCTCCGTTCGGCCTGCGCACGCTCAGGAACTGGGCGGGATGGGCCTGCAGCGCGGTGGTCAGGCGGTCGGCCGCCGCCTCGGCCAGCTCGGGCGTGGCGCCGTCGATCACCACGGCCGTCACGTCGCTGTTCTGGGGAAAGGCTTCGTCCAGTCGCTTGGAGTCCTGGCGCCACTTGAGCTTGGGCGAGATCAGCGCCGCGGTGTCCGCCGACATGGCGAAATGGCCCGCGGCGTACCAGCCCGAGGCGACGGCCAAGAGCAGACCCAAGGCCGCCACCAGCCAGGCGGAGCGGCAGCAGGCGGCCACGACGCGGGCGATAGGCGAGGAGGTCACAGGCGTCGGTCCTTCGGTCGGAGGCGTCGCCCGACGGATCAGCGGGCGAGTCAGGCTGCGGCGAGAGCGCCACGCCCTTGTGCCTGCGAAGCCGCACCCGGTTCAAGTCGCGAGAAGGTCGCTGTCGGCGGCCCACCCCCGTGCGTCGGCCGCACGACTCAGTCCACGACGAAGGCGTCCCGCGCATACCCCTGAAAGTAGAGCAGCGCCGTCAGGTCTGCATGATCCAGCCGCGCGTCGGCCTGCTCGGCGACCACCGGCTTGGCGCGATAGGCCACGCCAAGGCCCGCCGCTCCGATCATGGCGAGGTCGTTGGCCCCGTCGCCGACGGTGAGCGTGGCCTCAAGGCCGATGCCGAGCTCGGCGGCGTGCCGATGCAGCGCTTCCAGCTTGGCCTCCCGCCCGAGGATGGGCTCGCCCACCTCTCCGCTCAGCCGGCCGTTCTCGACGAGCAGCCGGTTGGCGTGGTGGGCGGTGAAGCCCGCCGCCTGCGCCACCGGCCCGGCGAAGGCCTCGAACCCGCCGGAGACCAGCACGCATCGCACGCCCTGGGCGGCCAGGGTCCGTCCCAGCGTCCGGGCGCCCGGGTTGAGCCGCACGCGCTCGGCGTAGCAGCGGGCCAGCACCGCCTCGGCCAGGCCCTTCAGTCGCGCCACCCGCTCGCGAAGCGCGCCCTCGAAGGCGATCTCGCCACGCATGGCGCGTTCGGTCACCTCGGCGACCTCGGCCTTGACCCCGGCGTAGTCGGCCAGTTCGTCCAGCCCCTCGCAGCCGATCAGGGTGGAGTCCATGTCGGCCAGCAGCAGCCGCTTGCGCCGGCCCTCCGTCGGCTGGAGGCAGAGGTCGACAGGCGCATCGCCGACCCCCGCGCGAGCCGCCTGCGCCAGCGCGGGCCTGTCCTGCGCCTCAACGATCAGGTCGATCCCGCCGGGCCCGAGCGGCCGCGTCGCCTTGACCTCGCCGGCCTCGCCCGCCAGGGCTTCCACGCGGCGGGCGGCGTCGAACAGGGCGTCGGCGTCCGGCCCGGCCAGGGTGAGGGCGTGGAGCATGGGGGCGAGCGTCTGGCTGATCGCCGGACCCACGGCAAGCGGCAAGTCGGCCCTGGCCCTGCGCCTGGCGGAAGCGGTCGGCGGCGAGCTGGTCAACGCCGACTCGATGCAGCTCTATGCCGACCTGCGTGTGCTCACCGCCCGTCCCTCCCTCGCCGAGACCGCCCGCGCGCCCCATCATCTCTATGGCGTCGCCGATGCAGCCGAGGCCTGGTCCGTCGGGCGCTGGCTGTCGGCCGCGCGCGAGACGTTGGCGGCGATTGCGGAACGGGGACGACCGGCCGTCGTCGTGGGCGGGACAGGCCTCTACTTCGCCGCGCTGACCGAGGGCCTCGCGGACATTCCTGCTGTTTCGATGTCGGTGCGTGCAGCTGTGAGCGCGCGCTACGACGCCATGGGCGAGGCCGCCTTTCGGGCGGCGCTCGCCCAGCGAGATCCGCTCTCCGCTGCGCGCATCCAGCCGGGCGACCGCCAGCGGCTGATCCGCGCCGCCGGCGTGGCGGAAGCCACCGGACGAGCCCTGCCTGACTGGCAGGCGGGCGCCCGACCGACGCTCGCGACCGGCGCCTACGCCGCCGCCATCCTTGATCCGCCGCGCGCGGACCTCTACGCCCGATGCGACGAGCGCCTGCAGACGATGGCCGCGACCGGTGCGCTGCAGGAGGCGGAACAGCTTGCAGCGCGGGGGCTCCCGGCCGACCTGCCGGTCATGAAGGCGCTGGGCGTGCGCGAGTTCGTCGACGCCGTCGAGGGGCGATCCACAGTTGCGGAGGCGGTCAGCGCGGCGCAGCTGCAGACCCGTCGTTACGCCAAGCGCCAGACCACCTGGTTCCGCAACCAGACGCCGCACTGGCCGCGGATCATGACGCTCGACCCGGCCGAACAGTGGGAAGCCCTGCACGCCGCTTTCGGCGAAGCGGTCGCAGAGCTTGACTGAGGCCAGGGCCGTGCGCTTCGTGCCCGCGCCATGCGCCGCCTCAAGACGCTGTATCTCGCCGGACCCGATGGGTCCTACCCGCAGGCCGCCGAGCTGGTGGCGCGAAAGCACGCCCTCTGCGCCGCCGAAGGCCTGGCCAGCCGCATGGCCGGCGACGACGTCGACCCCCAGAGCCCGCCCGGAGAGCTCCGCGCCCGCGAGGCCTACGCCGGCGCCCTGGCCAACCTTCGGGCCTGCGATGCGATGGTGGCCAATCTGACCCCCTGGCGCGGGCCGGGCTGCGATCCCGCCACCGCCTTTGAGATCGGCTTCGCCAGCGCGCTCGGCAAGCCGGTCCTGGCCTATCTCAACCTCGACGACGAGGGCGACGCCGACTACCGCAGCCGGGTGGAGGCCTGGGTGGGCGCCGCGCCGGACGCGGCCGGCGTGTGGCGCGACGCCAACGACTGCGCGGTCGAGGACTTCGACCTGCCCGAGAGCGCCCTGTTGTGGGCTGAGGCGCGGCGGCTGTTCGTGGTCGTCACCCCCGACCCCTTCGGCGACCTGACGGGGCTTGAGCTCTGCCTGGAAGCGCTGAAGGACTGGGAGGACTAGGGCTCTCCTGCGGGAGAGGAGGGTCCAGCGCCATCGCCTCGGCGATCAGCGTCTCGGCGGACTCCTCCATCAAGGCGTCGGCGGCGCCGGAGACGGTCTCCCGCCCGATCTCCAGCAGCACGGGCACGGCGAAGGGCGACACCCGCGGCAGAGCGCGCGCGACGATGCGGCCGCGGATGCGGTCCAGCAGCTTGCCCACCCGCGCCACGTCGAGCAGCCCGGTCGCCGCGTCGGCCCGCGCGCAGGCGAGCAGCAGGTGGTCGGGCTGGTGGCGGCGGAGCGCGTCGTAGATCAGGTCGGTGGAGAAGGTCACCTGTCGCCCGCTCTTCTCGTGGCCGGGCAGCCGCCGCTCGATCAGGCCCGACAGGATGGCGCAGTGGCGGAAGGTGCGCTTCATCATGAAGCTCTCGTCCA
>CAXTEX010000094.1:0-9565 GCA_964243445.1 uncultured Caulobacteraceae bacterium | reverse complement strand
GGCAGGCCGGCACGCAGTAGCCGCAGCCGTTGCAGATGTCCTGCTGCACCACCACGGTGTCGAACTCGGTCTTGAACAGAGCCCCCGTCGGGCAGGCCTCCATGCAGGGCGCGTGGTGGCAGTGTTTGCACACGTCGCTCATCATCAGCCAGCCGCTCTGGAAGGCGGCCTGGGTGTTGTCGCGCACGCCGTAGCCGGTCTGGGCGGCGGGGTCTGCGGCGGCGCGGTCAGCCTGCTTCTTCTCGATGAAGGCGACGTGGCGCCAGCTGTTGGCCGACAGCGCGCCGGTGTTGTCGTAAGAGTGGCCGGTCAACCCGATCTCGTCGGCGGGCAGGTTGTTCCACTCCTTGCACGCCACCTCGCAGGCCTTGCAGCCGATGCAGACGGTGGTGTCGGTGAAGAAGCCGTACTGTTTGCCGGGCTCGATCAGGCAGCCGGCGGTGAGTTCCGACTCGTTGGGGATCACGCCCGGGAGCGAGGAGGGCGTGTGTTCGCGAGCCCGCGGGTGGACGTCGAAATCGACCATACTCATGAGGCGGCGTCCAGCAGGGTGATGCGCTTGGCTTCGAGCGCGATGACGCCCTGGGCCTGCTCGTACTTGATGCGGACCCGCGACTGCTCGTGGGCGAGGCGGGGCAGCTGCTCGGTCTCGCACAGGGCGTGGCGGCTCAGCACGAAGTGGTGCGAGACCCCCTGGGTGTCGGTGAGCTGGAAGCGGCTCTCCTGCACGATGGTGACGACCCCGTCCATCTCAGCCATGCCGATCTCCCTTGCGCCACCGTAACCGCACCGGCAGCCGCAGAGTTGCCCGGCGCGACGCTCGACCGTTATGGGCCGAGAGCTCCGGCGACAGGCGCGGCGTCACGGCCACGCCGTCCTACCGCACCGGCGCGGGCCCGACCACAGCGAAGCGGGTCACATTGTCGGCCCGGTCCTGCACGTCGGCGACGAGCACCTGCAAGCCGTAGAGCGCCGCCGCCGCCGCCGGCCCGACCACCGCGCGGCTTAGGTCCGGCCGGACCGCCAGCTCGGCGGCGGCGCCGGCGGTGTCGCAGGCGGCTTCGGCCGCAAGCCCGTGCGCCCTCAAGAAGACGCCGCACTGCTTCAGCGCCATGGGATGGCTCGCCACGGTGCGTAGCGTCTCCAGGCGCGCGCCCTGGATCGCCATCAGCTGCATGCGGATCGGCCAGCCATACCAGGCCAGCACCGGCAGGCCCGATCGCCCCAGCAGCTCGGCCACCTCGGGGACGGGGCCTGCGATGCTGTTGTCCACCGGCACGAAGCCGAAGGCGCATGCGCCTGCGCTCACAGCCTTGAACACGTCCGCGAAGCTGGCGCGAGGCCAGGGCTGCGCCTGCGGCAGGCAGGCCAGGCAGGCCTCGTGGCTGAAGGCGCCGTATGCGCCCTGGAAGGCCGCCTGGGGCCGGGCGTCGGGCGCGCCGCTCACCCGCCGAAGGCGGCGCGCAGGCGGTCGATCTGCGACATGACGGGATTGGCGTCCGTCTCGAGCGCGGTCTGGCGGTACATGCGATCGTCCAGGTGCGTGACGCGCTCATAGAGCCGCCGCGTGCGTTGCAGCAGGCCGAGCAGGCCCGCCGGAAGCGGCGCCGACGCCTCCTCCGCGGTCGCGCCGCTCTGCGCCACGTCTGCGACCAGGTCCTCGGTCAGGGGCGCGCTGAGGCGATAGCGGGCGTCGCAGGCCTCCGACGCCGCCATGTCGCCCTCGCGCACCGCGCGCTGGACCAGCAGCCAGGAGGCCACCTGCATCAGCTGGGTGGTCAGGCGCATGCTGGCGTTGGCGTAGGCCAGGGCCGAGCCCCGCGACAGCAGCCGCGCCTCCTGCCGCCCGGCGCCGTCAAGGTAGGCGGCCGTGTCCTCGACCAGCGACATGCCGTCCTGGAAGGTGCGTTCGAACAGCGCCGAACGGGCGAAGTCCTGCACCGCGAGCGCACGCGCCTCCACGCCCGTGTCCAGCATCGCCGGTTCGCTCATCGGGTGGTCCTTACACGGGCGTCGCCCACATCGGCTGCGCCCGGGTCGCCGGCTTGCAACCCACATGCCAGGGCGGCTGCGGCCTGGCGTCTCATCAGGGCGCCTTCCCGAAGGAGAACAGGGCGTCCGCGGCGCTGCGGCCCGAGCGTTTGCGATCCAGGGCCGCGCGCGTCCGCTCGACCTCTCCCTCCAGCCGCCCGATGCGCGCCTGCAGCTCCTCGACCGCATAGCCGTCCAGGTCCTCGCGAACGGCGGCGTCCAGGTGGGCTCCACGCGGAGTGCGAGGGGGCGCCGGTTCCTCCATGGGTGCTCCTCAGGCGAGAGCCGCCGGCGCCGACCGGCCAGCTCAGGGGTTAGCCATGCTAGCAGAGACCGTCCGGTTCCGCACGAGAGAGGCGCATCATGAACTCCCCGCCGAACAGCATGACCCGCATCGCCATCCGCGGCGGCAAGGGCGATGCGGACGCCCTCTATCCGGAGACGGTCGCCACCCCGCGCCCGGCCCCCGACGAAATCCTGATCGGCGTGCGTGCGGCGGGCGTCAACCGGCCCGACCTGCTGCAGCGGCGCGGCGCCTATCCGCCGCCTCCCGGCGCGCCGGACACCTTGGGGCTGGAGGTGGCGGGGGAGGTCGTCGCCGTGGGGGATGGGGCGTCGCGCTGGGCGGTCGGCGACCGCGTCTGCGCCCTGCTCGGCGGCGGAGGCTACGCCCAGTTCGTGGCCGTGGACGCGCGCCAGGCGCTGCCCGTCCCGCCCGGGGTGGAGATGGTCCAGGCCGCCGCCCTGCCCGAAACCGTGTTCACCGTCTTCTCCAACGTGTTCGAGCGCGGCCGTCTGCAGGCCGGCGAGACGCTGCTGGTGCACGGCGCCACCAGCGGCATCGGCGTCACCGCCATCGCCATGGGCAAGGCGGCCGGCGCCCGCGTGATCGCCACCGGACGCGGCGCCGGCAAGGCCCGCAGCGCCCTGGCGCTCGGCGCCGATCTGGCCATCGACGTCACCGCGGAGGATTTCGTCGTGGCGGTGACCGCCGCCGGCGGCGCGGACGTGGTGCTGGACATGGTCGGCGGCGACTATGTGCAGAAGAGCATAGCGGTGCTGAAGCCCGACGGCCGGCTGGCGCAGATCGCCTTCCTGGCCGGCGCCAAGGTCGAGCTCGACCTCACGGCCATGCTGATCAAGCGGCTGACCCTGACCGCCTCCACGCTCCGCGCCCGGCTGGCCGAGGAGAAGGGGCGGCTGGCGGCGGCGATCGAGGCGCGCGTGTGGCCCTGGGTCGCCGACGGCCGGCTCCGCCCGCCGATCGACAAGGTGTTCCCCTTGGAAGAGGCGGCCGCAGCCCACGCCCACCTGGAAGCCGGCGAGCACGTGGGCAAGGTGGTGCTGGTCGTGTGAGCGGATTCCACGGGGCGCAAAGCTGCTCTACAAGCCCGTCCCATGGCCATAGGCGTGTTTGATTCCGGCATCGGCGGCTTGAGCGTGCACCGCGCCCTGGTCGAGCGAATGCCCTCGGCCGACTTCGTCTATCTCGCCGACCAGGCCCACTGTCCCTACGGCGGGCTTGCGGGCGAGCAGATCGTGGACCTGACCCGCCAGGGCTGCATCCGCCTGTTCGAGGCGGGCGCGAACCTGGTGGTCCTGGGCTGCAACACCGCCTGCGCCATCGCGCTGCGCACCCTGCAGCAGACCTGGCTGCCGGGCTTCCGCCGCTCCCTCGGCCGTCCGGTGAACGTGGTCGGCATCATCGTGCCGACGATCGAGGCGGCCACCGGCCTGCCCTGGGAGCAGGCGGTCGAGCGCCGCGGCGAGCGGATCGAGGCCTTGGACGTGGTCGGCCTGTTCGCCACCCCCGCGACCGCCGGCAGCCGGGTCTATGAGATCGAGATCGACAAGCGCCGCCAGGACGTGGCGGTCTTCACCGAACCCTGCCCCACGCTCGCCCGCCTGATCGAGGCCGGCGCGCCGCAGGCGGCGCTGGCGGAGGTGATATCGGGCCACGTGCGCGCCCTGGCGTTGCGCATCGGGCGCGAGCCGGACCGGGCGATCCTGGGCTGCACCCATTACGAGATCGTGGCCGAGCTGTTTCGCGCGGCGCTGAAACCCGGCACGCCGCTGATCCACCAGCCCGCCGCGGTGGCCGACGCCCTGGAGCGCTATCTCGGCCGCCATCCGGAGTACGACCCGGGGCGAGGCGGCGGGCGCCGCTTCCTGACCACCGGCGAGCCGCGCGCCCAGAACGGCCATGTCGAGACCTTCTGGGGCGAGGCGGTGCGGTTCGAGGCGGCCTAGGACGGGAGCGGAGGAGGGAGGGCGGCGAACCCGCCGGTCTGGCTCAGCGCCTCGGCCAGGACGATCGCCGCCGCGGTCACCACGTTGAGCGAGCGGGCGCCCGGCTGCAGCGGAATGGCCACCCGCGCCTCCGCCGCCGCGTGCACGGCGTCCGGGACGCCGGCGCTCTCCCGGCCGAGCAGCAGCACGTCGTCGGGCCGATAGGCGATGTCCACGTGCCGCAGCGTCCCTCGCGTGGTCAGCAGCAGCAGCCGGCCGCCCTCGCGACGCGCAAGGTAGTCCGTCCACGATCCATGGCGGACGAGCGCCACGTCGGCGGCATAGTCCATGGCCGCGCGCCGTACCGCCCGGTCGCCCAGCGGGAAGCCGCAGGGCTCGATCACGTCGAGCGCCACGCCCAGGCAGGCGCACAGGCGCATGGCTGCGCCGAGATTTTGCGGAATGTCCGGTTGAAAAAACGCCAGTCGCATTCTAATCGATCCGACAACGCGCGGAGTCCTCCGCGCCCGCATCTTCAGAAGAGGCGATACGTGGTCGAAACGGCCAACGCCAACCCCACCGTCGAGCACGGCACAGGCGCTATACCAGGCGAGCCGGCGAGCCGCCGCGACTTCATCCACATCGCCGCCCTGTCCACCGTGGGCGTCGGGGCGATCGCCGCCGTGTGGCCGTTCATCGACCAGATGAATCCCTCCGCCGACACCCTGGCGCTGGCGTCCATCGAATACGATCTGTCCAAGGTGCAGGTCGGTTCAACCACCAACATCAAGTGGCGCGGCAAGCCCGTGTTCGTGCGGCACAGGACGGCCAAGGAGATCGCCGAGGCCGTGGCGGACGACCACGCGACCATGCGCGACCCGGCGACCGACGCCAGCCGCCACAAGGCCGGCAAGCCGGAATGGCTGATCCTGATCGGCGTCTGCACCCATCTCGGCTGCGTGCCCAACGTCGGCGGGACCTACGGCGGTTGGCTCTGCCCCTGCCACGGCTCGGTCTACGACACCGCCGGCCGTATCCGGGCCGGCCCGGCTCCGAAGAACCTGTTTCTGCCCGACTACGAGTTCCTGTCGCCTACCAAGGTGAAGATCGGTTGACGGCGCGCGTCCTGCGCCAGAGAGCGAAACCATGAGCGGACATTCGACCTACGAACCCAAGACCGGCATCGAGCGCTGGCTGGACGTTCGCCTGCCCATCGTGCGGCTGGCCTACGACAGCTTCGTCGACTATCCGTCGCCGAAGAACCTGAACTATTGGTGGACCTTCGGGGGCATCCTGGCCTTCTGCCTGGGGGTGCAGATCATCTCCGGCGTCGTGCTGGCCATGCACTATGTGCCGACGTCTACGGGTGCGTTCAACAGCATCGAGCTGATCATGCGCGACGTAAACTACGGCTGGATGCTGCGATATATCCACGCCAACGGCGCCTCGATGTTCTTCCTCGCGGTCTACATTCACATCGCCCGGGGGCTCTACTACGGTTCCTACAAGGCGCCGCGGGAGGTGCTGTGGCTGCTGGGTTGCGTCATCTATCTGCTGATGATGGCCACCGCCTTCATGGGCTACGTCCTGCCCTGGGGCCAGATGAGCTATTACGGCGCGGTGGTGATCACCAACCTGTTCTCGGCCCTGGACAGCGTCATCCCCGGCCTCGGCACCGCGGTGACCACCTGGCTGTGGGGCGGTTTCGCCGTGGACAACGCCACCCTGAACCGCTTCTTCGCCCTGCACTATCTGTTCCCCTTCATGATCGCGGGCGTGGTCGGGCTGCACATCTGGGCGCTGCACGTGCCCGGCAACAACAACCCGACGGGGGTCGCCGTGAAGTCGCGGGAGGACACCATCCCCTTCCATCCGTACTACACGGTCAAGGATGGCTTCGCGGTGATCTGCTTCACCATCCTGTTCGCCTGGTTCGTCTTCTTCGCCCCCAACGCCCTGGCCCACGCGGACAACTACATTCCCGCCAATCCCCTGGCGACGCCGGCGCACATCGTGCCGGAGTGGTACTTCCTGCCCTTCTACGCCATGCTGCGGGCGGTGCCGGACAAGCTGTTCGGGGTGATGACCATGTTCGGCGCCATCGCCCTGCTGTTTGCGGTGCCCTGGCTGGACACCTCCAAGGTGCGCTCCATGCGCTACCGTCCCGCCGCGCGGACCTTCTTCCTGCTGTTCATCGCCGTGACCCTGATCCTGGGCTGGTGCGGGTCCAAGGAGCCGGACGACGTGGTCATCGCCACCGGCCACGACCTGGCCGGCGATCCGACGGGCCTGTCGGTCACGGTGTTCTCGCGCTTCCTGGCCATCTACTACTATGGCTACTTCCTGCTGGTGCTGCCGATCCTGGGACTGCGGGAGAAGGCGCTGCCCGTGCCGGAGACCATCTCCTCCCCCGTGTTGAGCGCCCACGGGCCGGGTCTGGCCATGCCCGCCGGCGCGGCCGCCGAAGCCTCCAAGAAGGGTTGAGCCAGATTATGTTGCGTACTGCGCTCAAGGGCGTCCTGCTGGCGGCCGGCGTCGCGGGCCTGCTTTCCGCGACCGCCGCCTCCGCCAAGACCAAGGCGGAGGAGGCGCCCGACCCCGGTTTCAGCTTCGAAGGTCCGCTCGGCAAGTTCGACCAGGCCGCGCTGCAGCGGGGCTTCAAGGTCTATTCGGAGGTCTGCTCGAGCTGCCACTCGATGAACCTGATGTCGTACCGCAACCTGGCGCAGCCGAGCGGTCCGTTCTACAGCGCCAAATACCCCAACCCGAACGACAGCCCCTACGTCAAGGCCATCGCGGCCGACGTGAAGGTGCCCGACATCGACCCGGACACCGGCGACGCGGTCCAACGGCCGGCCACGCCCGCCGACCACTTCCGCGCGCCCTTCGCCAACGAGGCGGCGGCGCGGGCGGCCAACGGCGGCGCCCTGCCGCCGGACCTGTCGGTGATCGCCAAGGCGCGGGAGGGCGGCCCCAGCTACATCTATCACCTGCTCAGCGGCTATCCCGACGACCCGCCCAAGGGGCTGACCGTCCCGGACGGCAAATACTACAACCCCTACTTCCCGGGCGACGTCAGCTCCTTCTGGTCCGGGCCGAAGGACAAGGTGCCGGTGGGCGGCTTCATCGCCATGCCTTTCCAGCTCGTGCCCGATCGCGTCAGCTTCGACGACGGCACCAAGTCGACCACCCAGCAGGAGGCCCACGACGTGGCCACCTTCCTCGACTGGGCCTCCGATCCCAAGCAGGAGGAGCGCAAGCAGACCGGCCTGGCGGTGATGATCTACCTGCTGGTGTTCGCCAGCGTGGTCTACGGCTCCTACCGCGCCATCTGGCGCAACGTGGCCCACTGAGTGGCTCCCCGCTCCGCTCGTCCCGGCGAAGGGCGAGACCCAGATCATAGGGCGCGGCGGCTGAGGGCCTGGCCGTGGTCCCCGCCTGCAGGCTTCCGCCTGGCGATCTGGATTCCGACGTTGGCCGGGATGAGCGGGTTTCTCGCGATGGGCGCGAAAGCCGCTCCCCTGATGACCTGGTCGGACTTGCTCAGCCGGCCCAAGCCGCAGCCGACCCGCACCGTCTCTTACGGCGTGGACGCCAATCAGGTCGCCGACCTATGGCTGCCGTCCGGCCCTGGGCTGCACCCGGTGGTGGTCATGATCCATGGCGGCTGCTGGCAGGCGGCGATCGCCAACCGCACCATCATGAACTATGCGGCCGAAGACCTGCGCCGGCGCGGGATCGCGGTCTGGAACATCGAATATCGCAGCGTCGACCGACCCGGCGGCGGCTATCCCGGCACCTATCGCGACGTGGGCGCGGCCATCGACCGGCTGGCGATCGAAGCGCCGCACGACCAGGTCAGCGTCAAGCGGGTGGTCGTGGTCGGCCATTCCGCCGGCGGCCAGCTCGCCCTTTGGGCCGCCGCCCGCTACAAGCTCCCCGCCGGCAGCGCCCTGCACTGGGCCGCGCCCCAGCCGGTCTCAGGCGTCGTCGACATCGCCGGCATCCCCGACCTGAAGACCGACACCGCCACCGCCTGCGGACTTAAGGTGCTGGGCCAGATCGCCGGCGCGCCTTCCGCCGCACGGCCCGACGTCTACGCCGACACCTCCCCCGCCGCCCTGCTGCCGCTCGGCGTCCCCCAGGTGGTGATCCATGGCGCCCAGGACGTGACGGTGCCGCCGTCGATCGGTCAGGCCTACGCCCGCGCCGCGCGCGCGGCCGGCGACACGGTCGCCTTCCACAGCCCGCCCGGCGGCCATGTGGAGGAGATCACCCCCGGCCAGCCCGCCTGGGAGGACGCCGTCGCCTCGATCCAGGAGCTGATCCGCAAGGCGGCGCCGCAATGAGCGATGCAGCGAACCCGGCTTGGGTGCTGGGCGTCATCGGCGGCTCGGGGCTCTACGAGATCGCAGGCCTGACGGCGCGCGAGTGGCGCCGGGTCGACAGTCCCTGGGGCGCGCCTTCGGATGCGCTGCTGTTCGGCGATCTGCACGGCGTGCCGGTGCGCTTCCTGCCCCGCCACGGGCGCGGTCACCGCGTCTCGCCGAGCCACATCGACTATCGCGCCAACATCGACGCCCTGAAGCGCGCCGGCTGCACCGACATCATATCCCTGTCCGCCGTGGGCAGCCTGAAGGAAGCGCTGCCGCCCGGCGACTTCGTGGTGGTGGACCAGTATATCGATCGGACCTTCGCCCGGGAGAAGAGCTTCTTCGGCGACGGCCTGGTGGCCCACGTCTCCATGGCCCATCCCGTATGCGAGCGGCTGTCGCGGCTGGCGGCCGAGGCGGCGCGCGCCGCCGGCGCCCAGGTCACCGAGGGCGGGACCTATCTCTGCATGGAAGGGCCGCAGTTCTCCACCAAGGCGGAGAGCGAGCTTTATCGCAGCTGGGGGTGCGCTGTGATCGGCATGACCAACATGCCCGAGGCCAAGCTGGCGCGGGAGGCCGAGCTGCCCTACGCCAGCGTGGCCATGGTCACCGATTACGACTGCTGGCACGCCGGCCACGCCCACGTGCAGGTCGCCGACATCGTGCGCGTGCTGCACGACAACGCCGAGAAGGCCAAGGCGACCGTGGCCGAACTCTGCCGCGCCCTGGCGTCGAAGCCCCGCACGCCGTCGCCCATAGACACCGGCCTCGACGCCGCCCTCATCACCCCGCCCGAGCATCGCGACACGGGCCTGCTCGCCAGGCTGGACGCGGTGGCGGGACGGGTCCTCTCATCCCAGGCGACGCCATGAGCCTTCGCGACGCCATCCGCACCATCCCGGACCATCCCAAGCCCGGGATCATGTTCCGCG
>CAXTEX010000093.1:0-9593 GCA_964243445.1 uncultured Caulobacteraceae bacterium | reverse complement strand
ACCGCGAGGCGCTGTTCCTGGCCATGCTGCTGCACGACACCGGCAAGGGCGGCGCGCCGGGCGGCCAGACGCTGGCCGGCGCGCGCAACGCCCGGCTGGCCTGCGAGCGGCTGGGTCTGGCGCCCGAGCGGGTGGACTTCGTGGCGTGGCTGGTGGAGCACCACCTGCTGATGTCGGAGACGGCGCAGAAGCGCGACCTGGGCGATCCGCGCACCATTTCCGCCTTCGCCCGCGCCGTGGCCGAGCCGGAGCGGCTGAGGGCGCTGGCGATCCTGACCGCCGCCGACATCCGCGCCGTGGGCCCTGGCGTCTGGAACGCCTGGAAGGGCCAGCTGCTGCGCCAGCTCTACACGGCCACCGAGGCGCTGTTCCGGGGCGGCCGGCCCTCCGATCTCGCCGTGGATGCGGTCGATGCGGTGCAGTTCCGCCTCGCCGCCGGAGCCCGCGACCGCTTCGCGGCTGCGCTGGACGCCGACGAGATCGCGCGCGCCTGGGCGCAGGGCATGGAGGACGCCTATTTCATCGCCTTCCCGTCCAAGACGCTGGCCGAGCATTTCGCCCTGGTCCGGCGCGCGGGCGGCGAGGGCGCCGCCGCCGCAGCCCGGCTGATGGCCGACTGGAACGCCGTGGAGGTCGCCGTGGCCGCCCGCGATCGGCGCGGTTTGTTCGCCGATCTGGCCGGGGCCATGGCCGCCAACGGCGCCGATATCGTCGGCGCGCGGGTGTTCACCTCGGCGACGGGCGGCGCGCTGGACATCTTCAGCGTGCAGGACCGCTCCGGCCAGCCATACGGCGCGGCCGATCCGCGCGCCCTGGACCGGCTGATCTCGGCCCTGGAGGCGGCGGGGAGGGGCGAGGCGGGCGGCGCGCCGGCGACACAGCCGCCGCTCAGCCGCGCGGCGGCGTTTCCGGTCGCGCCGCGGGTGGCGGTGGACAACGACGCCTCCGACCTCGCCACCGTGGTGGAGGTCTCAGGCCGCGACCGCCCCGGTCTGCTGCAGGCCCTCGCCGACGCGCTGGCGTCGGCCGGGCTGTCGGTGCAGTCCGCCCATGTGGAGAACTTCGGCGAGCGGGCGGTGGACGCCTTCTACGTCATCTCCGCCGACGGGCTGAAGGTCACCGACCCGCTCGCCCTGGCCGCCCTGAAGGCGCAGCTCACCGCCGTCATGCTGGCTCTGGAGCCTGAGGTCGAGCGCGTGCGCGCCAAGGCCGTCGCGCGGGCCGGCTGAGGAGCCGGGGCCTCGCGGCTTGGTCGTTGACCCCCGCCCTGCGCCCCGATAGGGCCGTGGGGTGACTGGACCCAAGCCGCTTCCCCTGCCAGACGCGCCGGGCCTGGACGCGCCGGCCGCCGACGATCCGCTGTCCGAGGCGATCGCCCGGCCGGCCACCCGCGCGGCGACGGCGCCCCCGGGGCCGGCCGGACCGCCGATCGCCCGAGGCGGCCCATCGCTGATCCGCTCGTCCATGGTGGTGTCCAGCCTGACGCTCGTCAGCCGCTTCATGGGTTTCGCCCGCGATACGGTGATCGGCTACGTCATGGGGGCCAGCGCCGGCTATTCGGCCGACGCCTACCAGACCGCCCTGGCCTTCCCCAACCTGTTCCGCCGCATCTTCGCGGAGGGCGCCTTCGCCGCCGCCTTCGTGCCCGCCTATTCCAAGGCCCTGGCCCGCGATGGCGAGGCGGTGGCGGACGAACTGGCCGGCGACGCCATGGCGGTGCTCGCCGCCGCCACCATCGCCCTGACCCTCGTGGCCCAGCTAGCCATGCCCTGGCTGATGTATCTGATCGCGCCGGGGTTCGCGAACAACCCGGCCAAGTTCAAGCTGGCGGTGCTGCTGACCCAGATATCCATGCCCTATCTGCCGTGCATGGCCATCTACGCCCACCTGTCGGGCGTGCTGACGGCGCGAGGACGGTTCGTCATCTACGCCCTGGCGCCGACGCTGCTGAACCTCGGCATGCTGATCGCCGTGCTGCCGACCCACGGCCCGCTCCAGGCCGCCAAGGCCGCCACCTGGGGGGTGCTGGGCTCAGGCGTCGCCCAGGTGGCGCTGCTGACCTGGGGCGTGAAGAAGTCGGGCGCGGCCGTGCACTGGCGCTGGCCCCGGCTGACGCCCGAGATCAAGGACCTGATCGGCAAGGCCATCCCGGGCGCCGCCGCCGCCAGCGCCACCCAGATCAACATCTTCATATCCGGCATCCTGGCCAGCCAGGTGAACGGGGCGCGCACCTGGCTGGCCTACGCCGACCGGCTGTATCAGCTGCCGCTCGGCATGGTGGGCGTGGCCATGGGGGTGGCGCTGTTGCCTCGGCTGTCCCAGGCGGTGCAGGCCCGCGACCAGACCGGGGCCGACCAGGCCATGGACGAGGCCATCGGCATATCGCTGGCCCTCACTCTGCCGGCCGCCGCGGCGCTGGTCGCCATGCCCTTCTTCCTGGTCGACGGCCTGTTCGTGCGGGGCCTCTTCCATGTGGAGGACGCGCGCCAGACCGCCCGGGCGCTGCTGTTCTACGGCCTGGGCACGCCGGCCTTCGTGCTGAACCAGCTGTTCACCCGCGCCTTCTTTGCCCGGGGCGACACCCGGACGCCCATGCGCTACGCCATCACCTCGGTGGTGGTGAACGTGGTGGCGGGCCTGCTGCTGTATCAGGTGCTCGGCTTCTCCGGGATCGCGGCGGCCACCGCCATCGCCTCCTGGGTCAACGTCACCCTGATGGCCGCCACCCTGCAGCGGAGCGGCGACTACGTCCCGGGTTGGAGCGTGATCGAACGCATTCGCAAGCTGTTCGCCGCCAGCGTGGTCATGGGCGTGCTCATGGCGCTTCTGTCCTGGCTGCGGCCGCACTACCAGCCCCTGTTCTGGCGCAAGGAGGTGGCGGTGGTCTTCGCCGCGACGTTCGGCGCGGCCGCCTATCTGGCGCTGCTGTTCGCCTTCAAGGCCCTGACCCCGGCCGAACTCCGCGGCGCGCTGAAGCGCTCGCCCAAGCGGCCCTGAGCCGTCCCGCCCACAGCCCCGCGACCGTCTCCCCGGCGAGGGGAGGATCGTGCATCCGCCGTCGCCTGGATCGGCGGCGGCTCATCTGACCTGTCAAAGACCGCAGCCTTCCTAAGCTGACGGCGCCCCGGGCGTGATACGGCAGGGCGCCACGCTGTTCTCCCTCGCCGCCGCCGCCCTTGCCAGCGCCCCCGCCGTCCCCGATGGGGAGCGGCCATGACCGACATCCCCGCCCACACTCCCCGCGTCGTCTCCGGCGTCCAGCCGTCCGGGGCCTTGCACCTCGGCAACTACCTCGGCGCGTTGCGGAAGTTCGTCGCCCTGCAGCACGAGCGCGACTGCTTCCTGTTCGTCGCCGACCTGCACGCCATCACCGCGTGGCAGGAGCCGTCCCGCCTCGCCGACCAGACCCGCGAGATCGCCGCGGCCTATCTGGCCGCCGGGCTGGACCCCGCCCGAGCGACGATCTTCCCGCAGTCGGCCGTGCGGGCGCATGCCGAGCTGGCCTGGATCTTCGACTGCGTGGCGCGCGTCGGCTGGCTCGAGCGCATGACCCAGTTCAAGGACAAGGCCGGTCGCGACAGGGAAGGGGCGTCGGTGGGCCTCTACGCCTATCCCGTGCTCCAGGCCGCCGACATCCTCGTTTACAAGGCCACCCACGTGCCCGTGGGCGAGGACCAGAAGCAGCACCTGGAGCTGACCCGCGACATCGCGCAGAAGTTCAACACCGACTTCGACGCGCCGGGCTTCTTTCCCTTGCCCGAGCCGCTGATCCAGGGGCCGGGCGCGCGGGTCATGTCGCTGCGCGACGCCGGCTCCAAGATGAGCAAGTCGGATCCCTCCGATCAGAGCCGCATCAACCTGACCGACACCGCCGACGAGATCGTCCGCAAGATCAAGCGCGCCAAGACCGACGCCGAACCCCTGCCGGACACGCTCGAAGCGCTGGCCGAACGACGCGAGGCCCACAACCTGGTCGGCGTCTACGCCGCCCTGTCCGGCGAGACGAACGCGCAGGTGCTGTCCCGCTTCGCCGGC
Source organism: uncultured Caulobacteraceae bacterium (assembly GCA_964243445.1). Lineage (GTDB taxonomy): Bacteria > Pseudomonadota > Alphaproteobacteria > Caulobacterales > Caulobacteraceae > CAHJWH01. The sequence continues at coordinate 5,558 of CAXTEX010000093.1, read as the reverse complement.
CAGGGCTTCGGCGCCTTCAAGCCGGCGCTGGCGGAGGTGGTGGTCGCGGCGATGACGCCCGTGGGCGAGGCCATGCGCCGCTACCTGTCCGACCCCGCCGAGATCGACCGCATCCTTACCGATGGCGCGGAGCGGGCGCAGGCGGCGTCCGAACCGGTGCTCGCGGAGGTGCGCGCCCTCGTCGGCTTCTGGAGCGCCGCGGATCGGGGCGCCGCAAAGATGTCGCAAACTTAACCTTGGCCGCCCTGGCGGCGACTGCGGGTGCAGGCCATCTTCCTTGGCGGACAAGGCATGGACCGATGACCGACCCGCTCTACCGACAGTCTTCAGCATTCGCGCTTGCGCCTTCGTCGGACAAGACGACGGTGCTCGTCGTCTACGGCCTGTATCTGGCGGGCTTCTTCACGGCGGGCCTGACCGCGGTCATCGGCCTGGTGATGACCTACGCGCTTCGCGGCCAGGCCAGCGGCGTCGCGCACAGCCATTACGTCTTCCTGGCGCGCACCTTCTGGATCGGCGCACTGTGGTCGGTGATCGGCTGGACGCTGCTTATCGTGGGCCTGCCGCTCAGCCTCATCCTGATCGGCATCCCCATGGTGCTGGCGGCCAAGCTGGTCTTCCTGCTGGCGGCGATCTGGTACGGCGTGCGCTGCGTGCTGGGCCTGATCGCGGCGCTCGACGATCGACCGTACGGCGCGCCGCGGAGCTGGCTGGTCTGAGCCTCGACGGCGCGCCGCTCCCTGCCGGCTTCTTCGCCCAGGACGTGCTGGTCCTGGCGCGCGCCTTGGTTGGAGTGCGGCTCTGGGTCGACGGCGTCGGCGGCGTGGTCGTGGAGACCGAGGCCTACCACCGTAAGGATCCGGCGTCCCACAGCTACGGCGGTCGGACCGCGCGCAACGCCGCCATGTTCGGCCCCGCCGGCCACGCCTACGTCTACCGCTCCTACGGCGTGCACTGGTGTCTGAACCTGGTCGGCGGGATCGAGCCCGGGAGCGCTGTCCTGATCCGCGCCCTGGAGCCGCGGGACGGGATCGAACGCATGCGGACGCGCCGCGGCGTCGAGCCGATGCGTCGCCTCTGCTCAGGTCCCGGCAAGCTCTGCCAGGCGCTGGGCGTCACCCGCGCCCATGACGCCCTGGCCCTCGACGCGCCGCCTTTCCGCCTCGCCGCCGCCGACAGCGATGCGATCGTGCAGGCCGGTCCGCGCATCGGCATCAGCCGCGCCGTCGAGCAGCCCTGGCGTTTCGGCGCGATGCGGTCGCCCTATCTGAGCCGACCCTTCCCGCGCGCCTAGGGCGCCGTGACAAAGAGATAGAATACTTGGACAGAAACATTGCTCTATTTGCTGTTGGAGAGACCTATCTGGACTTAAGAGTAAAGGGAACTATCGTCACTCTGCAATTTAGAGGCTCTCTAATTCCCTCGGGGGTTTCGACGGCTAGATCTCTATTGCCTACCCAGCTGATCAGTAAATTCGCACGCGGCACCCCCATCAACTCCAGTGACTGAGCAACGGCCTGTGCGCGTAATCTGGAAAGCGCGATATCGCTCTTAAAGGAGCCCTCCGTATCCGTGTGACCTACTAGTAAGAGTCCGCCCCCGCTCGCGTTAGACCAATAGGAAAAAGCCTTATTAATAGCTTGTCTAGATGTGGGCTCCATTACCGAAGAGTTACATGGAAAGAATACTTCTACGTCCATCCTTGCGGGAAATTACTCAAGAGGTAAGGGTGATGTTTGTACTGATATAAGTAATTTACTGGTTGCATAAGCCGGTAGGACGTGGAGCATCCAGAACTCCGATGTGCTTCTGTTGATCTTTGATGGTAGCATATTGTCAGCTTTAGAAACCTTCCTTTTGCTTTTGAGCTATTAGCGCTCCCTTCCCGCTTCCCGGACGGCCTTGGCCACCGGCGACCATAGGTACTCGATCACTCGCCGGAGGCAACTGCGCCCGCGTCCCCGCGTTGGCCGCCTGAGCATCGCGCTCGTCGACCGGAGGCCGTCATGCTTGAGAAACTGCCCCACGCCGTGGGCGAGGCTCTGCGCGGCATGCGTTCCGGCCTCGACGCCATCCTCTATCACCAGGACTTCGCAGCTGGCGCGCCGGAGAGCCTCAAGGTGACCAGCACCGCCTTCGAGGACGGCGGCGCCATCCCGGCGCGCTACACCGCCGACGGCGACAAGCTGTCTCCGCCGCTGGCCTGGACGGGCGTGCCAGACGGTGCGCGCGGCGTGGTGCTGGTCATCGAGGATCCCGACGCGCCCGCGCCGGCCCCGCTGGTCCACACCCTGGCCTGGGCGCTGGAGGGCCACGACGGGGAGTTGTCGGAGGGCGCGCTGAAGAGTCCCGGCTCGGGCGGGGAGGCGATCTCGCTAGGGCGCAACGCCTTCTTCGGCGCGGAGTATCTGCCACCCGATCCGCCGCCGGGCCATGGGCCGCATCGCTACTGCATCCAGGTGTTCGCCCTCGACGCTGCGCCGCAGCTCAGCGGCGCGCCCATCCGCACCCAGGTGGCCCACGCCATGAAGGGCCATGTCATTGCCCGCGGCCTGCTTGTCGGCGCCTACGAGCGCCGCTGATGATCACCCTGTACACCTGGACCACGCCCAACGGTCGCAAGGCCTCCATCATGCTGGAGGAGACCGGTCTGTCCTATGCCGCCCGCGCCGTGAACATCGGCAAGGACGAGCAGTTCGCGCCCGACTTCCTGGCCATCAGCCCCAACAACAAGATTCCCGCCATCGTCGACGAGGAAGGCGTGGATCGCCGCCATACGGTGTTCGAAACCTCCGCCATCCTGACCTATCTGGCCGAGAAGACCGGCCAGCTGATGCCCGCTCACGGTCCACGCCGGATCGAGACGCAGGAGTGGCTGGCCTGGTCGGTCAGCGGCTTGGCTCCCATGCTCGGCCAGTGGAACTACTTCGCCCGCCGCGCGGAGCAGAAGACGCCTGCCGCCATCGAGCGGTTCACCCAGGAAGTGGCGCGCCTGTTCGGCGTGCTGGAGACCCGTCTGTCCCAGACCACCTATCTGGCGCACGACTATTCCATAGCCGACATCTCGACCTACACCTGGACCGCCGCCATCCTGCACGGCTTCCGCGAGGCGTCTCCCGGCGCCCTGCCGCCAACCCCCTACATCGAACGCTGGATGTCGGAGATCGCCGCCCGCCCGGCCGTCCAGCGCGGCATGCAGGTGCCGCAGGTCTGAAGGGCGTTGTGCTTCGCGCATCGGGCGGCGCTAGCCCTAGCGGTGAACGAAGCCGGAAGTACAGCCGGAACCGTGATTCGGTCCCGCTTCGTTTCGGGCTTGTTCCACCGCGTTAACCCTGCCCGTTCAGCTCTTGCAAAGGCGGTGTGCGGCTGGTGCGGACTTGCTGCATCATGCTAGGTCTGTTGGGGGTTCGTCGATGGGATGGGGATGGCGCTGGACCAGACATGGGCCTGCTACGCCGGCGTAGCGGACGCCCGTATCCACCTCTGCGGCTTCGTGGACAAGGTTTGCAGTCCCGGCGTGGGCGTGGCGTGGGCCGCTGGGGGGGTGCTCTACCCTTTGCGCGCGCCCCTTGCTGTGGGCGGCCTAGGCGATGTGATCGCCTTTGAGTGGACCGGTCTGCCACCGCCCACGCCCAAACCGCCCCGCACCGACTGGGACAAGTTCAAGGCCTTCGTCGAGCGTTGCATGGAGCAGCAGGGCGAAGCCGAACTCATTCAAAGCCAAGCTTACATGGCCTTGGGTCAGACGGTTGATAAGACGCTCGGCCGGATGATCACCACGCACCGGGATGACGGAGTGGGTGTCGCGATCGATGTCTTGTGTATCGCGCTCTCGTTGGCGCTCCTGCCGACCGGCATCGGAGCGCTCGGTCTTATGGGATTAATCGCCGGAGCAGGATTGTTATACATGGACGGAAACGCTTATGCGATGGAGATGGCCGGCAACGATGACGGAGCCGAAGCTTACAAGAAGAAGACTGAAGGCTTGAGGATTGTCGCCACCCTGATGACCTTACCTGATGTCGCCTACGGCGGCTTCAAAGCCGTTAAGGAGTTGCAGGAAATCAGAGAGCTTCGAGCGGGCGATAGGATAACAGCGGCGACTGCCAGTCGGCTCGGAGGTCGTACTAATAACGCACAACGAGCTCAGCGGTATGCGCAGATCGCGGAACGCGCTAATCTTAGGGCGCAGATTCGGACACAGCAGGTCATGGCTTCTGTGAAGCTAGAGGTGACTCCGCGTCTTGGCGGTTTAGGCTCGCTTGGTCTCCTCGTAAGGGAGGAGGTGTCGTCTGATCAGTCCGAACTGCACACTTTCATGTCGCGTTTGCGGATACATGCAGCGGCGGTGCACCGTTGACCTCAGAGGGTGTGGGTCGCTCCAGGCCTTCAATTGCTTACCTCATAAGCATGGCCGGAGGTTGCCTGGCGATCACCTTCACGGTTTTCTCGCTCGGAGGACTGTGGGAGGCGCATAACGGTCACAGTCCGGTCGAAGCGATTGGTGGCGTGGGTACATTAGGTTTCGCGTTTAGCTTTATGCCCGGCTTCGTATATCGGTTGATTTTCTGGCCAAAGGCGAGCTTACTTTGGCGACGCCTCGCACGCCTCGCTATATCTACGATATTCTGCTGTTGTCTAATCCTGACTGCGACAGCTTGTGCACTGTTGCTGAAAAATAGACCTCATAGCGGGTCTGGACAGATTTTGCAGTGGATTATCATTTCACTTGTTTGCCAGGTTGGAGCGGTGGTTTGGCTTGTGCGATATCGATCGGAAGGGCTGACGAGCTGACGTCTCGCCGTAAGTCTGTTGTGCGGGGACAGCACAGGCTCAGCTCAATTAACAGAGGAGTTGCGCGATACCGGCCAATGCTTTGAGCCGAAGTCATCGCTCGGCCTAGTAGACCCGGCTTCTCCAGAGCTATCAAGGCGGACGCAAGCCGCTTGCCGAAGCGCCTCGCACATCCGATCTAGCGGCCATGGCGGACCGTCCTACGGGCGCCGCGCCGTCGCGGCTCGTGGCGGTGCTGGGGCCGACGAATACCGGCAAGACCCATCTCGCCGTGGAGCGGATGCTGGGCCATGCCTCGGGCATGATCGGGCTGCCGCTGCGCCTGCTCGCCCGCGAGATCTACGACCGTATCGTCAAGCAGCGCGGCGCGCGCGCCGTCGCCCTAATCACCGGCGAGGAGAAGATCACGCCCCCGCGTGCGACCTATTTCGTCTGCACGGTGGAGGCCATGCCGCTCACCCGTCAGGTGGAGTTCCTGTGCGTGGACGAGATCCAGCTCTGCGCCGATCCCGCGCGCGGCCACGTCTTTACCCATCGCCTGCTGAACGCGCGCGGCACGGGCGAAACCATGTTCCTCGGCTCCGCCACCATGGCGCCCCTGATCCGCCGGCTACTGCCGGGTGTGGAGTTCCAGACCCGCGAGCGCTTCTCCCAACTGACCTACGCGGGCTCCAAGAAGCTGACCCGGCTGCCGCGCCGGAGTGCGGTGGTCGCCTTCTCCACCGAGAACGTCTACGCCATCGCCGAGCTGATCCGCCGCCAGC
>CAXTEX010000092.1:0-9917 GCA_964243445.1 uncultured Caulobacteraceae bacterium | reverse complement strand
CGGTGTGGGCGCCGCACTCCTTGCCGATGAGCAGGCTGTCGCACTGGGTGAAGTTACGCGCACCCCGGGCGTTGCGGTGCGAGCTCACCAGGCCGCGGTAGGTGTTGGAGGATCGACCGGCGGAGATACCCTTGGAGATGATGCGCGAGCGGGTGTTCTTGCCCAGGTGGATCATCTTGGTGCCGGTGTCGGCCTGCTGGCGGCCGTTGGTGACGGCGATCGAGTAGAACTCTCCTGAGCTGTCATCCCCGCGCAGGATGCAGGACGGATACTTCCAGGTCACCGCCGAACCGGTCTCCACCTGGGTCCAGCTGACCTTGGCGCGGGCCTCGCGGCAGTCGGCGCGCTTGGTGACGAAGTTGTAGATGCCGCCCTTGCCCTCGGCGTCGCCGGGATACCAGTTCTGGACGGTGGAATACTTGATCTCCGCGTCCTCAAGCGCCACCAGCTCGACCACCGCGGCGTGCAGCTGGTTCTCGTCGCGCATGGGCGCGGTGCAGCCTTCGAGGTAGCTGACGTAGCTGCCGCGGTCGGCGATTATCAGGGTGCGCTCGAACTGGCCGGTATTCTCCGCATTGATGCGGAAATAGGTGGATAGCTCCATCGGGCAGCGCACGCCCGGAGGCACGTAGACGAAGGAGCCATCGGAGAACACCGCCGCGTTCAGGCAGGCGAAATAGTTGTCCGACACCGGCACCACCGATCCCAGATACTTGCGCACCAGCTCAGGATGCTCCTTCAGCGCCTCGCTGATCGGCATGAACAGCACGCCGGCCTTGGCCAGCTCAGCCTTAAAGGTGGTGGCCACCGACACGCTGTCGAACACGGCATCGACGGCGACGCGGGGGGCGCCCTTCACCCCGGCCAGCACCTCCTGCTCGCGCAGCGGGATGCCGAGCTTGGCGTAGGTGGCCAGAAGCTCGGGGTCGACCTGGTCCAGGCTGTCCAGCTCGATCTTCTTCTTGGGCGCGGCGTAGTAGTAGAGGTTTTGGTAGTCGACCGGCGCATAGCCGATCTTGGCCCAGTTCGGCTCCTCCATCGCCTGCCAGCGCTCGAAGGCCTCCAGTCTCCAGTCGAGCATCCACTGCGGCTCGCCCTTCTTGGCGGAGATGAAGCGCACCGTGTCGGCGTCCAGCCCCTTGGGCGCGAACTCCGTTTCGATGTCGGTGACGAAGCCGTGCAGATATTTGTCGACCTCCAGCGCCTTGACCGTGTCGATCGTCTGCTGAACCGCCATCAGGCGTACTCCTTCACCCGCGTCCGCGAAGCCGTCCGGCGGGCGTGAGCCGCGAGCCAGACCTCCACGAAGCGATTCCAATCCTGTTCAGAAGTGCTCCAGCCGCCAGATGCGCGGAGCGCGCCGGACGCCAGATCACCGTAGCCCATGGCGGCGAGCACGCCGCTGGGCTTAACCTTGCCTGACGAACAGGCCGCGCCGGCGCTGACCTCTACCACCGCAAGGTCCAGCGCCATCACCTGCAGCGCCGAGGGGAAGTCCGCCATCGCCAGGCACAAGGTCCCCGGCAGGCGCTCCACGCCCTCGCCGGCGATCACCGCACCCGCCTCGCCAAGGCGGGCAGCCGCTGCGTCGCGCCAGATCGCCTGACCCGCGGCCGAGGGCAAGTCGCGCGCCGCCGCAACCGCCGCCGCGCCGAAGCCCGACACGCCGGCCACGTTCTCCGTCCCGGCGCGCAGCCCGCGCTCCTGCCCGCCGCCGTGCAGACGGGCGCGGAGCCTGACGAACGGCGCGAAGGCCAGGGCGCCGACACCCTGCGGGCCGCCGAGCTTGTGGGCCGAGAGCGCCAGGGTGTCGGCGCCGAGCGCCCCCATGTCGATGGCGACCTTGCCCGCCGCCTGCACCGCGTCGACGTGCAGCCAGCCGCCGGCGGCGTGCACCAGGCGGGCGGCCTCGGCTACGGGCTGCAGCACGCCGGTCTCGTTGTTGGCCAGCATGAGGGCGACAATCGGCCCGGCCTCGCCCGCCGCTCCGTCCCGCAGCCGGTCGGCGAGCCAGTCCAGGTCGGCGACGCCGCAAGCATCGACCGGCCAAGTCTCGATCGGCAGCCCGGTGGCCTGCGCGGTTTGGGTTACCGCCTCGTGCTCGGTGGCGCCCAGGATCAGGCGAGCGTGCGGCCGCTCGTCGGCTGCGCTCTCAAGGCCCAGAGCGGTGGCCTCCGTGCCGCCGCTGGTGAACACCAGGCGCTCGACCGATGCATTGGCCAGAGCGCAGACCTGGGCGCGGGCGGTCTCGACCCGTTCCCGCGCCGCCCGGCCGCTGGCGTGCACGGACGAGGGATTGCCGCCGGCGTCCAGCGCCGCGCGCATGGCCGCACGCGCCTCCGGACGCAGCGGTGAGGTGGCGTTGTGGTCCAGATAGACGCGCGCGGCCATGCTCACGCCGCCTCCGCCGCAGAAGCGGGCGGCCTGACGCGCCGCTGCATGACATCCTCCAGGGAGACCCCCTCCAGGAAATGCAGGATGTGGTCGCCCAGCGCGTCCCACAGATCATGGGTGGCGCAGCGTTCGCCGCCGCCCAGACATCCCCCGCCCGCGCCGTCGCAGCGGATGGCGGCCAGCGGCTCGCCGGCAGCCTGCGCCACGTCGGCGATGCTGATGGCGTCGGCCGGTCGGCCCAGGCGATAGCCGCCGCCCGGCCCGCGCACGCTGGCGACGAGACCGCAGCGGCGCAGGGCGGCGAACAGCTGCTCGAGATAGGCCTGCGATATCTCCTGGCGCCCGGCGATCTCCGCCAGGGTCACCGCCCGCTCGCGGCCGTGGCGCGCAAGGTCGGTCATCGCCATCACCGCGTACCGTCCCCTCGTGCCCAGCCGCATGACCCTTGCCGTACCTTGCTTCTCGACCGGCGTATCGCGCCGTCGTCATGAGGCGAGAAACGACGCCCCGCCGGTTGCGGCCTGTGTTACAGACCGCGACTTTCCGATCAGGCGCGCCTCACCGAGGCCCGCTATGTAGGAAAACCAAGTGCGGCGATCAAGTATTCCGCACGGGCGGCGGCCACGTCGGCCCACATTGCGGAGCAGTAGGATGGACGATCTATGCCCGAGGTGATCCTGACCGGCGCAAGCGGTCGCCTGGAAGGCCGCTACGCTCAGGCGAAGACGGACAATGCGCCCATAGCCCTGATCCTGGCGCCCCACCCCAAGGCGGGCGGGCACATGAACAATCCCGTGGCGGTGCAGCTGTACCACCTGTTCATGAAGCGCGGCTTCGCGACGCTCAGGTTCAACTTCCGCGGCGTGGGCAAGAGCCAGGGCGAGTTCGACAGCGGCATCGGGGAGCTGGCGGACGCCGCCACCGCCCTCGACTGGCTGCAGACCACCAATCCCACCGCCTCCCAGTGCTGGGTGGCCGGCTATCAGTTCGGCGCCTGGATCGGCATGCAGCTGCTCATGCGCCGGCCCGAGACGGACGGCTTCGTGTCCGTCTCGCCGCCGACCAATGTCTACGACTTCAGCTTCCTCGCGCCCTGCCCGGCCTCCGGGCTCATCCTGCATGGCAGCGGGGACACCGTCGCCACGCCGGTCGAGGTGGAGCGGGTGGTGGCCAAGCTGCGCACCCAGAAGGGCATCTCCATCGCCTATGAGCTCGTCGACGGCGCCAACCACTACTGGGCTCACCACCTGCCCGACGTGGAGCAGCGGGTCGGCCACTACCTTGACCAGCGGATGAACGGACTGGCCAGCTAGGCGTCTTCTCTCGCCGGTTGCGGAAGGCCCGGGCGGCTTGCGCCCGGGCGGAACTCCGCCCTAGGGTTACGTCATGCTCCTCGGTCTGCCCGCCTTCGTGATCCTGGCCTGCGGGGTCGGCGGCTATCTGCTGGGCTCCGTCCCCTTCGGCGTCCTGGCCACCCGGTGGGGCGGGGTGGGAGACGTGCGCGCGATCGGTTCCGGCAACATCGGCGCCACCAACGTGCTGCGCACCGGCCGCAAGGACCTGGCGGCGCTCACCCTCATCGGCGACGCCGGCAAGGGCGCGCTGGCTGTGCTCGTGGCGCGGGCGCTGTGGGGCGAGACCGCCGGAGCGCTTGCAGGCGGCGCGGCCTTCCTGGGCCACCTCTTTCCCGTATGGCTGGGCTTCAAGGGTGGCAAGGGCGTCGCCACGGCGCTGGGCGTCATGCTGGCGGCGGCCTGGCCGGTCGCGCTCATGGCCGCGCTGACCTGGATCGGGGTGCTCGCGCTCTCCCGTCTCTCCTCGCTGTCGGCGCTTGCGGCCGCAGCGTTGTCGCCCGTATATGCCGCCCTGGTGCATGCGGCGCTGCCGGTGCGGATGCTGATCCTGTTCGCCGCCATCCTGGTGGTGCTGCGCCACCGCGCCAACATCGCGCGCCTGCTCAACGGGCAGGAGCCCCGGGTCGGGCGCAAGCGTGTCGAGACGCCTGCTGAGTGAGCGGGCGGGCGTGAGCGGGATGGGCGGGCACGGCGCTGTCGGCGAGGCGGAACGACGCGACCGGCTCAGGCTGGCGCGCACCGAGGGCGTCGGCCCGGTCGCCTGGCGCGAGCTGATGCGGCGCTACGGATCGGGAGCCAAGGCGCTGGACGCCCTGCCGCACCTCGCCCGGCGCGGCGGGCGGGCCGGTCCACTCAGGATCATGACCGTTGCCGAGGCCGAGCGCGAGCTGGCGGCGGGCGCGGCCCTCGACGCGGTGCTGCTCACCGCAGGCGAGCCGGGCTTCCCGCGCCTGCTCGGCGAGATCGACCCCCCGCCGCCGGTGCTCTGGGCGCGAGGCCATGCCGCCCTGCTGGCCAAGCCGGCCGTGGCCGTCGTCGGCGCGCGGATCGCCTCGGCCGCCGGCCAGCGGTTCGCCCGGGCGTTGGCCGCCGATCTGGGCGCCGCCGGCTATGGGGTGGTCTCCGGGCTGGCGCGCGGGGTGGACGGGGCCGCCCACGAGGGGGCGCTCCGGACCGGCACGATCGCGGTGCTGGCCGGGGGCGTGGACGACGTCTATCCGCCCGAGCACGCCGACCTCTACGCCCGCGTGACGGCACAGGGCTGCATCGTCTCGGAGAACGCCGTTGGCCGGCGCGCCACCGCCCGCGACTTCCCGCGCCGCAATCGCATCATCTCCGGCCTGTCGCTGGGCGTGGTCGTGGTGGAGGCCGAGCCGCGCTCCGGCTCGCTGATCACCGCGCGCCTGGCGGCCGAACAGGGGCGCGAGGTGTTCGCCGTGCCGGGCTCGCCGCTCGATCCGCGCGCTAGGGGACCAAATGAGCTGATCCGCCAGGGCGCGGCGCTCTGCGAGGGCGTGGAGGACGTGGTGCGGGTGCTTGGCGGGCTCGGTCAGGCGGGAGAGCCGCAGATGGACCTGTTCGCCGGACCCGGCTTGGATGATCCGGCGATCGATGCGGCCGCCGACCGCCTGCGCGAGCGGGCCTACGCCCTGCTGTCGCCCACGCCCACGCCCCGGGACGAGATCGTCCGTGCGCTGGGCGAGCCGGCGCCGGGCGTGCTGGCCGCGCTGGTGGAGCTGTCGCTGGCGGGGCGGGCCGAACTGCTGCCGGGCGGGCTGGTGGCGCGGGCGGATTGAGGCTCACGGATCGCCGCTCCTCGCGCGGCGTTCAGCCTGTTGGCCTCCAAGGACGCACGCCATGCCTGAACCGACCATGCCGGACGATCGCAGCCACCCGCTCGACAGCGGTCGCGACCACAGCCACAGGACCGAGAACGACAACCTGAAGTCCGACGGGGACAATCCGCCCCGCCCGGCTACGGAGCCGCAGGGCGCCGAACACTCGACCAAGACCGACAAGACCCAGACCGATCCCGCGACGGGCCGCCCGCAATAGCCGCTCGAAGCCTCTGTTGAGGCCCGCCCGGCAAAGCTCTAGACGGGACCGCCGCCCTGGGCGGCGGGACCGGAGGATACATGGCCGAAGAGCAGGACCTGCCCCAGGGCGCGATGATGGCCGGCAAGCGCGGCGTGGTCATGGGCGTGGCCAACAAGGACTCCATCGCCTGGGGCATAGCCCGGGTGCTGGCGTCCCAGGGCGCGGAGATGGCCTTCACCATCATGCAGGCGATGGAGAAGCGGGTCCGCCCCCTGGCCGAATCCATCGGCGTCAAGACGCTGATCCCCTGCGAGGTGACCGACGACGCGTCCATGGACGACGCGTTTGGGAAGGTCGAACAAGCCTTTGGCCAGATTGACTTTCTGGTGCACGCCATCGCGTTTTCCGACAAGAACGAGCTGAGGGGCTCGTTCGTGGAGAACACCACCCGCGCCAACTTCGCCCGCTCCATGGACATCAGCGCCTACTCCTTCGTCGACGCCTCTCGGCGGGCGGCCAAGCTGATGCCGAACGGCGGCTCGCTGGTGACGCTCACCTATCTGGGCTCGGAGCGCACGATCCCGAACTACAACGTCATGGGCGTGGCCAAGGCGGCGCTGGAGGCCTCCACTCGCTACATCGCCCGCGACCTCGGCCCGCAGAAGATCCGCGCCAACGCCATCTCCGCCGGTGCGGTGCGGACGCTGTCGCTGGCGGGCATATCGGGCGGCCGGGGCATGCTGGCGCATGGCCGCGCCTGGGCCCCGCTGCGCGAGGACACCTCGGTGGAGAGCGTGGGCGGCTGCGCGCTCTGGCTGCTGTCGGACCTCGGACGTTCGGTCACCGGCGAGGTGATCCACGTCGATGCGGGCTTCCACATCGTCGGCCTGCCCGACGAGGAGGCCGCCGAGGCCTAGGCCCGCGCCGATCTCCTTCGCGGCCTGGCAAGGCCACGCTCGGCGTTTTGTCTCACGGTGGTCGCGGTTGCCCGTTCGTTCGCGATCGCCGCTTGCGGCCGACGGGCCGGCCGCCGTATCGAGGGGTCCCCTGCGCGCGCCTGCGCAGCCGTGGAGAGCGTCTCATGTCCGCCCGGTCGTTCGCGCCGCCTCATCGTCGCGCGGTACTCGCCGGCTCCGCCGCGCTCGTCGCCGCATCGGCGAGCGGCGTGCGGGCTGCGGATCGTGGGCTGAGGCCCGGTCAGGTCGACATCCTGGTCAAGGCGCTGGCGGAGGCCCCGAGCCACGGCTTTCGCAAGGACGAGTTCAGCTCGCCCGAACTGGGCGACGCCATCAAGGCGCAGGCGCTCCAGACCGCAGCGGCCCAGTCCCGGCTGAAAGCGGCGATCCTGGCCTACGCCCGCGCCCAGCGCGGCCAGCGGCTGGCGCCGTCCGCCTTCCTCGAGGACTGGTCGGTGCGCCCCGCCGCCTACGATCCGCGGCCGGAGTTCGCCGCCGCCTTGGCCGCGGACCGGCTGCAGCCCTGGCTGGACAGCCTGCCACCGCGCTACCAGGGCTATCAGGCGTTGCGCAAGAGCCTGGCGACCTACCGTGCGATCGCCCTCGACCACGGTTGGGTGACCGTGCCGGAGAGCGACACGCCGCTGACGCTGAACGCGACCGATCCGCGCGTGGCGACCCTGCGCCAGCGACTGAGCGCAGAAGACAGCGCCGTCCCGGCCGCGTCCGACCAGCCCGACCTGTTCGACGCTCCGCTCCAGGCCGCGGTGGAGCGCTTCCAGCGCCGCTATGGCCTGACGCCGGATGGCGAGGTGGGTCCGCCGACACTGGCCGCCCTGAACGCGCCGGTCGGCCAGCGCATCCTGCAGATCGAAGCCAATATGGAGCGCTGGCGCTGGCTCCCGCGCCAGCTGCCCGACACGCGGGTGCAGGTGAACATCGCCGCGGCCGTCCTGGCCGTCTACCGCGACGGGGAACCAGTGATGGCCATGAAGGCGGTGGCCGGCAAGCCGGAAGATCAGACGCCGATGCTGCATTCCAACATTTCGGAGGTCGTGCTGAACCCGCCTTGGCACGTGCCCGACACCATCGCCAAGAAGGAGATCTGGCCCAAGGCCCACAAGGATCCCGGCTATCTGGCCCGCAACCAGTACCATGTGGTCGGCGGCCGGCTGGTGCAGCACGCCGGGCCCAAGAGCGCGCTGGGCCGCTTCAAGTTCAATTTCGCCAACAGCTTCGACGTCTATCTTCACGACACCCCGGCCCAGGCCGGCTTCGGCCGCAGCTCGCGCCTGGCCAGCCATGGCTGCGTGCGGCTGGAGCAGCCCAAGGCGCTCGCGTCCCTGCTGCTGCAGGACAACGCCAGCTGGCCAGTCCAGCGGATCGACACGGTGATCTCGAGCGAGAACACCGTGCGCGTGCCCCTGTCCCAGACGATCCCCGTCTATATCCTCTACTGGACCGCCTTCGTGGACAACGCCGGCCAGACCCAGTTCCGCGCCGACGCCTACGATTGGGACCACCAGCTCGTCCAGTTGCTGAACGCGTCCAAAGGTCGCGATTCAGACGCCGTCAACCTCACCGCTTAACGGCCGCTCAATGCGGGCGTGAGACAACGTGTCCTGTCGGCGAGGGGGCCCGACGGACGTAGTTAATAGGGCACGTATAATAGCGTGAAGGTGTAACGGGTGTACGCACGACGCGATCTCTTCAAGCTCGGTCTGTCCAGCGCCTCTGTGGCTGCGGGCGCGGCGTTGCTCCCAGGCGTCGGCAAGGCGCAGGGGTTCTGGGGCGCTCCGGGCGGGGTCGGCCCGCGGGAGGTCGCCGTGCACAACCTGCACACCGGCGAGTCGATCTCAGCCATCTATTTCGATCGGGGCCAGTATGTGCCGGACGCGCTGCAGGCGATGAACCACGTCATGCGCGATTATCGCACCGGCGAAATCCACGAGATGCAGCCTGAGCTGTTCGACCTCTGGCACACCATCCGCGACGTCACCGGAAGCCGCCAGCCGTACCAGATCATCTCGGGCTATCGCTCGCCCCAGACCAACGCCATGCTGCACGAGACCACCTCGGGCGTGGCGCAGAACAGCTATCACATGAAAGGCATGGCCTCCGACATCCGGCTCGAGGATGTGGAGCTCGCCCACCTGCACAAGGCGGCGCTGGCGATCGGTCGCGGCGGCGTCGGCTACTATCCGTCGTCAGACTTCGTCCACGTCGACATCGGCCCGGTCCGCCATTGGGGCTGAGCGGCGACTGGGGCTGATGGACGACTGGGGCTGATGGACGACTGGGGCTGATGGACGACTGAGGCTGATCGGCGACGGGGGCTGATCGGCGACGCGCGCCGGCCTAGATGCCCGCGCCTTTATCGCCCGCTTCGCCGTCCTCAGTCGCTTCGTTTTCCTCGTCGCTCGCCGCCGGACTAACTCCGCCGGGATCGCGTTGACCTTTCAAGTCCCGCTCGCCCATGCCGAGGCCCTGCTGGCGCCCGCGGTCGATCTCCACTGTGGAGGGGTCATAGGTCTTTTCGCGGTCTTCATCCATGATCAGCCTTCCTCTTCATCTATAGAGTGGGCGCCGTGACGGGCGTCCTCTTCACGTTCGTGTTCGACGCTGACGTCCTGGCCGAGCGTCGGGCCGATACCGTCCTCGCCTTCCGGCGGCTGGGTCAGGGGCTGCTCGAACATTTGCTCCAGGGCGTTGGCCCGCGGGGTCGGCTTGGGCTCGGCCATGGTCATTCCCTCGTCCGCTACGACTTGCGCTCCTAAAGGGATGGAGGGGTCGCCCTGTTCCGTGGGGCCGGCCGACTGACACCGCTGCGGAAATCGGCTAACCGGGCGCGATGGACGCCGACGCCGCCAAACCCACCGCCGCCCTGGCCCGCGACTACGGGCTGAAGGACGAGGAATACGCCTTGATCCTGCAGCGCCTCGGGCGCGAGCCGAATGCGGTGGAGCTCGGCGTCTTCTCGGTCATGTGGAGCGAGCACTGCTCCTACAAATCCTCCCGCCTGCACCTGAAGACCCTGCCGACGACGGGGCCGCGGGTGATCTGCGGCCCCGGCGAGAACGCGGGCGTGGTGGACATCGGAGACGGCCCAAATGGCGTCAGGCAAGCCGTCGTCTTCAAGATGGAGAGCCACAACCACCCGAGCTTCATCGAGCCC
>CAXTEX010000091.1:0-9955 GCA_964243445.1 uncultured Caulobacteraceae bacterium | reverse complement strand
TGATGATCGGCACGGGCTTCCCCTGGGCGGAGTTCCTGCCCAAGACCGGCCAGGCGCGCGGCGTGCAGATCGACATCGAGGCCTCGATGCTCGGTTCGCGCTACCCGACCGAGGTTAACCTGCATGGCGAGTCGGTGGAAACCCTGCGCGCCCTGCTGCCCCTCATCGAGACCAAGACCGACACCAAGTGGCGCGACGGCATCGAGAAGTCGGTCAAGTCCTGGTGGGAGTTGATGGACAAGCGCGCCCACGCGGACGCCTCGCCGGTCAACCCCCAACGCGTGGTGTGGGAGCTGTCGCCCAAGCTCGGGGCCGACGCGATCATCACCTCGGACAGCGGATCCTGCGCCAACTGGTACGCCCGCGACCTGAAGGTGAAGCGCGGTCAGAAGATGTCCCTGTCGGGCGGGCTCGCGTCCATGGGCGCGGCGGTGCCCTACGCCATCGGGGCCAAGTTCGCCAATCCCAGCCGTCCGGTCATCGCGCTCGTCGGCGACGGCGCCATGCAGATGAACAACATGGCCGAGCTGATCACCGTCGCCAAATACTACAAGACCTGGACCACGCCGACCTGGATCTGCTGCGTCTGGAACAACGAGGACCTGAACCAGGTGACCTGGGAGCAGGTGGTGATGGAGGGCTTCCCCCGCTATCGGGTCACCCAGTCCATCCCCAACGTGCCCTATCACCGGTTCGCCGAGCTGATCGGCCTGAAGGGCATCTACGTCGACGATCCGGCCGATCTCAGCGTCGCCTGGGACCAGGCTCTGGCCTCGCCCATACCTGTGGTGCTGGAGGTAAAGACCGATCCGGCGATCCCGCCGCTGCCGCCCCACATCAGTCTGGAGCAGGCCAAACGGTTCATGCACACCCTGCAGCAGGGCGGTCCGGACAACGTCGGCTTCGTGAAGGGCGCGATGAGCCAGGTGCTGGCCTCGGTCACCGGCCACACCGAATGAGCCGCGGGTCGGGAGCAGGCTGGGCCTCCGACCCCAAGGTCGTCAAGACGCTGGGCGCGGTGGTGCTGGGGGCGGCCGGACTCGGGGCCGTGGCCCTGGCCGGCGACTTCGTCCGCTTGGAGATGCGCCCGCCGGAGCGGAAGCTACCGGGATGGCTCCGGCCCAGGCGAGACTCTGCGGAGGCGAGGGCGCTGCACGGCGCCTCCGCCCTGCTCGGCGCGTCCGTGCTCGCCGACAGCGCGGTGGAGCACTACCGGGGCAGCTTCGAGAATCCCGGCATGTACACGCCGCTGATCGTCTCGGCCCTGACGCTCGCCGCGGGCGTCGACGGCGCCTCGACCCAGGTGCTGCCGCGACGGGTGCGCGACGGCGTCTACGCCCTGGGCGGCGCCATCGGGGCGGTCGGGGTCGGTTTCCACGTCTATAATGTGCTGCGTCGTCCGGGCGGGCTGAACTGGCTGAACGCCTTCTACGCCGCGCCCATCGGCGCGCCTGCCGCCCTGACCCTGGCCGGCGCGATCGGTCTGGCCGCTGACGAGATCGCCGAGCAGCCGCGTCCGGGGCGGCTGAAGCTGTTCGGGGCGCCGATCGGCCGATTGCTCGCGGCGTTCAGCGCTTTCGGCCTGATGGGCACGGTGAGCGAGGCCGGGCTGATGCACTTCCGCGGCAGCTTCCAGAACCCGTTCATGTGGCTCCCGATCAGCCTGCCGCCCATCGCCGCCGCCCTGACCGCCAAGGCGGCCGTGGAGCCGCGGGGACGGCGCAAGGGTCGCCCGATGACCCGCGCCTGGCTGTGGGCGACCTCGATCATGGGCCTGGCCGGGGTCGGCTTCCACGCATTCGGCGTCTCGCGTGCCATGGGCGGGTGGAGGAATTGGAGCCAGAACGTGGTGGACGGTCCGCCGCTGCCTGCTCCGCCCAGCTTCTCGGCCCTGGCGATCGCGGCGCTGGCGGCGCTGCGGCTGCGAGACGTCGAGGATGAGTGAGCGCTACCCGGGCTACGACGTCGCGGACAAGCGCTGGGGTCCGTCCTGGAATGCGGCAACCAGAACGGCCGTGGACAAGCGGATCGCGGTCCATCCCGGTCCGCGATTTCTCGACGCCGGCGCCTTCGCTACTCTGAAGGCGCTCTGCAGCCGCATCCTGCCTCAACCGGACCGCGCCGCGCCTGTCCCTCTCGCCGCCTATGTCGACCAGCTCCTTTGGCTGGACAAGCGGACCGGCTACCGCAACGCCGGCCTGCCTCCGCTGCAGGAGGCATGGAGGCGCGGGCTGCAGGCTTTGGACGTCGAGGCCCACGCCGCCTTCGGCCGCCCGTTCGCAGCGCTCGATCCCGCATCGCAGGACGTCCTGATACACGCCATGGCGGACGGCCGCCTGCGCGATCCTGCGTGGGGCGGCATGGATGCGGGCCTGTTCTTCAAGGACCGGGTGATGGCGGAGATCCCGCGCGCCTATTACGCCCATCCCGCCGCTTGGAACGAGATTGGCTTCGGCGGTCCGGCCTCGCCGCGGGGCTATGTCCGCATCGACTTCGACAAGCGCGACCCTTGGGAGGCGGCGGAAGCCAGACCGGGCCAAGAGGCCAAGGCCAGGAAGGCGAACGGCCGTGTCGGGCGCTGAGCATGAGCCCTCGCCGTCGATACGATCGGGTCGGGCGGGCCGCTCCCTATGAGCAATCCGCTCCAGGGTTCGCCGGCTGAGGGCGAGGCGCCGCGCGCTCGTGACGGCCGTGCGCCGGACGTGTTCCGCGAAGGCGGCTGGACGCCGATGCGCCAGCACGCCGACAGCGAAGTCGTGGACTTCGCCATCGTGGGCACCGGCGCCGGCGGCGGGACCCTGGCGGCGCGGCTGGCGGAGAAAGGCTTTTCCGTCGTGGCCTTCGACGCCGGCCCCTTCTTCCGCCCGCTGGAAGACTTTGCATCCGACGAGGAGGAGCAGGCCAAGCTCTACTGGACCGACGAGCGGATCGTGGACGGCGCCGACCCCCTGGTGATGGGCGGCAACAATTCGGGCAAGTGCGTGGGCGGCTCCACCGTCCACTACGCCATGGTCTCGCTGCGCTTCCGGCCCGAGCACTTCAAGACCCGGTCCCTGCTCGGCTACGGCGCCGACTGGCCGGTCGAGTGGCGCGAGATGTGGGACTATTACGACCAGGTCGAGCGCGCCCTGTCGATCTCCGGCCCGATCTCCTACCCGTGGGGTCCGGCGCGTCCGGCCTATCCCTATCGTCCGCATCCGATGAACGCCTGCGCTCAGGCCATGGCGGTGGGCTGCGAGAGCATGGGCATGAAGTGGGCGCCCATGCCGCTGGCCACCGTCTCCGCGCCCAAGGGCAAGGCCCCGCCCTGCGTGCAGAGGGGCTTCTGCCGCTTCGGCTGCTCCACCAACGCCAAACAGAGCGCCCTGACCGTCTGGATCCCTCGCGCGCTGAAGGCGGGCGCGGAGGTGCGCGACCTCGCCATGGTCGGCCGGGTGGAGCTCGGGGCCGACGGGCGGGCCACAGGCGTGCACTACCACCGGGAGGGTCGGTGGCGCTTCCAGCGCGCCCGCCATGTGGTGGTCGCGGGCTACGCCATCGAGACGCCGCGGCTGCTGCTGAACTCGGCCTGCCCACAGGCGCCCGACGGGGTGGCCAACGGCTCGGGCCTGGTCGGCAAGTATCTGATGACCCAGCCCAACCAGGGCGTCTACGGCCGCATGGACAAGGAGGTGCGATGGAACAAGGCGCCGCCGAACCTGTGCGTCTCGGAGCACTGGAACTACTGCGACGACAAGGATTTCCCCGGCGGCTACACCCTGATGAGCCAGGGCCCGATGCCCCAGGAGTGGGCCAATGTGCAGGTGGGCGCGCGCGGGCTGTGGGGCGAGGACCTGCGCCGCGCCATGCTCGACTACAACCACATGACCGGGATCAAGGTGGTGGGCGAGGGGCTGCCCGCGGAGACCAACACGGTCACCCTGGCCGACGAGGTGGACCAGTACGGCCTGCGCATCCCTCGCGTCACCTACGGGTGGACCGAGGGCGACAAGGCGCTGATCGCCCACTGCATGGACCAGATGCAGGGCTGCCTCGAAGGAGCCGGCGCGCGAGACATCTTCCGCCAGACTCAGGACACCAACCACCTGAACGGCACCGCCCGCATGGGCGACGATCCGCAGACGAGCGTGGTGGATCCCGACGGGCGCAGCTGGGACCACCCCAACGTTTGGGTGTGCGACGGCTCGATCTTTCCGACCACGGGGGGCGTGAACCCCTCGCTGACCATCCAGGCCATGGCCCTGCGCACCGCCGACCGGATCGGGCGCCTGGCCGCCAGGGGAGAGCTATGACCAAACGTTACCCCGACTACGACGTGCTCGACAAATGGGACACGGTCTCGTTCGACACCCTGACCCGCGGCGTGATCCGCCAGCGGCTGAGCACCACGCCGGAGCGGGCGTTCTTCACCGAGGCGGAGTGGAGCCTGCTGGAGGCGGTCGCTGCGCACTTGGCGCCCACGCCCGAACGTGGCCGTCCCATCCCCATCGTCGCCTGGATCGACGCCGAACTGGCCAACGGAGACGGCGAGGGCTACCGCTTCGAGGACATGCCCAAGACGGAGGACGCCTGGCGCAAGGGCTTGGCGCTGATGGCGGAGGAGGCTCGGACCCAATATGGCCGCCCCTTCGAGGCCCTGGACGAGCTCACCCAGACGAGCTTCCTCAAGCGCCTGCAGAAGGGCGAGGTGGAGGCCGCGCGCTGGGCCGGCCTGGACCCGAAGCGCTTCTTCAGCACCATCCTGCTGAAGGCGGTCGTGGGCGTCTACTACGCCTTTCCCCAGGCCTGGAGCGAGATAGGCTTCGGCGGTCCGGCCAGCCCGCGGGGCTATGTCCGCATCGGACTGAACGAGCACGATCCCTGGGAGGCGCGCGAGGCCAAGACGCTCCTGCCGAGGAGCCCGCGCGGATGAGCGTCCACCACACCCACGCGCCGCAGGCTCCCCGCGCCAAGGACGGCCGCGCGCCCGACGTGTTCACGCCCGACGGCTGGACGCCCATGCACTGCTATCCCGACAGCGAGGAGGTCGACTTCGCCATCGTCGGCTCCGGCGCCGGGGGCGGCACGCTCGCGGCCAGCCTGGCGGAGAAGGGGTTTTCCGTCGTCTGCTTCGACGCCGGCCCTTACTGGCGGCCTTTGGACGACTTCGCCTCCGATGAGATGGCGCAGGAGGTGCTGTACTGGACCGACCCGCGGGTCACCGGCGGCGCCGATCCCATCGCGCTCGCCGGCAACAACTCCGGGCGCGGCGTCGGCGGCTCCACGGTCCACTACAGCATGATCGCGCTGCGTTGGCGGCCGGAGTGGTTCAAGGCGCGCACGACGCTGGGCTACGGCGTCGACTGGCCGGTGACCTATGCGGAGATGGAGCCCTACTACGCCAAGGCGGAACGGGCGCTGAGCGTCTCGGGCCCGGTGAAATACCCCTGGGGACCGCCGCGCGGTCCTTATCCCTACCGCCCGCACGAGGTGAACGCGCCGGGGCTGATCCTGGGCCGCGGCGCCGACAAGCTCGGGGTCAAGTGGTGCTCCACACCCCTCGCCACCGTCTCCGCGCCGCGGGGCAAGAGCCCGCCCTGCGTCTACCGCGGCTGGTGCCACTACGGCTGCTCCACCAACGCCAAGCAGAGCGTGCTGGTGGTGTTCATGCCGCGCGCGGTCGCGGCCGGCGCCGAGATCCGCGACATGGCCATGGTCGGCCAAGTGGAGACCAACGCCGACGGCTCCCGGGTCACGGGCGTGCGCTACCACCGCGAGGGCGAGTGGCGGGTGCAGAAGGCCAAGAACGTGGTGGTGGCCGGCTACGCCATCGAGACGCCGCGACTGCTGCTGAACTCCGCGACCCCCAAGCACCCGCACGGGCTGGCCAACAGCTCGGGCCTGGTCGGCACCCACCTGACCACCCACGCCGGCCCCGGAGTGTGGGCGACGTTCGAGGAGGAGATCCGCTGGAGCAAGGGGCCGCCCAACATGGCGGTGACCGAGCACTGGAACTACACCGACGAGGGCAAGGATTTCCACGGCGGCTACGCCTTCATGAGCCAGGGGCCGCTGGCGCGTGAGTGGGGCCAGGCCCAGGCCGGTCGAGGGCTGTGGGGCGCGGACCTGCAGCGCGCCATGGCCAACTACAACCACGCCTGCGGTTTCGTGCCGGTGGCCTCCGTCGAGCCGCGGGCGGAGAACGCGGTGACCGTGATCGACGAGGTCGACGCCTACGGCCTGAAGATCCCCAAGGTGACCTTCGGCTACTCCGACAACGACCGGCGGCTGCAGGCCCACGCCAGGCGGTCCATGCGCGAGATGCTGGAGGCGGCGGGCGGCTACGATTTTTGGGAGAACGACGACACCAGCCACCTGATGGGCACCTGCCGTATGGGCGCCGATCCCAAGACCAGCGTGGTCAACGCCGACGGGCGCAGCTGGGACATCCCCAACCTGTGGGTCTGCGACGGCTCGCTGTTCGCGACCTCCGGGTCGGTCAACCCTTCGCTGACCATCCAGGCCCTGGCGCTGCGCATCGCCGACCGCATCGAGACGCTGGCCAAGCGAGGCGAGCTGTGAGGGAGACCTGTCCATGGGCGTGATCGTCAACGTCGGCGACCTGCGTGAGCGCGCACAGAAGAAGCTGCCCAAGGCGGTGTTCCAGTATGTGGACGGGGGCGCCTATGACGAGCTGACCCTCAACCGCAACCGCGCCGACCTGGACGCCCTCGCCCTGAACGAGCACGTCATGGTGGACGTTTCCAAGCTCGACACCGCCGTCACCATGGTGGGCGACACGTGCGCCATGCCCATGGCCATGGGACCGGTGGGCATGTGCGGCATCGTCTGGCCGAACGGGGAGATCGCTGCGGCCAAGGCGGCCGAGGCCTATGGCGTGCCCTTCTGCCTGTCGCTGTTCTCGATCAATTCGATGGAGGACATCGCCAAGGCCATCAAGGTCCCGTTCTGGCAGCAGCTCTACATGATGAAGGACAAGGCGGTGAACGCCCACGTCATCGAACGGGCCACGGCCGCGGGCTGTTCGGCCCTGGTCATGACCCTGGACGTTCACGTGCACTCCCAGCGCTGGGCCGATAACCGCAACGGCCTGGTGGCTCCGCTGCACCTCATGCCGTCCAATGTCGCCAACCTGGCGCTGCATATGCCCTGGGCCGTGCGTATGCTGGCCAGCAAGTCCCAGAGCTTCGCCAACATGGCGCCCGAACATCCCGAGGCGAAGTGGGTCATCCCGCTGGCGGAATGGGTCAACAACAACCTGGACAACTCCATCGACGAGGAGACCATCGCTTGGGTCCGCTCGCTGTGGCCGCGCAAGCTGATCCTCAAGGGGATCATGCGGGTGGACGACGCCCGTCGGGCTGTGGACCTGGGCGCGGACGCCATCATCGTGTCCAACCACGGCGGTCGTCAGCTCGACAGCGCGCCTTCGACCATCTCGGTGCTGCCGGAGATCGCGCGCGCCGTGGGCGATCAGATCGAGGTGTTCTGGGACGGCGGCCTTCGCAGCGGATTCGACATCGTCAAGGCGATGGGGCGCGGGGCCAAGGGCTGTTTGAGCGGACGCGCCTGGATGTACGGTCTGGCCGCCAAGGGCGGCAAGGGCGTGACCCAGTCGCTGGAGATCATCCACCAGGAACTGAAGGACTGCATGTCGCTCGGCGGCTTCACCGATGTGCGCCATATCCCCGACGGGACGGTGACGGCGCAACCGCCGCTCTAAGACTTGCGCCGGCCCGGCCGGCCCCCATCTTCCCGTCTGCGGTGTGTAGTTTTATGCGCCGCAAGGGAGAGTGTCATGGCCGAGGCCACGATCGCTGAGCTGACGGCTATCCGCGCCCGGGTGGAGCAGGTCGCCAAACTGTCGGACGGGCTGGTCAAGCTCGGCGTGTTCCGCCTGGGGCTGGACGGCCTGCTGGCCTGGATACCCGGGGTGGGCGAGCTCTACAGCATCGCCGCCGGCGGCTACATCCTCTACCAGGGCGTTCGCGCCGGCGTTCCCATCGGCACGCTGGCGACCTGTGCCGCGCTCCTGCTCGGGCGCACCACCATGACCGCCGTGCCGCTGGCGGGCGCCCTGGCCGCCGACGTCTTCACCGCCCACCGCTGGTCCGCCCGGCTGGTGCTGAAGGCGATCGACCGAAAGCTGGCCCAGGCCGGCGCGCCGGCCAAGCCCGCGTGGGCCGGTATGGCCGGCCGCGTCTGGAGCGGACGCCGTCCCGACGTCCGAGCGGCCCAGGCCTAGCCTCAGTCGCTGCCGGACGAGACCACCTGGTAGCTCGCCGTATTGCCGACCGCGCTCGACACGCCTGAGACGGCGCCGGTCAGGGCGTCGGTCGTGACGTTGGACTGGACCTTCACCGCGCCCGAGTTGACCTGTTTGTTGTGCGCGCTGATCGTGCCGTTGCAGCTGGCGCAGGCGTAGGCGCTGACCGCATTGCCGACCCCTGTCGCGCTGGCGATGGCTTCGCCGCCCGCGCCGCCGCCGGTGGCGCTGTAGAGGTTGGCGTTCACCGTGATCCCGCCGCTGTTGTTCTGGTCGCTGGTCACCCCTGTGTAGGAGCCGGCGTTGGCGATCACCGCGCTGTTGCCGACGCCGTAGCTCGTGCTGGCGGCCGTGCCGTACCAGGTCCCCAGCGTCTGCTGGGCGGTGGCGAGCACCGGACCGCTGTTGGCCTGGGTGACGCCGACGGAGTCGCCGTAGCTGTCGGAATAGACGTTGGCGTTGTTGGCGACCGCCGAGCTGGTGGCCACCGAGTCGCCGCCGTAGTTCACGCTGGTGTAGGTCACCGCCTGGGTCGCGCCTGGCTGGGACTGGTTGACGCTCAGCGTCACGGGCGAGTTGGTGGTGTTGGCCTCCACGTCGTTGGCCACGGCGGTCGAGGTGTAGGTCCCCTCGTCGGCGGCGTTGACGGCCGAAGAGGTCGCCGCGGTGACCCCGCCCGTGCTCGTCTGGTTGGACGTGGCGTTCAGCGCGCCGTTGGAGACGGCCCAGCCCTGGGTGTTGCCGATGGCCGTCGAGGTGGCCGCCATGTTGGCGGAATAGCCGCCAAGGTAGACGTTGCTGACCGCGCCCACGCCCGGTCCGTTCAGCGTCTGGGTCGAGGTTCCCGAGGTGGTGGCGCAGCAGGTCCCCGCCGTCGCCGTATTGCCCGTCGCGGAGGTGGCGGTGACATAGTAGGGGCTGGCGGAGTTCGCGACCGCCGCGTTGGTCGTGGCCGACACCGCGCCGCTGGCCGTCTGCGACGACTGGAAGTCCAGGCCCGCGTTGCTGCCGGCCGCAGACGCCGCATTGGCGACCGCGGTCGTGGCCGCCACGGCGCCGCCATCGGCCTCCTGCACGTTCAGCGTCTGGCCGGCGATCACGTCGCCGAGCTGGACCTGCTGGTTCAGATAGCCGTTGGCGGGCGGGGCGTCGGGGGTCTGGCTAGTAGCGGCCCCGCAGAGCGACAGGCTGGCTAGGCTGGCCATTCCAGCCATGCGGATCTTCGCGGGTGCGCGCATTGTTTTGATCCAGGTTGTTGTAAGCGGGATAGTAGCCGCCGGTCAGGCCCGTGGTGGTGGGCGCGCCGATGGGATCGTTGTTGGGGTCGAGACAGGTCTGGGGACCCGGCGCGCCGTAGAGGTTGGACATCATCTCCAGCACGCCCCGCTCCACCATCGAGCGCACGGCGAGCTGGATCGGCTGCAGGCCGCCCTCGCCCGCCGACACGTCGATGACGTTGGAGCCGAAGAACTTGAACAGGCCCAGGCCCACCTGGCGGCCGATGATCTCCTGCTGGTAGGAGATGACGTCCACCACCTCCAGCGTCTTGGTCTCCACCAGGCGCAGGTCGAGCGCCACGTTCATGACGTAGAGCTGGCCGGTGGCGATGCCGGTGCCGTTCTGCGCCTGCTGCTTGCCGCCCTGGGCGTCGATGCCGGAGGAGCGGATGTTGTAGTTCAGCTCGGTGAT
>CAXTEX010000090.1:0-10069 GCA_964243445.1 uncultured Caulobacteraceae bacterium | reverse complement strand
GCACCACCCGGTCGGTCAGCCCGCCGCCGGTGCCGAGGTCCAGGTTGATGGCCTGCGCCATGGCCAGTCCTGGCTGCACCGTGACCGCAACGGTTGCGGCCAGCGCGATCAGGGCGGCGCGGCGCGTTTCCGCCGCATCCGGCGCGCCCAGCCGCTGCATCATCGTTCGCCAGCGGCTCATGGCCGCCGCCCCAGCGCCATAAGCGGGCTCAGCACCTGGCCCTCTCCCAGCAGCAGCAGGCGCTCCTCCTGGTCCACGCGCACCAGAACCAGGCGGCGACCGGGGTCTAGCGTCAGGGTCTCGACGACAGCCAGCCGGCGCGGACCGGTCGCATTCGGCTTCATCAGCCCCGCCGGGCCCCAGCGGCGCGCGGCGTAGACGCCTACGCCGAACAGCCCGAGGGTCGCGGCCAGGGCGAACACCGCCTGGAGGAAGAGCAGCATAGCCGCATCCGGTCGCGCCGCGGCGATCGTGCGGCGGCTGCATGCTGCGGCCGAGGCGTTAACGCGCGATTAACCATGACCCCGCCGCCTGTGGAAACGCGACGTTAACCACGCGCCCGGCAAATTACGCCGGACCCCGGCAAGAACGGCCGGGCGGAGACGCGCCGTGGGCCTGGACGACATCCCCCTGTTCTCGATGCTGAAGGACAAGCTGGGCTATGTGAACCAGCGCGAGCGCCTGCTGTCCGAGAACATCGCCAACGCCGACACGCCTGGCTACGCGCCCCGCGACCTGAAGCCGTTCAGCTTCGAGGCCATGCTGCGGCCGCGCCTGGGCCTGTCCGGGCTGGCGCGCACCGACCCCGCCCACATCGCTGGTAGCGCCTCGACATCCGGCGGCTCGGGCGACCCCTTCCGGCCGCAGGTCGCACCCGACAGCGAGACCCGGCTGGACGGCAACCAGGTCGTGCTGGAGGAGCAGATGGCCAAGATGACCGGCGCGCGCATCGACTATGAGGCGGCCATCGATTTCTACCAGCAGTCCATGACCCTGCTCACCACCGCGGCCCGCGCGCCGGGCAAGAGCAGCTAGGGACGGAAGACCTGAACCATGGCCGCCATCACCTCCAACAATGACGCCACCGTCGCCATCGCCGCTTCCGCGCTCCAGGCGCAGCAGGCGCGCATGCGGATCATCGCGGAGAACATCGCCAACGCCGACAGCGGCGCCACCACCCCCGGCGGCGACCCCTATCAGCGGCAGGTGCCGGTGTTCGAGCCGCACGTGACCTCGGATGGCGGCAAGGGTGTGAGGATGGCGCGGGTGCAGCCGGACGCCGCCGCCTTCCACACCCAGTACGAGCCGGGCGCGCCCGGCGCCGACGCGCGGGGCTATGTGAAGATGCCCAACGTGGATCCGCTGACCGAAGCGCTGGACATGAAGGAGGCCCAGCGCGCCTACGACGCCAACCTGAACATGATCCAGACCGCCAATGCGCTGCAGATGCGCACCTTGGACCTGATCAAGAAGTGAAGGCCTAGGCCATGATCCCTCCCCAGCTCGCCGCGCGCGCCTATTCAGCGGTCCAGAACCAGGGCTTCAAGCCGTCCGCCTCCGCGCCGGCGGCCGAAGGCGGTCCGGACTTCGGCCAGCTCGTCACCCACGCCATGAACGATGTCGTCGGCTCCTCACGCACGGCGGAGAAGCAGATGGCCGCCCATGTCCAGGGCAAGGCCGACCTGGTGGACGTGGTCACCTCCATCTCCTCGGCCCAGGCGAGCCTGGAGACCATGATGGCCGTACGCGACCAGGTGATCCAGGCCTATCAGCAGATCCTGAACATGCCGATCTGACCCGACGGCGGTTTAACGCCGCTCCAGATCGATGATCGATGAGCTTAACGACAGTTAAGCGCGTCTGTTTGCAGAATGTAAAATCTAGGATTGTACGAGCGACATGGGGAGACACGCCATGCTTGCTTCGTTGCTCAAGTTCAAGGGCCGGCTGGGCCGCCTGAGATACTTTCTCACATGCCTTGCGCTAGGACCGGTGCTGGTCGTGGCTTTCGTGGCGTTGATGCTGGTGTTCGGGCTGCATCCGGGCGCCGGCAGGGCGGTGAACTTCAAGGCCCTGGGGCTGGCGGGCGTGGTCGTGGTCCCGCTCTGGTTCTGGACCAGCCTGTCGCTGCAGGCCTGCCGCATCCGCGACATCGGATGGAGTCCGCTCTGGACCATCCTTGGCGTCTTCGGCCTGGGCCTGATCGACCGGGTGCTCGCCATGAGCGTCCCGGCGCTGTCCATCGGCCACCTGCACCAGATCACCGTGCTCGGGGTCGCGGTCAATCTGAGCTTCGCCGGCGTCCTGCTGTTCTGGCCGGGCGGCGCGGGTCCCGTGGACGGTGCGGACGCGGACTGGACGGCCGAGCCGCCGGCGCCGTCGCCGCCCCGCGCCGCCGCCTTCGGCGCCCCCGCCGCCGTCTCCGGTTTCGGACGGCGCGGGCTTTGAGCGGCTCGCCCGCCTAGCGGCCGAAGTCGCGGGCGAGGGCGAGCATGGCGGCGCGCTGGGGCTGGGAGTATTCGTCCAATGCGCTGTCGTCGCCCTCGCGGATGGCGCGCACCAGGGCCGGCGTCAGCGCCGAGGACAGCGACCAGTTCCAGTAGCGCAGCACGGTCTGGGCCCTGTCCACGGCCATCATGTCATAGACATACAGGGTGCGCTGCAGCCCCACCGCCATCTCGCCCGTGCTGTCGGTCTCGATGCGCCGGAGCGCCCGCCAAAGCGCCAGCACCGCGCTTCTCGGCAGGCCCGTCGCCTTGCACAGGATGGCCAGCGGCTCCCCATAGGGATCGGTGAACATCTTGGCCGCGGTGGTCGGCTTGATCCCGGCCAGGAAGGCGATCTCGCTGGCCAGCTCGCGCGTCATGCCGGACTGGGCCTCGGCCACCGCCTCGTCCAGGCTGGCGTAAGGGGAGCGGGCGATGGCGGCCCGGTTGCGCTGGCGGCGCTCGACGAACTGCAGCGCCTTGCGCACGAGGGGGTCCTGCCAGTTCTCCTCCGCCGCCATGGCGAAGACGTCGCTGGCGGCCTCCTGCAGCACCTCGCGGGAGACGGCGAACCGCTGCAGGATCGCGCGGCGCTGATCCGGCTCGGCCCACCAGAACAGCACATAGGCGTGGGCGGGCTTCAGTTCGGCCCGCTTGAGGATGGCCGGAATGAGGCTCGGCGTGTCGCGGGAGGCGGCGACCAGGGCGTCCACCGCGTCGGCCGTTAGCCGGGCCCCGATGTTGCGCAGCACCGCCTCGATCACGGCCTGCTCGCCCGCTTCGATCAAGGCCTCGCAGACGAGCTGGCTCACATCGCGCCGGCGGGCGATCAGCAGTCGATGCTCCGGCCCGGCCTCGCGCACGCAGTCGATCAGGTCCGCATCGCCGAGGGCGGTGTCCTCCGAAAGCAGCGGTCGCGCGACCTCGATGTCGTCGCGCAGCAGCAGCCGCAGCAGTCGCGTCGGCATCTCCACCAGGCTGGCCAACCGCCGCGCGACGCGCGCGCGATCGCGCGGCGCCGCTTCGCGCAGCATCTCCACCAACAGGTCGGCGGTCATCGACCGCTCGAACCCGTTCACCCGGCTGGACGGCAGGCAGACGACGTCGGCCAGCCGCTTGATCAGCGCCAGGCGGGCGCGGCCGAGGATCGGGGTCAGGGGCGTGACGTTGGTGGCGCTGTCCACAGGGGCGTCCGTTCCGCCGGGATCGCCGGGGCGAAGCCGAACTTTAGCTCGGCGTCCTTAACCAGGCGTGAGCGGACGTCTTAACCGGCTGGTGGACATCTTGCGCCTAGGCTGGCGCGAAGCCGCTGCGGAGTTCGCCCTTGCCTCCCGTCATGATCGCCCTGCGCGTCGGGCTGGTGCTCGCGGGTCCCCTGCTCATGATCGCCGCGGTGCGCCACACGCTGGAGCGGGCGTGGCCGGCGCATCTCCGGCGCGAGAAGCTCCATCACGTCAGCCTTGCGGCCTGGGCGGCGCTGTTCGTCGGCCAGACCATCGCCGCGCCGGCCCTCGGCGGCCTCACTACCGCGGCGATCGGGATGGCGGGCGGCGGGTTAGTGGCCCTGCCGACCCGGGGAGCAGGCTGGTGGGCGTCGCTGGCCGTCTACTTCCTGGCCATGGATCTGGGCGAGTATCTGTTCCATCGGGCCCAGCACGCCGTGCCCGCGCTCTGGGCCATGCATTCGCTGCATCACAGCGACCGGGCCTTCGACTCCGCCACCACCGCCCGCCACTTCTGGCTGGAGCCGGCGATCAAGATGATCACCGTCTGGCTCGCGGTGGGCGTGGTGTTCAAGACGCCGCCTAGCGTGGTGGTCGTCTATGTACTGGCCAGCTACTGGCACTTCGTCGTGCATTCGAACACGCGCCTGGACTTCGGACGCTGGTCCTGGGTCGTCAACGGGCCGGGCTATCACCGCCTGCACCACTCCGACGCGGCGGAGCACTTCGACGTCAACTTCGCCTCGCTGTTCCCCATCTTCGACGTGCTGAGCGGCGCCTACCGTCGTCCCTGTCCCGGCGAACGGGTGCAGACCGGCCTGGACACGGGCGAGGAGCCGCAGACCGTGCTGGAGATGCTGGCGTGGCCGGTCAGAGGCCTGCTTGCTCGCCCGGCGCGGCGCCGCGAGAAACTCGCCTCCGCCTGAGGTCGACGGCCCACGCTCGCCAGCCCCGCCGATCGCCTATATGCACGCCCGCGCGCCCGACATCGCGGGCGGACGGAGGTTCGGCGATGTCGCGGGAGATCGAAGGCGCGACCGGGGTGCTGGCGCTCGCCGACGGGACGGTGTTCCACGGCGTCGGCGTCGGCCATGTCGGCGAGGCGGTGGGCGAGGTCTGCTTCAACACCGCCATGACCGGCTATCAGGAAATCCTGACCGATCCCTCCTACATGGCCCAGATCGTCACCTTCACCTTCCCCCACATCGGCAACACCGGCGTCAATCTTCAGGACACCGAGCAGTTCGGCCATGAAGGCGGCTTCGGCGGCGCGCGCACCACCGCCCGCGGCGCCGTCTTCCGCGACGTACCCACGCCGGCGGCGAACTGGCGGGCGGGCGGGGGCGCCTCGGGCGCGCTCGACGCCTGGATGAAGGCGCGCGGCGTGATCGGCCTGGCGGGAGTGGATACGCGGCGGCTCACCCGCAGCATCCGCGAACAGGGCATGCCGCACGGCGTCATCGCCCACGCGCCCGACGGCCGCTTCGATCTCGACGCCCTGATCGCGCAGGCCAAGGCCTGGCGCGGGCTGGCGGGGATGGACCTGGCGCGGGAGGCCACCACCCTGCAGGGCTTCACCTTCGACGAGGGCCTGTGGTCCTGGCCGGACGGCTACGCCAAGCCGCGTCCCGAGCCGCGGTTCGAGGTGGCGGTGCTGGACTATGGGATCAAGCGCAATATCCTGCGCGCCCTGACCTCAATCGGCGCGCGCGCCACGGTGCTGCCGGCGTCCACGAGCGCTGAGGACGTGCTGGCGCGAAAGCCCGACGGCGTGCTGCTGTCCAACGGTCCGGGCGATCCCTCGGCGACGGGCGAGTACGCCGTGCCCGAGATCCAGACGCTGGTCGACTCGGGCCTGCCGGTGTTCGGCATCTGCCTCGGCCACCAGATGCTGTCGCTGGCGCTGGGCGCCAAGACCATCAAGATGGATCAGGGCCACCACGGGGCCAACCACCCGGTGAAAGATCTTCAGACAGGCCGCGTCGAGATCGTGTCCATGAACCATGGTTTCACCGTCGACCGTGAGGGCCTGCCCGATGCGGTGCAGGAGACCCACATCTCCCTGTTCGACGGCACCAACGCCGGCCTACGGCTGAAGGATCGCCCGGTGTTCAGCGTCCAGCACCATCCGGAAGCCAGCCCCGGCCCGACCGACTCCCTCTACCTGTTCGACCGCTTCGCCGCGATGATGGGCGGCTGACGCCGCGGCCAGGATGCAGCGGCGTTAACGCTCCCGCTCGTGTTCCATGGTCTAAGCTCCAGAACACATGACGAACGTGACGATTCGCATCCTCGGCCTCGACCCGGGCCTGCGCCGCACCGGCTGGGGCGTGGTGGCCTGCACAGGATCGCGGCTCGTGCACATCGCCCACGGCGTCGCCTGCGCGCCGGACGGGGACGCCCTGGCGCCGCGCCTGCTCGCCCTGCTGGACCAGCTTGACGCGGTGATCGCCGAACATGCGCCGCACGAGGCGGCGGTGGAGGAGGTGTTCGTCAACGTCAATCCCGCCTCCACCCTCAAGCTCGGCCAAGCCCGCGCCTGCGCTCTGCTCGCCCCCGCCCGCGCCGGCCTGCCAGTGGCCGAATACGCCACCCGCCTGGTCAAGAAGGCCGTGGTCGGCACCGGCGGCGCGGACAAGGCCCAGGTCGCCTTCATGGTGCGCCGCCTGCTGCCGACAGCGGGCGAGGTCACCGCCGACGCCGCCGACGCCCTGGCCGTGGCGGTGACCCACGCCCACCTGCGCTCCGCGCCCTCCCTGACCGGCCGGATGAAGGGCGCGGCGTGATCGGTCGGCTCAGGGGCGTCCTCGGCGACATCGCCGACGAGGAGTGCCTGATCGACGTCATGGGCGTCGGCTATGTCGTGCGCTGCGGCGCGCGCACCCTGCAGCGCCTGCCCCCGATCGGCGAGGCGGTGACGCTCGACATCGACAGCCAGACCCGGGAGGACGGCACCCGGCTGTACGGCTTCCTCTCCAAGCCCGAGCGCCAAGCCTTCACCCAGCTCCAGGCCATCCAGGGCGTAGGGCCAAAAGCCGCGCTGGCGGTGCTGGACGTGCTGCCTCCGGCCGAACTCGCGTCTGCAGTGGCGCGCGACGACAAGGCCGCGATCAGCCGGGCCAACGGCGTCGGCGCCAAGCTCGCCCTGCGCATCGTCACGGAGTTGAAGGGCAAGCCGATCGGCGCTGGGCTCACCCTGCCCATGCACAGCGGGGCGGTCGACACCGCCTCGCCCGCCCCGCCGCCCTCCACCGCCGGCGAAGCGGTCGCCGCCCTGCTCGGCCTCGGCATGGCGGAGCCGGTGGCTCGCCGCGCGGTCGAGGCGGTGGTTGCCCGCCTCGACGCCGACGCCGCCCTGCCCGTGCTGATCAAGGCCGCCCTGCAGGAGCTCGGACGGTGAGCCGGCTGGTCTCGGGCGATCCCGCGCCTCAGGAGAGCTTCGACCGGGCGCTCCGGCCCCAGACCCTGGCCGAGTTCACCGGCCAGGCGCCGGTCAAGGCCAATCTCAAGGTCTTCATCGACGCCGCCCGCGGCCGGGCCGAAGCGCTGGACCACGTGTTGCTGTTCGGCCCGCCCGGGCTCGGCAAGACCACCTTGGCCCAGATCATCGCGCGCGAGCTGGGGGTGAGTTTCCGCGCCACCTCCGGACCCGTGCTGGCCAAGCCCGGCGACCTCGCCGCCATACTGACCAATCTGGAGCCGCGCGACGTCCTGTTCATCGACGAGGTCCATCGCCTGCCCGTGACAGTGGAGGAGATCCTCTATCCGGCCATGGAGGACCACGTGCTGGACCTGGTGATCGGCGAGGGCCCGTCCGCCCGCTCGGTGCAGATCCCGCTGAACCCCTTCACCCTGGTCGCCGCCACCACCCGCGCCGGCCTCCTCGCCAATCCGCTGCGCGACCGCTTCGGCATCCCCTTACGATTGGAGTTCTACACGCCGCTGGAGCTGCAGTCGGTGCTGGCCCACGCCGCGCGCAGGATGGGCGCGTCCCTGACGGGCGAGGGCGCCGCCGAGATCGCCGGCCGCGCCCGCGGCACCCCGCGCGTGGCCGGGCGGCTGCTCCGACGCGTGCGTGACTTCGCCGAGGCCGACGGCGCCACGACCATCGACCGCGCCGCCGCCGCCCGCGCCCTCGCCCGGCTCGAGGTCGACGAGGCCGGCCTGGACGGGCTGGACCGGCGCTACCTGCGCGCCCTGATCGAGCTCTACGGCGGCGGCCCGGTCGGGGCGGAGACCCTGGCGGCGGCCCTGGCCGAAGCCCGCGACGCCGTGGAGGACGTCATCGAGCCCTATCTGCTGCAGCAGGGCTATGTGTTGCGCACGCCCCGCGGTCGGGTCGCCGGCGGCAAGGCCTACGACCATCTCGGCCTCAAGCCGCCGCCGCAGAAGCCGGCCCAGACGGGACTGTTTGAGGAATGACCGTGGAGGGTTCGGAGACGGTCGCCGCGCCCACCGCCGGCGCGTTCGAGGGGCGCGAGCATAGGCTGCCGGTACGGGTCTATTATGAGGACACCGACTTCACCGGGCTGGTCTACCACGCCAGCTATGTCCGCTTCTTCGAGCGGGGGCGATCGGACTTCCTGCGGCTGGCCGGGGTCGACCACACCGCCATGGGAGCGCTGGGGACGGCGTTCGCCGTGCTGCGGCTCGACGTGACGTTCCGCCTAGGTGCACGGATCGACGACGCCCTGGTGGTGCGCACCACCCTGGCCGGAGCCGGGCGGGCGCGGTTGCGGTTCAGCCAGACGATCGAGCGGGCGGGCGATCGGGTCTGTTCGGCCGAGGTGGAGGCCGCCTGCATCACGCCCGACGGACGCGCGCGCCGGCCGCCGGCGGAGCTGGCTCTGCGCCTGACCCCCTACTTGCCGGAAGCGTTCAGACAGGCGTAGGCCGCCTGGATCAGCCTTACCGCGCGCGGGTCGCCGATCAGGTCGGGCGACTGGCGGTTCATCACATAGGCGCCGGAGAGGCCGCGCTCCGGGTCGGCGAAGACACAGCTGCCGCCCCAGCCGGAATGTCCGAAGCTGTTAAGCCCCGGGCCGTAGATCATGTTGGGCGCGTTGCGCATGAAGCCCGCGCCCCAACCGATCTCGAAGGGCAGCACCAGGTCTTGGCCGAGGATGCGCTGACGGGCGGCGAGGGCCGCGGTCTCAGGCTTGAGGATGGCCTCTCCGTCCAGCACGCCGCCGCAGGCCATGGCGTTCATCAGCCGAGCCAAACCGAGCGCCGTCACATGGCCGTTGGCGGAGGGGATTTCCGCACGCCGCCAGGCGTCCGCGCCCCGGCCGCCCGGCGCGGCCCATCTGGTCAGGAAGGCCAGTCGCTTGACCTCGGTGATGGGGCCGAACTCGGCGAAGCGGTGGGGGCGCTCCAGCTCGGCGACGCGCGGGAACTCGGCGTCCGGCAGGCCGATCCACAGGTCCAGGCCGAAGGGGTCGGACAGGTCCTCTCGTAGCGCCCGGCCCATGCTGCGCCCGTCCACCCGGCGGAAGATTTCCCCGGCGATGAAGCCGAAGGTGATGGGATGGTAGCCGCTGGCCGTACCCGGCGGCCACAGCGGCGCCATGGCGGCGAGCTTGGCCGTGATGGCGTCCCACTCCAGCCACAGGCCCGGGTCCATGGGATCGGGCAGGCCCGCCAGGCCGTCCTGGTGCGACAGGGCCTGGCCGACGGTTATGGCCGCCTTGCCGGCCTGGGCGAACTCGGGCCAGACGCTGGCGACCGTCTGATCGTAGTCGAGCCGGCCCTGGTCGACCAGGCGGGCCACGAGCAGGGCGGCCACGGCCTTGGTCGTGGAGAAGACCGGGGTGAGCGTCTGCGCGTCGAAGGGGCGGGTTCGCGCCCGGTCGGCGTACCCGCCCCAGGCGTCGACCACCACCTCTCCATCCTGAACCAAGCTAAAGCGGGCGCCAAGCTCCTCGCCCACGTCCAGAGCACGGTGGAAGACGTCCGCCAGGGACGCGAAACGGTCGGGCAGGATCATGGGCTGAGCCGTATCACCCTCGTCCGGCGTCGCCGAGCGACAGAAGATCTTCATCCCCGGCGAGCAGGCCGTAGGCGCTCAGCCTCCTCATCGGGCGCGCCGGCGTCATCCCCTCACCGCCGCCCGAACAGACGCTCCAGGTCGGCCAGCTTCAGCTCCACATAGGTGGGACGGCCGTGGTTGCACTGGCCGGAGTGGGGCGTGGCCTCCATCTGGCGGAGCAAGGCGTTCATCTCGGGGGCGCTCAACCGTCGGCCCGCCCGCACGCTGCCGTGGCAGGCCATGGTCCCGCAGACCGCCCCCAGCCGCTCCTTCAGCGACAGCGCCGCGCCGCTCTCCGCCAGGTCGTCGGCGATGTCGCGGACCAGGCCCG
>CAXTEX010000089.1:0-10090 GCA_964243445.1 uncultured Caulobacteraceae bacterium | reverse complement strand
GAAGGTGCAGTTCTCCTACGACTTCTCCTACGACGAGGCCGAGCAGCGGGTGATCGGCCGACTGAGCCAGCTGCCGGCCCTGCCCAACGGCTCGCAGCCGCAGATCTCTCCGGAGAGCCCGATCGGGGAGATCTACCGCTACCGGGTGGGCGGCCCGCCGGGCTATTCGGTCACCGACCTGAAGACGCTCGAGGACTGGGTGCTGGAGCGCCGGTTCAAGGCGGTGCCCGGCGTCATCGACGTCACCGGCTGGGGCGGCAAGACCAAGGCCTATGAGATCGACGTGGACCGCTCCAGGCTGAACGCCTTCGGCGTGTCCCTGGCCCAGGTCATCACCGCGCTGAACAGCGCCAACAGCAACGTCGGCGGCCAGACCCTCAACATCGGGCCCCAGGCCGCCATCGTGCGGGGCATCGGCCTGATCCACTCGATGGACGAGGTGCGCCACACCCTGATCGCCGCGCCCAACGGCCAGCCGGTCACCATAGGCGATGTGGCCAGCGTCCAGGTCGGCCACCTGCCCCGGCTCGGCATCGCCGGCCAGGACGCG
Organism: uncultured Caulobacteraceae bacterium; assembly: GCA_964243445.1. GTDB lineage: Bacteria > Pseudomonadota > Alphaproteobacteria > Caulobacterales > Caulobacteraceae > CAHJWH01. The sequence continues at coordinate 9,540 of CAXTEX010000089.1, read as the reverse complement.
GACGGCGACGTGGTGGAGGGCATCGTGCTGATGCACCGCGGCGAGAAGTCCACCCCCACCATCAAGGGCGTGGAAGCCGAGGTCCAGAAGATCAACAGCACCGGCGTCCTGCCGCCCGGCGTCCACGTGGAGAAGATCTACGACCGATCCGACCTGATCGCGGTCACCACCCACACCGTGCTCCACAACATGGTGGAAGGCATGGTGCTGATCTTCGTCATCCAGTGGCTGTTCCTGGGCAATCTGCGCAGCGCGGTGATCGTGGCCATCACCATCCCCTTCGCCCTGTTCTTCGCCATCCTGCTGATGACGCTGCGAGGCGAGTCGGCCAACCTGTTGTCGGTGGGGGCCATCGACTTCGGCCTGGTGGTCGACGCCACCGTGATCATGGTGGAGAGCATCTACCGCCACATCGCCGAGCACGCGAGCGAGACCTTGCAGCCGCAACGCCGCCAAGGCGCAAAGCTGGCGGTGATCGCGGAGTCCGCAGCCCAGGTCAGCCGCTCCATCTTCTTCTCCGCCGCCATCATCATCGCCAGCTTCGTGCCGCTGTTCACCATGAGCGGGGTGGAGGGCCACATCTTCGGTCCCATGGCTCGCACCTACGCCTACGCCATCTGCGGGGGCCTGCTCGCCACCTTCACCATCACGCCAGCGCTCTGCGCCCTGATGCTGCCGAGCGACCTGAAGGAGCGCGACACCCTGCTGGTGCGCGGGCTTCGCCGCGTCTATGCGCCGGCGTTGGAGTTCGCCCTGGCCAACAAGGTGTTGACGCTGGGGGGGCTGGGCGCCCTGCTGGCGGTGACCGTGCTGGCGGCGGGGTCGCTCGGCACCGAGTTCCTGCCCCACCTGGAGGAAGGCAACTTCTGGATCCGGGCCACCCTGCCCGGCGCCATCTCGCTGGAGGAGGGCGACGGCTACGTCAACCGCATGCGCAGCGTGATCAAGTCCTATCCCGAGGTGCAGACGGTGGTGTCCCAGCACGGCCGCCCCGACGACGGCACCGACGCCACCGGCTTCTTCAATGCGGAGTTCTTCGTGCCGCTGAAGCCCTTCGACACCTGGCCCGGACACATCACCAAGGAGGCCCTGACCGCCCAGCTCTCGGGCGAGCTGGAGCGTCGCTTCCCGGGGGTGGAGTTCAACTTTTCCCAGACCATCGAAGACAATGTCGAGGAGGCCGCCTCGGGCGTGAAGGGGGCCAATTCGGTGAAGATCTTCGGGCCGGATCTGGAGACCCTGCAGGCCACCGCCGACAAGGTCGGCGCGGTGATGAAGACCATCCCCGGCGTCGAGGACCTGCAGGTGCTGAGCGCGCTCGGCCAGCCCACGGTCAGGATCGACGTGGATCGGGTGCGCGCCGGCCGCTACGGGCTGCAGCCCGGCGACGTCAACGCGGTGGTGGCCGCAGCCGTCGGCGGACAGGCGGCGGGCGCCCTCTATGAGCAGGGCAGCGACCGCAACTTCCCGCTGCTGGTGCGGCTGGCGCCGGAGGGGCGCTCCAGCCTGGACGCCATCCGCAACCTGCTCATCGCCACGCCCACGACCGCGGTGGGCGGCTCCGGCGTAGTGCAGGTGCCGCTGTCAGCGGTCGCCGACGTCAAGCTCGTCTCCGGCGCGGCCTTCGTCTACCGCGAGCAGCAGGAGCGCTACATCCCCATCGAATTCAGCGTGCGCGGGCGCGACCTGGGCTCCACCGTCGCCGCAGCCCAGACCGCGGTGGCCCGAAAGGTGGCGCTGCCCGGCGGCTACCACCTCGAATGGGTGGGCGAGCTCGGCGAGCTGAAGGCCGCCCTGGCCCAGCTTTCGGTAGCCATCCCCATCAGCCTGGCGCTGATCGCCCTGCTGCTGTTCATCAACTTCTCTTCCCTAGTCGACACCCTGCTGGCGCTCAGCGTCATGCCCATGGCCATGGTCGGCGGCATACTGGCCCTGTCGCTGACCGGGACCGCGCTCAGCGTCTCCGCGGCGATCGGCTTCATCGGCCTGTTCGGCATCTCGGTGATGAACGGCATCATCGTGCTGTCCTCGTTCAACCACCTGACCCAAGCCGGGCTGGAGCGGGCCGAAGCCCTGCGCCGCGCCTGCGAGACCCAGCTGCGCCCGGTGGCCATGACCTGTTTCGCGGCCTGCGTGGGCCTGCTTCCCGCAGCCCTGTCCCACGGCATCGGCTCCCAGGTGCAGCGGCCCCTGGCCCTGGTCGTGGTCGGCGGCATCCTGCTCGCCCCGGTGCTGATCCTGCTGGCCCTGCCCGTGCTCATCGACCTCTTCTCCCGGCCACCCCGCGCGAGACGCGCGGAGACCGGCGCGCCGAGCCCTGGATCCGTCGTACCGGAGGGCGGCGTATGAAGGGGCTTCCCCGTCTCGGCCTCACGGCGCTGCTGCTGACGACCGGCCTGCTGGCCGGCTGCACGGTCGGGCCCAACTTCCAACGGCCGACGCCGCCGCCCGGAGCCGGATACCTGCCGAGCGGCGCGCCTGTCCGCACCCAGGCCGGGCCTGCAGGCCTGCCGGGCGCAAACGCCCAGACCCTAGCCTACGGCCAGGACCTGCCGGGCGCATGGTGGAGCCTGTTCAGGAGCCCCGAACTCGACGCCCTGGTGGCCCGCGCCATCAAGGCCAACCCCGACCTGGACACCGCCCGCGCCTCGCTCCGCTCGGCTCAGGCCCAGCTCGCCTACCAGCGCGGCGGCCTCTATCCGACCGCGGCGCTCAGCGGCCAGGCCAGCCGCGAAAAGGACAGCCTGACGCTGTCGCCCACCCTGAACGCTCCGATCCAGCTGTTCAGCCTCTACACGGTCCAGCTGGCCATCTCCTACACGCCCGACGTGTTCGGCGGCGTGCGGCGGGGAATCGAGAACTCGGCCGCCCTGGCGGAACAGCAGCGCTACGAGCTGGAGGCCAGCTATCTGACCATCACCACCAATGTGGCGCAGGCGGCGGTCCAGTCCGCCGGGCTGAAGGCCCAGATCGACGCCTATGAGCGGCTGGTGGCCATCGACCAGGATCTGCTCAAGCTTTACGGCCAGGAAAAAGCCTTGGGCCAGCTCGCCCAGGCCGACGTCTCGGGCCAGATCGCCGCCCTGGCCCAGGCCCAGGCCCAGCTCGAGCCGCTGCGCCGTCAGCTCGCCCAGTCCCAGGACCTGATCGCCGAACTGACCGGGCGCACCCGCGCCGAGTTCCCCGATCCGCCGCTCAGCCTCAACGCCCTGACCCTGCCCGCGACCCTGCCGGTCAGCCTGCCGTCGCGCCTGCTCGACCAGCGCCCCGACGTGCGCGCCGCGGAGGCCAACCTGCACGCCGCCAGCGCCGCGGTCGGCGTGGCCATCGCCGCGCGCCTGCCGTCCATCACCCTGTCGGCCAACGGCGGCGGCGCCTCCACCGGCATCGGCTCCATCCTGACCCACGCCAATGACTTCTGGACCCTGGCCGGCGGGTTCACACAGCCCGTCTTCCAGGGCGGCCAGCTGCTCGCCAAGCAGCGCCAGGCCAAGGCGCTCTACGACCAGGCCCGCGCCCAGTACCGCTCCACCGTGCTGCAGGCGTTCCAGAACGTCGCCGACGCGCTGCAGGCCGTCCAGATCGACGCGGCGGCCCTGAACGCCACCGGACAAGCCGAACAGGCGACCCTCAAGGCGCTGCAGATCGCCCGCGCCCAGCAGCAGCTCGGCCAGCTCAACGGCGCCCAGGTGCTCGCCACCGAGCAGAACTACCGCCTCGCCCTCCAGGCCCAGGTCCAGGCCCAGACCGCCCGCTATACGGACACCATCGCCCTGTTCCAGGCCACAGGCGGGGCATGGTGGAACAGACACGACGACTGAGGCGGCCGGTGGGGACAGCCCGTCGGGAAGGCGCTAGGCTGAAGCGCTTAGCGATGGAGACGCCATGCGCACCGATCTCGCCGCCGCAGCCGCGCTGCTGCTGGCCGCCCTTGGCCCTCCTGCCCGGGCTGCGACCTACGACCTGCCCGCGACCCCCGCCACCGTCGCCTGGGGCAATTACGACGCCGAAGCCAAGCCCGTGCTCACGGTGCGATCAGGCGACACGGTGGTCTTCCACACCCTGCTGACCTCCAGCCCCACGGCGCTGGAGAAGGCCGGCGTGGCGCCCGCAGACGTGCAGCAGAGCCTGCGCACCGTGTTCGACCAGGTGCATGACCGCGGCCCCGGCGGCCACATCCTGACGGGTCCCGTGGCCGTCGAGGGCGCCCAGCCCGGCGACACGCTGGAGGTGCGCATCCTCAAGATCGATCTGGCCATTCCCTACGCCTACAACGGCTTCCGCTACGGCGCGGGCTTTCTGACCGACGACTTCCCGTATTCACGCATGAAGATCATCCCGCTCGACCGGGCGGCCAATCTCGCTCGGTTCGCGCCGGGCGTGGACGTGCCGCTGCATCCCTTCTTCGGCAGCATGGGCGATGCGCCGCCGGCGAGCTTCGGCCGCTATGACAGCACGCCGCCCACCATCAGCGGCGGCAATATGGACGACAAGGCGCTGGTCGCCGGGACCACCCTGTTCCTGCCCGTGCATGCGCCGGGCGCCCTGTTCGAGGTCGGCGACGGTCATGCGGGTCAGGGCAATGGCGAGGTCGACGTCACCGCCATGGAGACCTCGCTCACCGGAACCCTGCAGTTCATCCTGCACAAGGGCGATACGCTCGACTATCCGCGCGCCGAGACGCCTTCGAGCTACATCTCCATGGGCTTCGACGACGACCTCAGCCGCGCGGCGAGGAAGGCGGTGCAGAACATGATCGGCTTCCTGGTCGCGACCAAGCACATGAGCCGCGACGACGCCTACATGCTGGTCAGCGTCGCAGGCGACGTGGAGATCACCGAACTGGTGGACCGCAACAAGGGCGTCCACGTGGAGGTGCCGAAGGCTCTGTTCACCCGCTGACCCTCTCCCGCGAGGGAGGCGAACCTAAAGCGCGTGCAGCTTGACCGGCAGGGTCTTGTAGCCGCGCACGAAGGTGGACAGGACGCGTGTGGGCTCGCCCACCACCTCGATGCGGCTAAAGCGCTTCATGATCTCCTCCCAGATGATCTTGAGCTGCAGCTCGCCCAGGCGGTTGCCGACGCAGCGGTGGATGCCGAAGCCGAAGGCCAGATGCTGGCGCACCCGCGGACGGCCGATCCAGAAGTCGTTCGGACGCTCGATCACGGTCTCGTCGCGGTTGCCCGACACGTACCACATGATCACCTTCTCGCCGGCGCGGATGGTCTTGCCGCCGATCTCGACGTCGCGCTTGGCGATGCGGCGCATGTGGGCCAGCGGGGTCTGCCAGCGCAGGGTCTCCGACACCATGCTGGGGATCAGGGAACGGTCGGCCTTGAGCTGCTCGTACTGGTCCGGGTTCTGGTTGAGCGCGAGCACGCTGCCGGTGATGGAGTTGCGGGTGGTGTCGTTGCCGCCCACGATCAGCAGGATCAGATTACCCAGATATTCGGCCTGATCCATGTGCCGCGTGGCCTCGCCGTGCGCCAGCATGGAGATCAGGTCCGGCCTGGGCGGGGCGTTCACCCGCTCGTTCCAGAGCTTCATGAAATAGCCCACGCACTCCATCAGTTCGGCGCGGCGGGCCTCTTCGCTCTCGATCAGACCGCTTTCGGGCGTGGCGGTGGACACGTCGGACCAACGGGTGAGCTTGCGGCGGTCTTCCTGGGGAAAATCGAACAGGTTGGCCAGCGTCATGCTGGTCAGCTCTATGGAGACCTTGTCGACCCAGTCGATCTCCTGGCCGATCGGCAGGGCGTCCAGGATTTCGCCCGCCCGCTCCCGGATCAGCGGCTCCATGGCCTGAAGGTTCGGTCCCGCCACGATGGGGCTGACCACCTTGCGCTGGAGATCGTGCTTGGGCGGGTCCATGGCGATGAACATGGGCAGTTTGAAGTCGGGGTCTTGCTCGGCGATGGTGATCGCGGGCTCGGAGGAGAAGGTCTCATGGTCGGTGTCGACCGCCATGATGTCGTTGTACTTGGTGATCGACCAATAGGGTCCGAACAGGTGCTCGGAGGTGTAGTGGACCGGATCTTCCTTGCGCAGGCGCTCGAAGAAGCGGAGCTCCACGCCCTGCTGGAAGGCCTCCGGGCGGGCGGGATTCAGGCTCTCGAGCGGGATGTCGTAGGGATCGGGGATCGCGCTGGTGAAGTCCTGGGCGCCGTCGGCCATGGTGTCCTCCCGCAGTCTGGGCGTCTGTCGCGGCCCGTCGAGGCCGGTTGTCGTATGCGTCAAGCTTAGCGCCGCGCGCTCGCTTTGTCCTCGGCTTTCCGCCGCTCGATCAGGAGCCCTTCACGGTGGCGAGATAGGCGATGAGGTCCGCGCGCGTCTTGGCGTCGGCGACGGCGATCGGCATGGCGGTGCCGGGGACGAGCATCGATGGACCGGCCAGGAACCTGTCCAGATTCGCCGGGGTCCAGCTCAGGTGCGAGGCCTTCAAGGCCGCGGTGTAGTCGAAGTCCGGGGAAGCGGCGGCCATGCGCCCGACCACGCCGGCGAGCGGCGGCCCCTGCCCGGCCTCCCCGACATCGCCGGCGCTATGGCACAGGCCGCAGCGCGCGGCGAAGACCATCTTGCCGTGAGCGGCGTCGCCGGACGGTGCAGCCGCCGCCTCGGCGACAGCCGCTGCGGCCGCCAGCGCCGCGGCGCCGGCGAGGAGCGCCGTCGAGGCGAGGGCGATGCGAGACGCCATGGAAGCATCCTCTCGGAAATTGCGTTACGATTGACCCAGTCCTGATCGCTTCGCAAGGGGCCGCAATGGCGTCGCATACCCGAATTCTCACAGCCACCTGTCGCCGGATGGGCCTGGCGCTGGGCGCGGTCGCGCTCGTCACAGGCGCCGCCGGCGCCCAGGACGGAGCCGACGTGCGCACCGGGACGGCGGCGCTGGGGGACTGGCGCTCGGACGCGCCAGGCGTGTGGCGGCGGATCGAGGTCAAGGACCTGCCGGCGCCCTTCGCCACAGCCTCCGCCCGCAATGGCTCCTCCGTCGCGCCGCGCCCGGCCAACGCCGCGCCCAAGGTCCCGCCGGGCTTTTCCGTGCAGCTGTTCGCCTCGAACCTGCCAGGGGCGCGGCTGATGCGGGTCGCGCCGAACGGCGACGTGTTCCTGAGCCAGGGCGAGCAGGGCCGCATCAGCGTGCTGCGCACGACGCCAGGCGCGTCCAGGCCGACGCAGGTCTCCACCTTCACCGCCGGCCTGGACCAGCCCTTCGGCATCGCCTTCTATCCGGCGATCCATCCCAAGTGGGTCTATGTCGCCAACACCGACGCTGTGGTGCGCTTCCCCTATCAGGACGGCGATCTGAAGGCCCGCGGACCGTCCCAGACCGTGGTCGCCAAGCTGACGGAGGACCCTGGCGGCCACTGGACGCGCGACATCGCCTTCTCTCCCGACGACAAGCGGATGTACGTCTCCGTCGGCTCCGCCTCCAACGTGGCCCAGGAGATGGACAAGAAGAGCGTGGCTGACGCCCAGGCCTATGACGCCGCGCACGGCTCGGGCGCCGCCTGGGGCCCGGAGACCGACCGGGCGGACGTGCTGGCGTTCGATCCGGAGGGGCGCGGGCTGAAGGTCTATGCGGCGGGCATCCGCAACTGCGTGGCCCTGACGCTCCAGCCCGGCACGGACCAGCCCTGGTGCGCGGTGAACGAGCGCGACGGGCTGGGCGACAACCTGGTGCCCGACTACGTCACCCGGGTGAAGGCCGGCGGCTTCTACGGCTGGCCCTGGTGGTACATGGGCGGCCACGAGGACCCGCGGCTGAAGGGCCAGCGTCCCGACCTCGCCGACAAGGTCATCACCCCCGACGTGCCGCTGCAGCCGCACTCGGCGGCGCTCGGTCTGGCCTTCTACCCCAAGGAGGCGCACGGGCCCGCGGCCTTCCCGGCGGAGTACGACGGTGACGCCTTCGTGGCCCTGCACGGCTCCTGGAACCGGGCGATACGCACCGGCTACAAGGTCGTTCGGCTGAAGCTGCACGATGGCGTCCCCACCGGCGCCTACGAGGACTTCGTCACCGGCTTCGTCATCGACGGCAAACAGGTCTGGGGGCGACCCGTGGGCGTTGCGGTGACCCACGACGGCGCCCTGCTGGTGAGCGAGGACGGCGGCGGGAGCATCTGGCGGGTGACGCCCAGCCATTAGAGCTGAATTGATCCTCCCCATCGCCGATGGGGAGGTGTCGCCGAAGGCGACGGAGGGGCCGCGCGGGAGCGCGTAAACCGCCTCGATGCGACCTCCGCCCGGCTGCGCCGGTCGGCCCCTTCCCGCCTTCGGCCGTACTCCCCCACGCATGGGGGGAGATGGGCGCAGACCTCAGGCCGTGGTCAGACCTTGGACCACGGCGTCGATCCGGCGGAGGAAGGCGACGAAGCGGGCGAGGTCGTCCGGCGCGAAGGCCCCAAAGATCTGCCGCTCCAGCTCGAGCGCCTTGGGCGCCACGTCGGCGTAGAGCGCCCGGCCGCGCGCGGTCAGGACGAGCTTGTGCGACCGCTTGTCGGACGCGTTCGCGACACGCTCCACAAGGCCGCGATCCGCCAGGGCGATGGCCGCGCGGCTGACGGTGACCTTGTCCATCCCCGTCCGCGCGCCGACCGCCTGCTGGGTGATCGCCTCGGTCTCCGCAACGACGGCGACCAGCCGCCACTCCGGTATCTTCAGCCCGAACAGCGCCTGATAGGCCCCGGCGATGCCGCCGCTGACCAGGTTGGAGGTGAAGGAGAGGCGATAGGGGATGAAGTCGTCCAGGACGAGCCGGTCAGCCATGCGAGATGGTAACAGTTGACACTATCTGTGCAAAGGCCCAGAGGCTGACCGATCGGATACGAACTGCTGGAGGCTCCTGTGGACCGCGACATGGCCAACCCCCTCGGCCTGGACGGCTTCGAGTTCTGCGAGTTCACCTCGCCCGATCCCCAGGCCATGGCCGCCCAGTTCGAGCAGCTCGGCTTCGTGGCCGCCCACCGCCATCCAACCAAGGCTATCGTCCATTACAAGCAGGGCCGCATCAACCTGCTGCTCAACAGCGAGGCGCAGGGCCAGGCGGCGGAGTTCGGCGCCCTGCACGGCCCCTCGGCCAGCGGCATGGCCTTCCGGGTGGAGAATGCGGCGGAAGCCTTCGAGGTCGCCGTCGAGCGGGGCGCCAAGCCGGTCGACGCCGCCCAAGGGTCGCTCGGCCCGGGCTCCTACGCCATCGAGGGCATCGGCGGCTCCAACCTCTATCTCGTCGACGCGCACCGCCGGGCGGGCGGCCTCTACGCCGACTGGACCGAGGTGGAAGGCTGGCAGGCGGCGGAGGCGGCCAACACCGTCGGTCTCGACCTGCTCGACCACCTGACCCACAACGTCAAGCGCGGCGAGATGCGCACCTGGTCGGGCTTCTACGGCCGCCTGTTCGGCTTCGAGGAGCAGAAGTATTTCGACATCAAGGGCAAGGCGACGGCGCTGTTCAGCCAGGCCATGATCGCGCCGGACCGGGCCATCCGCATCCCGCTGAACGAGAGCCAGGACGACCACTCCCAGATCGAGGAGTTCATC
>CAXTEX010000088.1:0-10222 GCA_964243445.1 uncultured Caulobacteraceae bacterium | reverse complement strand
AGAAGAACTTCATGCTGCAGATGATCGACATGCAGTGGCGCGAGCACCTGACCCATCTGGACCATCTGCGCCAGGTCATCGGCCTGCGCGGCTACGGCCAGCGCGACCCGCTGAACGAATACAAGTCAGAGGCCTACGCCCTGTTCGAGAAGCTGACGGTGGAGCTTCGCCAGAACGTCACCCGATGGATGATGACGGTGGAGTTCCAGTTCCAGTCGCCGGAAGACTTCGCGCCCCAGCCCCAGGCCATGTTCGAGCTGCACCTCGATCCCGCCACCGGCGAGAACGAACGCGACGGCGCGGCGCTGGCCACCGAAGGCGGCTTCATGGCCCCCGAGGTCGCCGAACGCCTGCCCCCGTCCGCCCTGCCCGGCGGATGGGAGAAGACCGCCCGCAACGCCATGTGCCCCTGCGGCTCGGGCAAGAAGTTCAAGCACTGCCATGGGACGCTGGTGTGAGCGGGGCAGAGGGTTCGGCCAAGATCGAAATCAGCCGATCCTGAACGCCGGCCTGACCAGAAAGAGCGCGGCAAGGGCATGGACTGATCCTCCCCATCGCAGATGGGGAGGTGTCGCCGAAGGCGACGAGGGGTCGCGCGGGCGTGGGGCTACCGCCTCGATGCGGCTTCCGCCCGGCTGCGCCGGCTGGCCCCCTCCCGGCCTTCGGCCGTATTCCCCCACACGTGGGGGAGATGGGCGCACCCTGAGGCGTCGGCCTAGCCGTCTGGCGAACGAAGCGACGTTCCGCCGTCTGGCCGGTTCCGGCGTCTTGTGGTTGCATGGCGCCATGGGATCAGGCGAACGGATGGCGGGTTGGGCGCGGCGGTTCAGCCTCTTTCTGGCGATCGGTTTTGCCCTCGCGGGCGCCGGTTTCGGTCAGGCCGAGGCGGCGTGCGCCCTCGCCAAATTCGCCGAATTGCCGATCACCATGAGGGGCTCTTCGCCGACCACGCCGGCCAAGGTGAACGGGTCGGACGTCCTCTTCGTGACCGACAGCGGCGCCTTCTTCAGCATCATCAGTCCCGCGGCGGCCAAGCAGTTCAACCTTCCTGAGAGACCGACCCCGTTCGGCTTCTACCTGTCCGGCATCGGGGGGAGCGCCGACGCCAGCATCGCAACGGTGAAGGCCTTTGGCCTCTCTGGCGCGGTGCTTTCAGACCAGCTTTTCCTCGCCGGCGGCAGCGACGTGGTCGCCCCGGCTGTGGGCGTCATCGGGCAGAACATCCTGGGGCTCGGGGATGTGGACTACGACTTCGCCCATGGGGCGGTTAGGCTCATGCGGCCCAAGGGCTGTCAGCGCCAGGACCTCGCCTACTGGGGCGGCGGCCAGGCCTATTCGGTGCTCCCCATCGAGCCGACCCAGCCCGGTCGCACCCTGACCCGCGCCACGGTGCTGGTGAACGGCGTCCGGGTGAAGGCGCTGTTCGATACCGGGGCCTCCAGCTCCCAGATCAGCCCTGCGGCGGCCAGGCGCGCCGGCGTGCGCACCGACGGGCCCGAGGCCAGGCCCGCAGGCGTCGTGCGAGGATTCGGCGGTCGCACGCTTCCGCTCTGGACCGCCTCCTTCGCCAAGGTGCAGGTCGGCGACGAGCAGATCCGCAACACCCGCCTCTACATCGGGTCGGTGGGGGAGGGGGACGAGGAGATGCTGGTGGGCGCCGACTTCTTCCTCTCCCACCGGGTCTATGTCGCCAACAGCCAAGCCAAGATGTTCTTCTCCTACATCGGCGGCCCGGTGTTCGACCTCTCCCATCCGCCTCGCTCGTCGCCGCCGATCGTTCCCGGGGCGGCCGCAACCGCTCCCGCCGTCGTCGATGCGTCGGGCTCGGAGCCGAAGGACGCGGACGGCTACAGTCGCCGCGGCGCCGCATCCGCCGCCCGACGCGACTATCCCTCCGCCATCGCCGATTTCAGCCGGGCGATGGAGCTGTCTCCCGCCGAGCCCCGCTACGCCTTCCAGCGAGCCGGCGCCCGTCTTTCGGCCGACCAGCCATTCCTGGCCATGGAGGATGTGGACACCGTCCTCAGGCTCGATCCGCAGGATGCGGACGCCCGGCTCATGCGCGCAGGCCTGCGCCTGGCGGGTCACGATCCGAGCGGCGCCGGGGCCGACCTCGACGCCGCGGCCGCAGCCGCCCCGAAGGAGGCGGACCTGCGCCTGCAGCTGGGTCAGCGTTACCTGGCCCTGGACCAGTTCGGGCCTGCGATCACACAGTTCGATCTCTGGACGGCCGTGCATGAGGCCGACAGCCGACTGCCAGAGGCCTTGAACGGGAGGTGCTGGGCCCGCGCCCTGGCCGGCCAGCAGCTCGACCGGGCCTTGTCGGACTGCAATCGCGCCGTGCGCCTGTCCGGCCGCCAGTCGACCCCGCTGGACAGCCGCGGATTGGTCTATCTGCGCCTGGGCCAGTTCGACCGCTCGATCGCCGACTATGACGCGGTGCTGGCGCTCAAGCCCAGGAGCGCCTGGTCCCTCTACGGCCGAGGCCTGGCCGAACTGAAGACGGGCAAGAAGGACCAGGGCGACGCCGACATCGCCGCCGCAGCCGCTCTAGCCCCCCACCTAGCCGAGCGGGCGGCCAAGCTAGGCCTCGCGCCCTCGTCCTGACGCCAGCCGCGCCGCCATGGCGGCGAACACCGGCTCCCATTCGCCTCGGACCTGCTGGCGGAAGACGCGCACGCTCGGATACCAGGGGCTGTCGGCGCGGCGTTCCAGCCAGCGCCAGTCGCTGGCCGTGCTGACCGCCAGCCAGGCGGGGACGTCCAGGGCGCCGGCCAGGTGGACGACGGCGGTGTCGCAGCAGACCAGCAGGTCCAGGCCGACCAGCACCGCCGCCGTGTCGGCGAAATCGCCCGCCTGATAGGCCTCGCCCAGTTCCGCGACGGGGAAGGGCGCGGTCGCCCGTTCGTGCAACCCGTCGCCCTTCTGCAGGCTGATCAGGCGCACGCCCGGCTGCGCCAGCGGCGCGAAGGCTTGCAGCGGGATCGAGCGGCCCTGCTCCACCTCGGACGTGACATTGCCGCTCCACACGATCCCGACCCGCAAGCCCGCCGGCGCCACCCCCTCGATCCGCTCCCGCCAGAGCGCCGCCAGCCCGGCGTCGGCGGACAGATAGGGGATGGGGCCGGGCAGGGCGTCCAGGCTGCGGGCGAACAGGCGCGGCAGGCTGAACAGCGGCGTGCGGCAGGCGGTTGGGGGCAGGGGCTCGCCCTCCGTGACGAAGGCGTCCACGCCGGGCGCAGGCTCCAGCAGCCGCCGCAGCGGCGCGCGCGCCTGCAGCACCACGCGCCCGCCCCGCGCCGCCACCTCAGGCAGGAAGCGGACGCACTGGAGGGCGTCGCCGAAGCCCTGTTCGGCGTGGACCAGGATGGCGGCCCCCTGCAAAGGCGATCCGTCCCACAGCGGTTCGGCGAAGCGGGCCTCGTCGCGGATGCGGGCCGGACGTTTTAGCCGCCATTCGTACTGGTCGAAGCCGCGGGCGTAGTCGCCGCGCCGCAGCCGCACCAGCGCTTGGTTCCACTGGGCGTCGGCGAGCCCGGGATCGAGCGCCAGCGCCCGCTCATAGGCGTCGTCCGCTTCTTCTGCCTGGTCCTCGCGGAACAGCACCACGCCCAGGTTGCACCAGGCGCCGGCCATCTGCGGGCGCAGGGCCACGGCCTGGCGGAAGGCGGCCTCGGCCTCTGCGTGGCGGCGCTGGCCGACGTGCACGTTGCCAAGCGTGGACCAGGCCTCCGCCATCGTCGGCTCGAGCGCCAGAGCACGGCGGCAGGCGGCCTCCGCCGCCTCGAAGCGGTTCAGGTCGGCCAGGCACTGGCCGAGATTGCTGTGCAGGGAGGCGACCTGCGGCGCGCGCGCGATGGCGTCCTCGAAGGCTGTGACCGCCTCGTCGATCCGCCCGCGCGCCAGCAGCGCCAAACCGAGGTTGGCGCGCGCGGCGAGCAGGCCGGGATCGAGCGCGACGGCCGCCAGCGCGGCCAGGATCGCCCGGTCGAGCAGCGCCAGCACGCCGGGGTCGTGGCGGACCCGCGCGGCCTCCTGCAACGCGCTGCCGAGATTGGCGTGCAGGCTTGCGGTGCGGGGCTCCAGCGCGAGGGCGGCTTCGTACACTTGCGCGGCCTCGGCATGGCGGCCGGCCTCGGCCAGGGTGAGGCCGAGGTTCTGCAGCACGCGCCAGTCGTGCGGCTTCAGCCGGGCGGCGTCGGCGTAGTGCGCCAGGGCCAGTTCCTGGCGGCCCAGCGCCTTGTGGGCGGCGGCGAGGTTGGCGTGGGCGTCGGCATGGTCCGGCTGCAGCGCGATGGCCTGATGATAGGCGGCCTCGGCCTCGGCGAAGTGGAGCTGGTGCAGGCGCGCATTGCCGAGGTTGAACCAGCCGTCCCCCCACGTCGGGGCCAGGGCCAGCGCCTGTTCCAGTGCGGCCTGCGCCGGTTGCGGCAGGCCGAGTTCGGTCAGGGTCACGCCGAGGTTGGCGTGCGCCTCGGCGTTGCGGGGCTCCAGGCGGGCGGCGGCGCGGAAGCGCTCGACGGCCGCCTCGCGCCGGCCGAGCGAGCGTAGGGCCACGCCGAGGTTGGACTGGGCGGCGGCGAGCGCCGGCTGCAGTGCTGCGGCCTCTTCGGCGGCGGCGAGCGCCTCCTCGTCGCGGCCAAGGCGGCTGAGGGCGTGGGCGAGGTTGGACAGGTCATTGGCCGTGCGCTCGAAGGCCAGGGCGCGCCGCGTCGGCTCCAGGCTGTCGGCGAAGCGGCCCTGCTGCTGCGCCACCTGGCCCAGGCCTCGCCAGGCTCGCGCATCACCGGGCGCGGCGCGAGCGGCGGCGGCGAAGCCTGCACCGGCGTCGTCCAGCCGGCCGCCGGCCTGGTGCGCCAGGGCTTCGGCCAGCAGGGCGAGGGCGGGCTTGGGAGCGGCCATGCCGCGAGTGATGCCAAGTAACGGCTGTGGACGGAAGACCGCTAGGCCGCCTTGCAGCGGGTCCGATCCGCAGCGCAGGCCGCCTCGGCGCGCAGGGCTTCCCAGTCGAGCGCCGGGCCGCGGGCGGTCGCGGCCTTGAGCACGGCGCGCAGCTCCGCCGCCGAGCCGACGCCCACCACCACCTTGGCCGCCTGCGGACGCGACAGGGCGAAGGCGAGCGCCGCCTGCATCGGATCCGCGCCGGCCTCGGCCAGCAGACGTCGCAGGCGCGAGACGTGGGGCGACAGCGGCGTGGGCGCGCCGGCCTGCGCACTGGTCCCAGCACCGGCCTGCGCTCCGTCGAAGAACAGCAGGCCGTGCAGGAAGACCGAGCGCAGGTGCACCTCCACCCCGCGCCCGGCGATCTCGTCCAAGGCGCCGTTGGCCAGCAGCCGCTGGTCGAGCAGGCTGAGCGGCAGTTGCATCAGGTCGGGCCGGAAACGCCGCGCCAAGCCCGCCGGGTCGTCGCACACGCAGGCCGCGACGCCAATGGCGGCGACCACGCCCTCGTCCTTCAGCCGCAGCAGCCCGTCCCAGAGCCTGGCCCCGTCGTCGGCCAGGAGCGCTGCGGGGCGCGCCAGCACGGCATGGACCCGCTCCAGCTTCATGCGGCGGAGCGACGTGCGCAGCCGGCGCAGGATCATGCCGGCCCCGCCCTCCACGGTCGCGGTGCGGGCGACGATCTGGAAGGCGGGCTCGCGGGGCAGGACCTGGCCGATCAGGCGTTCGGCGTCCTCCGGCTCGGGCGGGCAGTCGATCAGGCGCACGCCCGCGTCGGCGGCGAGCGCCACCGCGGCGAAGGCCTCCGCCGCGCTCGTGCGCCGCCCGCCCGCGCCGGCGGTCCCGAACCGCGCCACGCCGAGACCGAGCCGGGCGACTTCAGACCCCATCCCCAGGCTCTCCCAACGCCGACGCCATCAGCGACATTCAACTCGGTGATTATGGCCGAGGATGTTTAAGGAAGGACCAAGCGGCCGCGCTGGGCGGGTGCAAAGCCCCTCGGCGCCCGCTATGAAGGCGCTCGATGCTGCGAGATGGCCTGATGACCCGCCCGCCTCTGTCCGCCCACGACGACGCCGCCGTCCAGCCCCGCCACGACTGGACGCGCGAGCAGGTCGCGGCCCTGTTCGACCTGCCGTTCCCGGAGCTGACCTACCGCGCCGCCACCGTCCACCGCCGCTGGTTCGACCCTTGCGAGGTGCAGATATCGCGGCTGCTGTCGGTCAAGACCGGCGGCTGCGAGGAGAACTGCGGTTACTGCAGCCAGTCGTCGCATTTCGACACCGGGCTGAAGGCGACCCGGCTTATGGATGCGGACGCGGTCCTCGCCGACGCGGCGCGGGCGCGGGCGTCGGGGGCGAGCCGCTTCTGCATGGGCGCGGCCTGGCGCGAGCTGAAGGACCGCGACCTGCCGAAGCTGGAGGCCATGATCTCGGGGGTCAAGGCGATGGGGCTGGAGACCTGCGCCACCCTCGGCATGCTGCAGCCGCACCAAGCTGAGCGGCTGCGCGCCGCGGGGCTCGACTACTACAACCATAACCTGGACACCGCGCCCGAGGACTACGGCCGGGTGGTGACCACGCGCACCTATGACGAGCGGCTGGAGACGCTGGGCCATGTGCGGGCGGCGGGGATGAAGACCTGCTGCGGCGGCATCATCGGCATGGGCGAGGACCGCGCCGCACGCGTCGGCCTGCTGCACGCCCTGGCCACCCTGCCGGCGCACCCCGACAGCCTGCCGGTGAACGCCCTGATGCCCATCGCCGGCACCCCGCTCGGCGACAGCGCGCCCGTGGACGGGCTGGAGTTTGTGCGCACCATCGCGGTCGCGCGCCTGGTCTGCCCCCGCGCCATGGTGCGTCTTTCGGCCGGGCGCGACAGCATGAGCCGCGAGCTGCAGGCGCTGTGCTTCCTGGCCGGCGCGAACTCCATCTTCGTGGGCGGCAAGCTGCTCACCACGCCTACGCCGGACGAGGACAGCGACAGCGCCCTGATGCGCGACTTAGGCCTTCGCCCCATGCCGGTGGACGCGGAGCCCGCCGCCCGCCTGGAGCCAAAGCCCCAGATGCTCGCCCCGGTACAGAGCCCGGTTTACGCTGCATGAGCCTGTTCCCGCCGCCGGGCGACACGGCGGCGCTCGAGCGTGGCGAGGCGCTGACGCCGCGCTTCGGGCCTGACGGCCTGATCGCTGTGGTGACCACCCACGCCGACACGGGCGAGGTGCTGATGCTCGCTTGGATGCGCGCGCAGGCCCTGCAGGCGACGCTGGACACGGGCGAGGCGCATTATTGGAGCCGCTCGCGGGGCGAACTCTGGCGCAAGGGCGCGACGTCCGGCCAGGTGCAGCGCGTGGTCGAGGCGCGGGTGGACTGCGACCAGGATGCGGTGTGGCTGAAGGTCCTGCCCCAGGGCGACGGCGGCGCCTGCCACGTCGGCTTCCGCTCCTGCTTCTACCGCGTGGTGGAGGAGGGCCGCCTTGTGGAGCGGGCGTGAGGCTCTGAAGCGCTCTGATAGAGCGCACTCATAAACCGGTGAGCCTCAGCCCTTCGCCCGAAGGCCCCGGTCCGTCTTCACCGTCTTATCTCAATGAAGAGGGCGTCTGTTACGTCGACTTAGCTGGACGTGCACTCAGACGGGACCGAGCTGTAATCAGGTCGCTTTATCCGGGGTCCGGCTGACAACAGCCGGCGCAAGTACGCCGTGATAGGATATTCTATCGTTCGGTAAATACCTATCGATATCGTGAAAGATGCGATCAGGAAGAAGGCCACGAAAGCTATTAGATAGTGATCTCCAAGCATAGATTTCCAAACGCCGACAAATATCGTCACGAAGAAAATATGAAACATATAAACACTGTAAGAGGCGTCGCCGCATCGGCGAAATAGATCCTGTAATGCGCGGGCGCTCGCAACGGCATATCTCTCAGTGCACGTCCAGACGGACAGAGCGGCCACGGCCCATGCGCATGCCGTGCTTAGTATTGAGAAGGGGTATTCTCCCCGCGTAAATACAAACCAAATCGAGGCTAGACTTATGAGTAATACGGGCACGTAGAGAAAGGATGAGCTCTGATTCTTGCGCCACCTAAGTCTTGTTGAACCGATCGCCGCGCCCAAACCAAAGAGCAGTATTACGGGCTGAGTAAAGAAGCCTGCTACGGTATTTGCATCCGACATATCAAAGGGCGATCTGATCAGAGCTCCACAGACGACAATTAAGATCAAGGCAGAATTGACAAAGCGAACTCTACCGCGCGCCAGCCAGATTGCGAGGCTGTACACGACGTAGAACATCATTTCGAGTTCCAGGGTCCATCCCTGGTTGTGAAATGGGCGCACCGGACCGTGAGCCGTAAGCGGACTCGGGATAAAAAATACTGACAAGATTAGGTGTTTGACGTCGCCTATATGAAGGTCCCCGCTCCGAAATTTCAGAATGGCCAGCAAAAAAGTCGATGTCCAGTATATAGGTACGACGCGTATCAACCGTTTAACTGAGAAGCGAATTGCGTCATGGGTTCCGGCCTCACTCTCTGAGGACACAACCATGACGAAGCCGCTGATGACGAAGAAGGTGCATACGCCGATATACCCGACATAGCCGGCTGCTGCACGATCGGCGTCTGGATGGAAGAGAATGACGGCATGACTGATCACGACGAGAGCCGCCGCGACAGCCCGAAGCGACTGTATGTCGTGGTAGGTCTTCGACACGGCGCTCTCCACGCGCAAAAGCGGCGGGCCCGCACGTTAAAAGACGTCTAGGCCGCCTCGATTGACAAAGGCTTGCCCTGCCGCATCGAGACTGCCGCTATGAGCGAAATTGAAGGTCATCAGGACGGCGTTCAGATCGTGATTGTCCGCGCCCGTTCTGAGATGATCGGTGAGCGGACGGACAAGGCGCTTTCGGCCGCTGGCCTCGCCCTCTCACGCTCGCGGCTTCAGGCCCTGATCGCGGCGGGCGCGCTTAGCTTGGACGGCGTCGCCGTGGACGATGCCGCCGCCAAAGCCCAGGCGGGAGAATACATGCTCAGGATCCCGCCCCCCGAGGGCGCCGAGCCGCAGCCGCAGGATCTGGCGCTGGAGGTCCTCTATGAGGACGCCGAGCTGATCGTCATCGACAAGCCTGCGGGCATGGCGGCCCATCCTGCGCCCGGCACGCCGGACGGCACCCTGGTCAACGCCCTGCTGCACCACTGCGCGGGCTCCCTGTCGGGGATCGGCGGGGTGCTGCGGCCGGGGATCGTGCATCGGCTGGACAAGGAGACCTCGGGCGTCATGGTGGCCGCCAAGTCCGACCGGGCGCACCAGGGCCTGGCCGCCCTGTTCGCCGCCCACGACATCGAGCGCGCCTATCTGGCGCTGACCCGCGGCGCCCCGGACCCTGGGCGCGGCGTCGTCACGACGCGGCTGGGCCGCTCGCCGCACGATCGCAAGAAGATGGCGGTGCTGAAGACCGGCGGGCGCGAGGCGGTCACCCACTATGCGGTCCAGGCCCGGTTCGGCCCTGTCGCCCGGCCGCTCGCCGCACGGGTGTCCTGTCGGCTGGAGACCGGCCGCACCCATCAGATCCGCGTCCACCTGGCGCACAAGGGCGCGCCCTGCCTGGGCGATCCTGTCTACGGCCAGGGTGGAGCGGCGGCCTCGGTGCGCGAGGCGATCGCGGCCAGCGGCCTGGCGCGACAGGCCCTCCACGCCGCCGTGCTCGGCTTCGTCCATCCGGTCACAGGCCAGGCGCTGCGCTTCGAGACGGAGCCGCCGCGCGACATGCAGCGGCTGGAGGCTGAGCTCACGAAGCTGTGACGGCTGCCGTAAAGACCCGCAAATCTTGAGCCGGGCGGTCTGTTTTGAAGTTCAGGCGACCGGAGCCTTAAACAGGCCGCAACCTTCGGGTATATCTCGCAGTTGCACACACACGAGACGCCGCACTTTCGCGACCCCTGACAAAGGCCGAGCGACGCCCCGGATATGGCTCCGTGCTAAGGGGATACAAGGCTTCATGGCTACGAACGCCCTGGCGATGATCTCGCCGGAAGGGGGACTTTCCCGCTACCTGACCGAAATCCGCAAGTTCCCGATGCTGACCAAGGACGAGGAGTTCATGCTCGCCAAAGCCTGGCGGGAACATGAGGACTCCGCGGCCGCGCACCGGCTGGTCACCTCCCACCTGCGCCTCGTGGCCAAGATCGCCATGGGCTACCGCGGCTACGGCCTGCCCATCGGGGAGGTGATCTCCGAGGGCAATGTCGGCCTGATGCAGGCGGTGAAGAAGTTCGAGC
>CAXTEX010000087.1:7238-10351 GCA_964243445.1 uncultured Caulobacteraceae bacterium | reverse complement strand
GTGGACTGCCGCTCGCCCGGCCTGCTCGTCGCGGCGGGGCGGGTGCGGACGGCCTACGCCGACTACGCCAAGCTGAGCGTCATGCGCTTCCCCGGACCGCGCTCGGCCTGGCGGGCGGAGCGGCCGGACCCGCGGCTGACCGGGCCGCGCTGGCGGCTGGTCCAGGCCCTGCCCGGGACCGGCGGCTGGGTGCTGTTCGGCCTGCAGGAGGGTCGCCCGACCCTGCTGGACGCGCGTCGCGGCGTCGCGGCCGCCGCGGGTGCGCGCCTCCGCCTGCGCGACCCCGCCCGGCTGGGCGCGCCCTTCCTGCTCGGTCCCCCGCCGCCTGCGGACAGCCGCGTCTTCCTCGCCAGCGGCCGCGCCACTGCGCTGCGGGCCCTGCTGCCGGCTGGAGCGAGCACGGGCGTGCTCTACACCTTTCCGCCCCAGGCGCTGCAGGCGATGGCCGCCTTGGACCCACGCGAGACGGGCGAGATCGCCCTCGTCTATCCTGCGGCTGGACGGGAGCGGGTCTACGCCGCGCCGGTCGAGGTGGGCGACGTGGGGCTGGCGCTGGCCTTCCTGGCCGTCGGCCCGACGGGGCCACCGCCTTGACCCGTCGACGCACACGCACCTCCGATCAGCCGCCATCCAGCCCGGCATCTGCGTGCTGCAGCAGCGGCCTGGATGGCGTGGGGCCTGATCGGACGTTCACGCGTTGCGATGGCGGGAAGCGCAGGCGCCGTTCGGATCGCGGGGCCTCGAACCTGCGCCTCGGATGGAGAGCTGCAAGACATGGCTGACGATTTCCTGTCCCTGATCCAGCGGGCGCACAGCGACGGCGCCTACGACGGCGACCAGTACGGCGGGGGCGCGGGGCAGGGGGGCGGCGGCCTGCCGACAGGCGGTCCGGGCGACTTCATGTTCGCGACCGGCATCGAGTGCTCCAACCCGACCATCGACCATGGCCGCACGCGCCGCGACCTGCTGGAGGAGTGCGGCCACTACAAGCGTTGGCGCGAGGACCTGAGCCTGACCCGCGAGTTGGGGCTAAAGGTGCTGCGCTACGGCCTGCCCTACCACCTCACCCATTTGGGCCCGGGTCGCTACGACTTCAGCTTCGCCGACGAGGTGATGGCCGAGATGAAGCGGCTCGGCATCATCCCGATCCTGGACCTGCTGCACTTCGGCGTGCCCGACTGGCTCGGCAACTTCCAGAACCCCGAACTGCCGATGCACTTCGCCGACTACGCAGAGGTGGTGGCCCAGCGCTATCCCTGGGTGCGCTTCTACACGCCGGTGAACGAGATCTACGTGTGCGCCCGCATCAGCGCCAAGGACGGCGTCTGGAACGAGCAGCTGAAGACCGACTTCGGCTTCGTCACCGCCATCAAGCACCTGGTGGCGGCCAGCATCCTGGCCACCCAGCGCATCGCCAAGCACCGCCCAGACGCGGTGATCGTGCAGAGCGAGAGCGCGGAATACATCCACGAGGCCAGGTCCCTGCCGACCAACGAGACCAAACTGGCCAACAAGCAGCGCTTCATCTCGCTGGACCTGCTCTACGCCTATCCACCCGACGCCGACACCTACATCTACATGATGGACAACGGCCTGACCAAGGACCAGTACGAGTGGTTCATGGCTGGAGAGCCGCCCGGTTATCAGATCATGGGCAACGACTACTATGGCCGTAACGAGCATATCATCCTGCCCGACGGCGGCGCCTGCCCGGCGGAGGACGTCATGGGCTGGTACCAGATCACCCGCGAATACTACGATCGCTACAAGAAGCCGGTGATGCATACCGAGACCAACGTCTTCGATCCCGAAGAGGCGAAAAGCTGGATCTGGAAGCAGTGGCTCAACGTGCTGCACATGCGCCGCGACGGCGTGCCGGTGATGGGCTTCACCTGGTACAGCCTGATCGACCAGGTGGACTGGGACATCCAGCTGGCCGAGAAGCGCGGCAAGGTGAACGCCTGCGGCCTCTACGACATGGATAGGAAGCCGCGCCCCGTCGCCGCCTGCTACCGCATGCTGCTGGAGGAGTTCGGTCGCATCACCATCCTGCCCCACGGCGAGATGCTGGAAATGACCGACCGCCCCGCCCGCCTCAAGGTCGAGGTTTGAACCCGGGCTAGGGCTTACGCCATCTCCCCCACATCGTGGGGGAGTACGGCCGAAGGCCGGGAGGGGGTCGATCGGCGCAGCCGGTCGGAAGCCGCATCGAGACGGTTTCCGCGCGCCCGCGCGGCCCCTCCGTCGCCTTCGGCGACACCTCCCCATCTGCGATGGGGAGGATGGATCCGGATCCTAGGCGAAGCGCCAGAGCAGCGTCGCCAGGGCGAAGGCGAACAGCCCGCAGGCCGCGCTTAGGACGGTCCAGGTGCGAAGGCCCTGCGCCACGTCCAGGCCGATCAGCCGGGTGACGATCCAGAAGCCCGCGTCGTTGACGTGGGAGCCCGACATGCCGCCCGCGCCCAGCGCCACGCAGATCAGCGCCAGCCGGTCGGGACCGAGGGCGGCCTTGGCCACCAACGGCGCGATGATGCCGGCCGCGGCGATGATGGCCACCGCCGTCGGTCCCTGGGCCACCCGCAGCAGCATGGCCAGCACGAAGGCCAGGGCCAGCACCGGCAGGCCGGTGGCGCTGAGCGCGTGGGACACCGCAGCGCCGACGCCGGACGCCACCAGCACCTTGGCGAAGGCGCCGCCCGCGCCGGTGATCAGGATGACGATGGCCACCGGCGGCACGCCCGCAGCCACCACGTCGGACACCGCCTGCAGGCTCCAGCCCCGCCGCACGCCGAGCGACCATACGCAGAGCAGCACCGCCAGCAGCAGGGCCACGAAGGGCGCGCCGAGCAGGCCCAGAACCGCGCGCAAGGGATTGCCGGCCGGCAACACCATGGCCGACACGCTCGCCGACAGGATCAGCACGATGGGCAGCAGGATCAGCCCTGCGACCAGGGCGGCGCCGGGCGGCGGCTGGTCAGGGCCTTGGGGGCTCGGCGTCTCGGCCTTGCCGTCCGCAGCCATGCCGGGGCTGAGCGCCGGCACGACGCCGCGGGCCAGCGTCGTCGCGGCCGCCACCCACCGTCCTGAAGCGATCGTCTACTGCTCGACGACCG
>CAXTEX010000087.1:4484-7228 GCA_964243445.1 uncultured Caulobacteraceae bacterium | reverse complement strand
TCGCCAGGCCCACGCCGAAGACGGCCGTGACGATCACCACCGGCAGCGACCAGAGCACCAGCCGCCCGAGCTCCACGTGCAGCAGCGCCGCGGCCGCCACCGCGCCGGGGTGGGGCGGCAGCATGGCGTGCACCACCAGCAGCACGATGCACATGGGCAGGGCGAGGGCGGGGAGCGGCTTGGCCGTCTCGCGCGAGACGCCCTGCGCCAGGGGCATCAACATTACCACGCCGACCTCGAAGAAGACCGGCACCCCGACCAGAAAGCCCGTCATGGCCAAGCCGATCGCCGCGCGTCCCTTGCCGAACCGCTCGACGAGCACGCTCGCCAGCCGGTCCGCACCGCCTGACGCCTCCACCATGCGCCCGATCATGGCGCCCAAGGCCACGATCAGGGCGACGTGGCCCAAGGTGTCGCCCACCCCGTGCTCGATCAGGTCCGGCAGCTTGGCCACTGGCACGCCGCCGGCCAGGCCCACGCCCAGGCTGACCACCAGCAGGGCCAGGAAGGGCTGCATCTTCAGCCGCAGGATCAGGCCGAGAAGCGCCGCCACGCCCAAGGCGCCGATCAGCAGGGAGGTCTGGGCGGGGGAGATGCTCACACGGGTTCCTTAGCCCAGGTTCGATGACGTTGGCCCGCGTCTCGTGTCCATTATGTGCGGCAGGCCCGAGCGGAGATTGGCGGGCCGAAGCCTGGACCGGACGACCTATCCCGCGGGACCGACGACCACCGCCGTCCGCGCCCGCTCGTCCACCGACAGGCTGAAGAGGTCGGGGCGGGCGTAATGACCCACAACGTCCAGGTCGTACTTGCCGCGCACGCAGTCCTGCAGGTCGATGTCGGCGCTCAGCACGCCCTCGCCGCCGCGGAGCGGGCCGGCCAGCACCTCGCCGAGCGGGCCGACGATCACGCTGCCGCCGCCGATCAGCACGGTCGAGGGGTCGGCGCCGTGGAAGCCGTCGTAGTCCGCCGGCGCGTCGGCGCGGGTCATGTACTGGCAGGCGCTCAGCACGAAGGTGCGGCCCTCATAGGCGATATGGCGCATGGAGGCCTGCCAGATGTCGCGGTCGTCGACGGTGGGCGCGCACCAGAGCTGCACTCCCTTGGCGAACATGGCCTGGCGCAGCATGGGCATGTAGTTCTCCCAGCAGATCGCCGCGCCCATCCGACCGACAGGCGTGTCGAGCACCGTCAGGGTCGATCCGTCGCCCTGACCCCAGATGAGCCGCTCGCTGGCGGTGGGACAGAGCTTGCGATGGCGGCCGAGCAGCGCCCCGTCCGGGCCGAAGAACAGGGCCGTGCAGTAGAGGGTGCCGCCCTCCCGCTCGATGACGCCGACCACCAGGTATGCGACCATCTCGGCGGCGAAGGCGCCCATGCGCGCGGTCTCGGGTCCGGGCACGGCGATGGCGCCCTGCCAGTAGCGCAGAAAGTCGTCGCGCCCGGCGGGCGTGCGCGAGCCGACCCGCGCCCCGAAGTCCAGGCCCTTGGGATAGCCGCCGACATAGGCCTCCGGGAAGACGACGAGCCCGGGCGCCTCGCGCGCGGCGGCCTCGCAGTGCGCCTGCATCCGCTCCAGGGTGGCGGGCGTGTCGAACAGGTTGGAGCCCGCCTGGACGACGGCGACGCGCAGCAGCGGCATGGTTTCCTCCGCGAGGCTGATCCGCTCAGCGCTGCGACAGCACCTGGGCCAGGGGCAGCTTGCGCTTGGCGTGGGCGGGCACGGTGGCGTCTTCCGCCGCATGGCCGACGACCAGCAGGATGTAGGCCTTCTCCTCCGCCGGGCGGCCCAGCGCCTCGTTGAGGAAGCCCATCGGGCTCGGCGTGTGGGTCAGCGTCGCGAGCCCCGCCTCGTGCAGGGCCGCGATGAGGAAGCCGGTGGCGATGCCTACGGACTCCGGCACGTAGTAGTTCTTCACCCGTCGCCCGTCCTCGCCCTCTCCGTGACGCTGGCCGAAGATGGCGACCAGCCAGGGCGCGATCTCCAGGAACGGCTTGTCGGTGTCGGTGCCGAGCGGGCGAAGCGCGTCCAGCCAGGCCTCGCCCGCGCGGCCGGCGTAGAACTCCCGCTCCTCGGCCTCCGCGCCCTCCCGCAGCCGGGTGCGCAGCGGCCCGCGGTCGATCAGCACGAAGCGCCAGGGCTGCTGGTTGGCGCCGCTGGGCGCGGTCGCCGCCGCCTGGATGCAGCGCTCCATCACCTCGCGAGGGACAGGGCGGTCGGAGAACTCGCGCACCGTGTGGCGGCGGCGCATGCGGGCCAGGACCGCGTCGGCGCGCTCCAGCATCTGCGCATCCGAAGGCGTGTCGCGGTCGGGCAGGGGGAGCGGTTCGTACTGCAGAGTCATCGTCTCGCCCCGCCCGCCGGCCGTCCGGCGCATCATGGTCGATCGTTGCGGCCCTCGCCAGCGTCTTGCGCGTTGTGGCGGGAGCGTGATGTGGCGAGGAGACCGGATGGCGGGGCTGAAGGACAAGCGCGGCTTCATCGACAAGGATCGGCTGGACCTTTCGGAACGGCAGGCCGTGGAATATTGGATGAAGCGCTGGGGCGTGACCCGCGACCAGCTCACCGCCGCCCACCGCAAGGTCGGCCGCCTGGTGAAGGATATCGCCGCGGAGCTCGGGAAGAAGCGTTAGCAACGGTTCTGGAAACGCCAAAAATCCGCTCATCCCGGCGAAGGCCGGGACCCAGATGAAATAGCGCAAACCTAAGCCACTTTAGAGCGCTGATCGTCCGGCCTGCAGCT
>CAXTEX010000087.1:0-4474 GCA_964243445.1 uncultured Caulobacteraceae bacterium | reverse complement strand
CGAGCGCCAGGCGGTGGAGTACTGGATGAAGCGCTGGGGCGTCACCCGCGACCAGCTCACCGCCGCTCACCGCAAGGCTGGGCGCATGGTCAAGGACATCGCCGCGGAGCTTGGCAAGAGGCGGTGAAGCCGTTCGCTCGGTCCGGTCGGCGCCGGATCGGCGGGGATTAACCACGATCCTTCACCGCGTTTTCAGCGGGGCGGAGGCTTGCTGCAGGCGGCGCATCGGCGCGCTGTTATCCGCGACGACGATGGACCGTAACGACCTGGAGCGCATGCGGGCCCTGATCCGCTCTCGCCACAGCCTGCCTGAGCCGCCCAGGCCGGACCGGCCGGCCGAGGCTGTCGCCCCGTCGCCTGTCGCCCCGTCGCCTGTCGCGTCGCCGTCCGGCGTCAAGACGCCCGCCCTGTCGGCGAACGAAGATGCGCCCGTCGCCAAGCCGCGGGCGCGCAAGACCTTCGGTCGCGCATCGGCGACCGCGTCGGCCCCAAGCTCGACGCCCGCCGTCGACAGGCCCGCTCCAGCCGCTGCTCCAGCGGAAGCCGTCGCCGCCGCCCAAGCCGTTGCCCCCGCCCAAGCCGCCGCCGACGGCGTGGCGCTCTGGACGCCCGACGCCGCGCTGCACCGGCTGGTGGAGCTGGTCATCGAGATGAGGGCGCTTGTCGAGGCGCCCGCGCCGCGCTCGGCCCTGCCGGCGCGGGGACCCATCGTCGTGCAGGCGGGAAGCCGGGCCGCCTGAGCGGCGGGTTCAGACCTTCGCGCCGGCCGTCGCCCGTGGCGAAGGCTCCGCTGCGAGCACCGGCAGGCGCACGCTGACCGCGGTGCCTTCGCCCAGCCGGCTTTCCAGCGTCATCTCGCCGCCGTGCAGGGCGGCGAAGGCCTTGACCAGCGACAGGCCGAGCCCGGTGCCGCGCCCGCGCCCGACCGCCTCGCCCGCCTGTTCGTAGGGCCGGCCGAGCCGCTCCAGGTCTTCGGGCGCGACGCCGACGCCGGTGTCGGCCACCGCGATCTCCATTGCACCCGCCGCGGCCGCCAGCGTCACATTGACCGATCCGCCCGCGGGCGTGAACTTCAGCGCATTGGACACCAGGTTCAGCACGATCTGCTTCAGCGCCCGTCGGTCGGCGTCGACCTCCAGCGGCTCGGCCGGCAGGACGGCGCGCAGCTGCACGCCCGCATCGTCGGCCTGCTGGCGCATCAGGCGCAGCATCGCCTGCACGACCTCGCGCGCATCGAAAACCTCCCGCGACAGCACGTATTTGTCGGCCTCGATCTTGGAGACGTCGAGCACGTCGTTGATGAGGTCGAGCAGGTGCGCCCCGCCCTCGTGGATCAGCTCGGCGTATTCGGCGTAGCGGGGCGAGAGGTCGCCGAACAGCTTGGATCGCATGATGTCGGAGAAGCCCATGATGGCGTTCAGCGGCGTGCGCAGTTCGTGGCTCACATTGGCCAGGAAGCGCATCTTGCCCCGCGCATCGGCTTCCGCCGTATCGCGGGCCGCCTCGGCTGCGGCCAGCCGGGCCTCCGCCTCGGGCGGTGTGGAAGGCTCCAGCGCGGGGGCCGTCGGCGCGATGTCCAGGGCCGGACCTTCGCGGTCGCCGGCCAGCCGCATCATCAGGCCCGCCGCGGCGCCGCCCAGGGTGGTGACCAGCGCCACCAGGCTCAACGCCAGGCCGGTCGTGTCGGCCAGGGGCGCGCCGGCGCGTCCGCCCGCCTGGATCACGGCCACCGCGACCACGGCGGCGAAGGCCTGGCCCGCCGCCTCTCGCCATAGGCCGCCGTAGGCCAGGGCGGCCAGGAGCGGCGCGAGGCTCCAGACGGCCAGGGGCCCGCTTACGCCGCCGGTGGCCGCCATCGCCACCGCCGTGCAGGCCGTCCAGGCGCCCAGAACCCAAACCCGGCGTCCTGGCTGGACGGGTCGGTAGAAGAAACCCAGAACGCCCGGCGCGACGCCCAGCACCATGGCCGTGAGCGCCCGGGGGGGCACAAGACCGAGGCAAGCCAGTACGACGCCCGCCCCGGTCGCGGTCGCCAGGGCCCAGCCGCCGTGCCACAGCCCCGCCGCCCGTCCGCCCGGCGCCGCGGGCCGGCCAGGCGAGGTCGCGGTGTCGTCGCGGCGGGCGGGCGCGGAGGCGGTCACGGGCAGGCGGTCACGGGCAGGCGGCGTCCATACTCAACGGCTGATCTTCCTAACGGCCTGCGGCGCCGGCGGCGAGAGCGCGCACGCCAGAGGCGATCCATCCCAGACCCCCGTGGACGCCGCCGCCTTCAACGTCGCCTTCATCCACGCCGGTCGGCGGAAACCGGATGGTAAGCCCGAGCGTGGCAGGGTGGCGCGAGAAGGATCGTCTCGCCATGCCCTTGAGGGCCGCCGCCGTCGAAAACGCCATGGATGCTCCAGCGCCGCTGGAGACGAGCATGGACGAGACCAAGCGCTCCTTCCTGCGCATGGTCAGCCATGAGCTGCGCACGCCGCTGAACTCGGTGATCGGCTTTTCGGAGATCATCGGCGGCGAGCTGCATGGCCCCATCAGCGACCCGCGCTACAAGGCCCACGCCCAGGTCATCCGCGAAAGCGGGCTTAAGCTGCTGAAGCTGGTCAACCAGGTGCTCGAGATCGCGCGCCTGGACGCCGGGACCGCGGAGCTCGACCTGCGGCCTGAAGCGCCGGCCACCGCCGTGCAAGCCGTCGTGCGCAGTCTGCGGGCGGAGGCGGATGCGCGCTCCATCGACATCGCCGTGACGCTGGACGACGCCGCCCCGCTGGTCATGGCCGACGCCAGGGGGTTGGAGACGGTGCTGTCCAACCTGCTGCAGAACGCCATCACCTTCTCTCCGGAGGGCGGCGTGGTCGAGGTGAGGGTGCGCACCGCCCGCGCTTCGGTGCTGTTCGAGGTGCGCGACCAGGGCGAGGGGGTGGCCCCCCAGGACCTGCATCGCATGATGCGGCCCTTCGAGCAGGGGGAGAACGCCCTGGTGCGGCGCGCGGGCGGCGCCGGGCTCGGCCTGTCGATCGTCAGCCTGCTGTGCCGCGAGATGGGCGGCGCCCTGGCGCTCCGCTCCTCGCCTGGCAAGGGGCTGACCGCGCGCGTGCGCCTGCCGAGCGTGGAGGCCGCCGATCAGGCCGCAGCGCTTGAGACGAGGCGCTCGGCCGCCTAAGTGCGCGCTCCACGGGGCGCGCGCGCAGACAGATGAGCATCGACACCGACCTCGACGAACTGGCCGACGAGTTCGAGCTGCTCGGCGACTGGGAAGAGCGTTATCGCCACATCATCGATCTCGGACGCGGCCTCCAGCCCCTGAGCGACGCCGAGCGCGACGAGGCCAACCGGGTGCGCGGCTGCGCCAGTCAGGTCTGGCTGGTCACCGAGCGGGAGGACGACGGTCGGCTGCGCTTCCGCGGCGACAGCGACGCGCACATCGTTCGTGGCCTGATCGCCGTGGTGCTGCGCCTCATGTCCGAGCGCGAGCCGGGCGAGATCACGCGCTTCGACGCCAAGGCCGCCTTCGCGCGGCTCGGCCTGGCCGGCGCCTTGTCCACCCAGCGCTCCAACGGGCTGGCCTCGATGGTGGAGCGCATCCGGCGCGACGCGGCCACGGCCTGAGGGGAAGCCTTACAGGGCGCGGATGCCGGTCGGCCGCTCGTCCGAGGGGGCGCCGACCAGCACGTCGTAGCCCAGGATCATGTCCACGTTGCAGCCGTCGCCCGCCAGCGGCAGCCGCAGCCAGAGCAGCGACAGGTGCGACGCCCCGCGCCAGGACAGCGAGTGGAACCCGACTCCCGGCCGCTTCTCCTCCACCACCTTGTCGAGCTGGCCACGCCAGTAATCGGCCGACGCCTGGTCGTAGACGTCCTCCAGCCCCATGCCTGTGATCTCGCGCCCGTAGACCCCGTAGAGTCCTGTCCCCGCCAGCCGCAAGCGGTAGTCGCGCGACGGCCGGTGACGCACATCGATCAGGCTGACGGTGGGAAGGTGCCGCTTGAAGTCCGAGGGGTCCAGGTTCCTGCGGCTTGGGAGCCGCCCGCCTTCACGCCGTGAAGCCCAATAGGCGAACAGCTCCTCGTGCGCGCGTACCGCGGAGGCCGAGCCATTGTGGTGCGTCTGCATCTTCAGAATCCCACCCAACGCCCTGATTTGGTAGGGTTACTATCCCTTAACCTGAGGGGTCGTGGCAAGCGCCATTTTCAAGCCGCATTTGACTGAGGTTTCGTAGTCACACGCCATCGTGAGTCGTGGCCGAGGCAAAGCTCCCAGAGGCGACCGAGTCGATGCGTCACAGCCCCGCCCGCGAAGGCGGCGTATCGCCCGCCGGGCGGCTGGCGGACGCGGTTTGCGCCTCAGGCCGCCTCGTCCTCTTCCTCCGCGGTGGTCAGGGAGAGCAGGTCGGCCGAGCCCTCCACCCTCTCCGCCGTCTCGACCTGGCGCAGGCTGCGCTCCAGGGCGCGGGTGCGCTTGCCGCCGTCGGCGACGG
>CAXTEX010000086.1:0-10384 GCA_964243445.1 uncultured Caulobacteraceae bacterium | reverse complement strand
AACCAGCTGATCGGATACGGCCTGGTGGTCGGGCTGAACGGCACGGGCGACAGCCTGCGCAACAACCCTGAAACGCAGCAGGCCATCCAGTCCATGCTGGAGCGGCTGGGCGTGAACACCCGCAGCGCCACCAATCTGGAGACCAAGAACGTGGCCGCGGTGATGGTCACCGCCAACCTGCCGGCCTTCGCCGCCTCGGGCTCCCAGATCGACGTCACCGTCTCGGCGCTCGGCGACTCTAAGAGCCTGCTCGGCGGGACGCTCCTGGGCTCGCCCCTGCTGGGCGCGACGGGCGAGGTCTATGCCGTGGCGCAGGGCACGGTGCAGACCGGCTCCATCTCCGCGGGCGGGGCCAGCGGCTCGTCCTTCCTGCGCGGCGTGCCGACGGCCGGGCGCATCGCCGGCGGGGCGACGGTGGAGAAGGAGACGGGTTTCGACTTCGCCCACCTGACCCAGCTTCGCCTGACGCTGCACAACCCGGACTTCACCACCGCAGAGCGGATCGCCCAGGCGGTGAACGGCCGCTTCCCCGGGGCGGCGGTGGCCGACAACCCGACCATCGTCACGCTGAAGCCGCCGGCCGGCCAGACCCTGGTCAACTTCATCACCTCGGTGGAGCAGCTGGAGGTCGATCCGGACGCGCCGGCCAAGGTGGTGGTGGACGAGGCCAACGGGGTCGTCGTGCTGGGCGACGACGTGCGCGTCTCCACTGTCGCGATCGCCCAGGGCAATCTGACCATATCGGTCTCCGAGACGCCCCAGGTCAGCCAGCCCGCGCCCCTGTCGCAGGGCCAGACCACCGTCGTCCAGCGCAGCCAGATCGGCGTGAACGAGCAGAAGGGCCGTCGCCTGCTGGTGCTGAAGTCCGGCGCCTCGCTCGCGGCCCTGGTCAAGGGGCTGAACATGCTGGGGGTGACGCCCCGCGACATGATCAACATCCTGCAGGCGATCAAGGCCGCCGGCGCCCTGCAGGCCGACATCGAGGTGATCTGATGAGCGCGCTCTCCACCTACGCCTCCACCGCCTATGCGGCGGCGGCTCCGTCCCGCTCGCCCAAGGCCGGCGTCTTCGCCAGCACCGGCGCGCTGCGCGACGCCACTCCCGCCCAGCGCGCCCGAGTGGACAAGACGGCCCGCTCGTTCGAGGCCTCCTTCCTGTCGAGCATGCTGGGCGAGATGTTCGAGGGCACCGAGGCCTCCGCGCCCTTCGGCGGCGGCGAGGGCGAGGGCGCGTTCCGCTCCTTCCTCACCGACGCCATGGCCAAGTCCATGTCCCAGCACGGCGGCGTGGGGCTGGCCCGATCGGTCTCGCGCGAGATGCTCAAGCTGCAGGGGCTGAAGTGACCCTCGCCGCCTCCAGCCCGGACGACCACGTCGACCAGCTCATCGTGCTCACCGAGCGCCTGTCGGCCGCCCTGGCCGAGCAGACCCTGCTGTTCGAGGCCCGCCGCCCCCAGGACGCCGCGGCCCTGACCGCACGGTCCGCGGACCTGGCCATGCTCTATCGCCGCGAGGCCGCCCGGCTGCGCGCCAACCCGCGCCTGATCGCCGGCATCGCCGCGCCCAGACGCCAGCGGCTGGTGGAGGCGACCCGCACGTTCGACGCCGCCCTTGCCCGCCACGGCCGCTCCGTCCACGCCGCCAAGGTGGTGACCGAGGGCCTGATCCGGGCGGTGGCCCAGGAGGTCGCCCGCCGTCGCGCTCCGGCCGCCGGCTACGGCCCGCGGGCCCGCGCGACGA
The DNA here is from genome assembly GCA_964243445.1 of uncultured Caulobacteraceae bacterium. Taxonomy (GTDB): domain Bacteria; phylum Pseudomonadota; class Alphaproteobacteria; order Caulobacterales; family Caulobacteraceae; genus CAHJWH01. The sequence goes on along the minus strand of CAXTEX010000086.1, from coordinate 8,645 downwards.
TCGGGGACGGATCGGCCATCACCTTGAACCGCAGGGCCTGACGGCTCGCAGCCACGATCCCCAACGGGCGCCGCCCGCGGGCTCGACGTAGAACCGATGTCGTGGCGGGCGGCGGCGAACCATGCGGCGAGGTGGGCGTTACCTGTACGTGAACATCCATCCCGGACCGATGACCGTCGCCGAGCCGCTCCTGCGTCGTCTTTCGTATTATCTCGAACTGACCAGCAGCGAGATCGAGGTCCTCTACGCCCTCCAGACACAGCGCCGGCGACTGAAGGCCGGCGAGCGGGTGGTGGTGGAGGCGCGCGACTCCCAGGAGCTGTTCGTGCTCCAGTCGGGGTGGTGCTACGCCTCCACCCTGCTCGACGGCGGCGCCCGGCAAATCCTGCGCATCCACCATCCCGGCGATATCATCAACCTGTCCTGCCTGGCCTGGTCCAGGGTCGCGGCGACCATCACGGCGGCGACCGAGGCCGAGGTCTCGCCCTTCCCCCGCCAAGCCTTGGCCGACATATTCGCCCATCAGCCTAGATTGGCCGCCCTGTTGTTCGGCATCAGCACGGTGGAGAATGTGGCGCTGTCGGATCGGTTGAAATCGCTTGGCCGCACGGACGGGCGCGCGCGCATCGCCACCCTGCTGCTGGAATTGCTGTCACGCCAGCAGCTGACCGAGGGGGGCTCGCCGGACACCTTGGACCTGTTCCTGAGCCAGGCGGAGATCGCGGACGCCGTCGGCCTGACAAAAGTGCACGTCAATAGGCTGCTGAAGGAGATGACTGAGACCGGGCTGATCCGGCGCGATGGGCGTCACGTGGAAGTACCGGACAAGGACGCGCTCGTGCGCATCAGCGGCTTCGTCAACCGACACGCCGACTTGGCGATGGACTGGTTCCCGTCTCCGCCGACCTAGGCGACGGGCGAGCCCGGCTCCAGACCCAGGGTTCGCCACAAGGCCTTGTCCTTCAGCACGTCGTCGACGAAGACCCTGTGGTCTGCTCGCTCGCAGGGGGTGGACCTCAGGGCCAGGGGTCGGGGGCGGGCCCCGTAGGCCGCTCCTGTGGCTACCAGGGCCGCCCGCGCCGCTGAGGCGGCCTGGGGGCCAAGGTCCAGCCCCCGTTCCTTGCCGCCCTGCAGCTCGAGATAGACCATGGCCAGAAGGCGCGTGTCGATCAGGGCGCCGTGCTTCTCCCGCTCGGCCAGGGAGATCTTGAAGCGTTTGCACAGGGCGTCGAGGGAATTGTACATGCCCGGAAAGCGGCGCTTGGCCAGTTCGTAGGTGCAGCGCCAGCGGAGTTCGGGCAGCGTCGCGCGACCCGCCCGCTCCAGTTCGTGGTTCATGAAGCCACGGTCGAAGGCCGCGTTGTGGGCCACCAGGGTGGCGTCGGCCACGAACTCCAGGAAGGCGTCGCAGATGTCGCGGTCGGCGAAACGCGGCTTGCCGTGGAGCGAGGCGCGGGAGATGCCGTGCACCTTCTCCGCATCCGGATCGATATCGCGTTCGGGGTCGATGTAGCGGTGGAAATAGGCGCCGGTGGGCAGCAGGTCCTCCACCTCTATGCAGGCGATCTCGATGACCCGGTGGCCCGAGCGTGGATCGATGCCTGTGGTCTCGGTGTCCAGGACGATCTCGCGGGCCATGACGGATAGATGAGGCGCTTCGCGGGCCGCGTCCAGCGACGGGGCACCGCTTATCCCGCAGCCTTTATCCGCTCGACCATCAGGGGATGGAGCTCGAGGCTGGCGGCGCAGATCGTCGGGTGGTGAAGGTCGAGCGGCTCGCCATCGGCGGCGGTGACCTTGCCGCCGGCCTCGGTCACCAGCAGGACGCCCGCGGCCACGTCCCAGGGCTTGAGGTCGCGCTCCCAGTAGCCATCATACCGGCCAGCGGCGACCCAGGCGAGGTCAAGGGCGGCGGAGCCGAACCGGCGCACGCCCGCCACCCGGCCCGACACCTGATGCAGCTCCTTGAGGAACTGGGCGTGGCCCGGCTTGCCCATGAAAGGGATGCCGGTGGCGAACAGGCAGTCCTCCAGCCGGCGGCGGGAGGCCACGCGCAGCCGCTTGTCGTTGTTGTAGCAGCCCTTGCCGCGCTCGGCCCAGAAGGTGTCGTTGGTCACCGGATTGTGGGTGACCGCACCCACCACTTGGCCGTCGCGCTCCAGGGCGATGTTCACGGCGAAATGGGGGATGCCGTGGAGGTAATTGGTGGTCCCGTCCAAGGGGTCGACGATCCAGGTATGGGTCTTGTCGGTGCCCTCGACCAAGCCCTTCTCCTCGCCGAGGAAGCCGTAGCCGGCGCGGGCCTTGGAGAGTTCCTCGAACAGCGTCTGCTCGGCGCGCAGGTCGGCGGCGGACACGAAATCCGCCGGCCCCTTGCGCGAGACCTGCAGCTCCTCGACCTCGCCGAAGTCTCGCGCCAGCTTGCGGCCGGCCTTGCGGGCGGCGTCGATCATGACCTTGAGGAGGGCTGTAGGGGTGGTCACGCCATGTCCGATCCGCCGGCCGCGACGGGCCGAGCCTGCGGGCTCTACGTCGGCTTCCCCTCGGCTTGCAAGACCGCGGCGATGATCGCCTCGACCTGGGCGCGGGCGTCGTCCAGCCCTCCGCCCGTCTCGACCACGAAGTCGGCCCGGGCGCGCTTGTCGGCGTCCGGCGTCTGTCGGGCCAGCAGCCGCTCGAGTTTGGCGGCGTCCATCCCCGGACGCGCAAGCACCCGGGCGCGCTGGATGGCGGCCTCGGCGCTGACGACCACCACCGCATCGAAGCCGCCCTCCCCGCCCGTCTCGAACAGCAAGGGGATATCGAGGACGGCGAGCCTGGCCCCCGCCGCCTCGCTGGCCTGCAGGAAGGCTGCGCGGCCTTGCGCCAGCAGGGGATGGACCACGGCCTCCAGAGCGCTGAGCGCTATGGGATCCGTCTTAACGCGGCGGCTGAGGGCGTCGCGGTCGACAGCGCCGTCCGCACGCACCGCCTCCGGGAAGAGCGGGGCCAGCGCCGGACCCGCCCCGCCTCCCGCTCCATAAAGGGCGTGGACCGCCGCGTCCGCGTCGTAGACGGCGGCGCCGGCCGCCGCGAATAGGGCGGCGGTGGTGCTCTTGCCCATGCCGATGGAACCCGTCAGCCCAATCAGGATCACGCGCCGGCCTCCTCCAGCGCCGCCAAAGCCAGGGCGCGCACGTCCACGTTCGGCGGGATCGGCTGCCGATAGAAGGCTTCAAACGACGGCGCCGCCTGCCCGATCAGCATGGCCAAGCCATCCACCGTGGCCAGTCCGCGCGCCTGCGCCTGCCGCAGCAAGGGGGTGCGCAGGGGCTTGTAGACCATGTCCATCACCACGGCGTCCGGTGGAAGCGCCTCGAGCGGGATGTCGAGGGCGCCCACGCCCTCCAGCCCCGCCGCCGTGGCGTTGACGATCGCCGAGGCGTCCCCCAGGGCCGATGCAAGGTCAGCGGTCTGCACGGCCTCGACACCGGGGAAGGCGTCGGCCAGCTCCATCGCCCGCAAAGCCGTGCGATTAGCGACGCGCACCCGGGCTCCCGCCGCCGAGAGCGCCGCCACCGCCGCCCGTGCAGCCCCTCCGGCGCCTAGCACGACCACGGGCCCGGAGGCGACGCGCCAGCGTGGAGCCTGTAGGGCGAGGGCCTGGAGCAGCCCCGCGCCGTCAGTGTTGCGGGCCTCGATGCTCCCGTCCTCCGCAAACAGCAGCAGATTGGCCGCGCCGACGACGCGCGCAGCGTCATCGTTCCGGTCAGCGAGGGCGAAGGCGGCGGGCTTGAAGGGCAGGGTCACATTCAGTCCCGCGACAACCCCGCCACGAAGGCCGTCCACGAAGGCCGCAAAGCGCTGGGGAGCCACGGAGAACGGGACGTAGGCCGCGTCCAGGCCGGCTGCGGCGATCCAGGCGTTGTGGATCAGCGGGCTCAGGGAGTGGCGGACGGGCGCGCCGACCACCCCAGCCAAGCGAGCCGCGCCCGTGAAGCCGCCCCATTTCATCTCGCCAGCAGTCCGACGCACCGAAGCTGCTCCAAGAGGGGCAGCAAGGGCAGGCCGAGGACGGCGAAATAGTCGCCTTCCATGCGCTCGAACAGCTGCGCCCCAAGCCCTTCCATCCGGTAGCCGCCGACGCAGCCCAGCAGGACGTCGCCTTCCGCTGCCAGATAGTCCTCCAGGAAGGCGTCGCTGAAGTCTCGGACCTGCAGGCTGACCGTCTGCACGGCGCGCCAGCTCGGCGCATCGTCGCCTACCAGAGCGGCCGCAGCGTGGAGCTGGTGGGATCGACCGCGCAAGGCGCGAAGCTGGTCGCGGGCGGCGTCCAGGCTAGCGGGCTTGTCGAACAGGACGCCGTCCATCTCCAGGGTCTGATCAGCCCCGAGCGTCCAGTTTCCCGGCGCAGCACCCGCCTGCGCCTTCGCCAGGGCGAGGGCCTCAGCGATGGTGCAGGGGGTTGCGCCCCTCGCCAAGGCCGCGGCCTTCAACGCCGCCTCGTCGACCTCAGTCGGCCTGATGGTGAAGGCCACGCCGGCGTCGGCCAGCAGGCGGGCCCGCGCCGGACTGCGCGAGGCGAGGACCAGTCCCGTCCCGCCGGTCAAGCGAGGGCGTCCACGTCGCCTGCGGCGTGGCGGCTGTTCAGCAGGTTGATGATCGCTGCGGCCGTCTCCTCCACCGAGCGGCGGGTCACATCGATCACCGGCCAGCCCTGCGCCTCGAACAGGCGTCGCGCGCGCACGGTCTCCTCACGCACGGCGTCGATGTCGACATAGGTGCTCTCGCGCGTCTCGTTCAGCGAAAGCAGCCGGTTCTTGCGGATCTGGATCAGCCGGTCGGGCGAGACCAGCAGGCCCACGATCATGGGCCGGGTCACGGCGAACAGCTTCTCCGGCAGCGGCGCGCCGGGCACCAGGGGCACATTGGCGGCGCGCACGCCGCGATGGGCCAGATAGATGGAGGTCGGCGTCTTGGAGGTGCGGCTGACCCCCACCAGCACGACATCGGCGGCGTCCAGGTCCTGGCCGCCGTGTCCATCGTCGTGTCCGATGGCGTAGTTCAGCGCCTCGATCCGGTTGAAATAATCGTTGTCCAAGGCGTGCTGCACGCCGACGCGGGTGGTGAGCGAAGCGCCCAGATACCGACCGAAGGCCGCGGTCATGGGATCGAGCGCCGCGATGCAGGGGCATTCGGTGCGCCGGCAGCCCTCTTCCAGCCCCACGCGCATCTCGCGACCAACGATGGTGTGGACCACGACGCCCGGCGCGGCCTCGATCTCCTTCAACACCCGGTCGAGCTGTCGGGGCGAGCGGATCAGAGGGTAGATGTGCTCGATCGGCAGAACATTATCGAAGCGGGCGCACACCGCTTTGGTGATGGCGTTCAGCGTCTCGCCCGTGGAGTCCGAGATCAGATGCACGTGGAAATAGGTGGCCAGGCGCGGCGGCGATGAACTCATGGAGACCTTGGGCGTGCCGGATGAGCTGGATATCTACGGGGTGCTGCAGTCGGTCGCAGCCGCAAAGCTGGGGATGTTGAGCGGGGATATGAACCGCTTGGCTGGGGATTGGAACACGGACCAGCGCCGGACGCCGCGTCTATGACCCTCTCCCTGTGACACATTCCGGTCAAAACGTCCGATCCAGGCTTGCGCATCCCCAGCTGAATCAATCGCGCCATCGAGCTGTGCACAAGAGCAGCCGCAAGCTTGTCCCCAGGCCGCCAGCGTGGACCCTAGAGCTAAGCCGCCGTCATAGCGGGGTTATCTGGACTGCTCGCGGCACTTCACAGCCGCGTCGGCCTGTCGCAAGGCGCTATGCGCAAAAGCGGAAAAGCTGTGAGGGCGCGTTGCACTCAGGACCGTTATCCCACTCTGCACCGCGCCATCTAACCTCTTCAGACTCATTTACCTTTCATTAAGACTTAAGAAGATGGCGGGGCGCTTGAGCCGGCGACCGTCAGGCGCTCTAAGCGGGACATGGCCGTTCCTCCGGGTCCTCTCACCTCCGCTAGCCGGGCGCACGTTGCGTCGCCCGGGATATCGGCAGACCTGCATCCGTTCCGCTCCCGCCAGAAACACAAGCGTCGGCTGTATCGGTCGCGCCTTTGCTGGAGCGACGGGGCGCGGACCCTCTGGGATCGAGCCGGATCATGACCTACTTGCCAGCACACGAGTGGAGCCTGTCGGGGGCATGGTCAGGCAGGTGACGGGGATGGGTGATCTTCAAGCCGCAGTCCCAGCCCCGCTCGCGGCCGGCTATGGGCGCAAACGTCTGGCGGTCGTGCTCTTCAACCTCGGCGGTCCGGACCGCATCGAGGCGGTGCAGCCCTTCCTCTACAATCTGTTCAACGACCGGGCGATCATCGACCTGCCGTGGCCGCTGCGGCCGTTGCTGGCCAAGCTGATCTCCACCACGCGCCGCAAGGAGGCGAGCGCCAACTACGCCCACATGGGCGGCGCCTCCCCGCTGCTCGCCGGGACTCAGGCGCAGGCGCGCGCGCTCGAGGTGCAGATGGCCGCGACGCTGACGGGCTTCGACGCCCGCTGCTTCGTCGCCATGCGCTACTGGACGCCGTTCACCCATGAAGCGGCGCACGCCGTGCAGGCCTTTGCGCCCGACGAGGTCGTCCTGCTGCCGCTCTATCCGCAGTATTCCACCACGACTACGGGATCGTCGGTGAAGGCGTGGCGCAAGGCGTATCGCGGGTCGGGCCGGGTGCATGAGGTCTGTTGCTTCTTCGACGCGTCCGGGCTCGCAGCCGCCCACGCCAACCATATCGTGCGGACCTTCGAGGCGGCCGGCTCGCCGCCGGGATTGCGGTTGCTGTTCTCCGCCCACGGCCTGCCGGAGTCGGTGATCCAGAAGGGCGACCCTTACCAGCACCAGGTCGAGCGTACGTGCGAGGCCATCGTGCGCGAGCTCGGCGGCGGCTGGGACTGGCAGGTCTGCTACCAGAGCCGGGTCGGCCCGATGAAGTGGATCGGGCCGTCCACGCCCCAGGCGGTGGAACAGGCGGCGGCCGATGGCAAGGGCGTGCTCGTGGTGCCGGTCGCCTTCGTTTCGGAGCATATCGAGACCTTGGTGGAGCTGGACCGCGACTATGCGGAGCTGGCCAGGGAGAAGGGCTGCCCGATCTATCTGCGCGCCCCGGCGGTCGGGGTGGAGCCGATCTTCATGGAGGGCCTGGCGAGCCTGGTGGCCGCATCCCTGTTCAAGACCGGCTGCAGCCCAGGGGGCGGAGCGTGCGACCAGATCTTTGGTCGATGTCCCTATCATGCGGGCAAGGAGGCGGCGTGAGCTATACCGTGGTCATCGGACTGCACATCCTGTCGATCATCGCCTGGATGGCCGGGCTGCTCTACTTACCGCGGCTGTTCGTCTATCACATGCGGGCCGAACCCGGTTCGCAGATGGATGAGACGTTCAAGGAAATGGAGCGAAAGCTCTACGGCTTCATCATGGTCCCGTCGTCCCTGGTCGCCCTGACGCTCGGGCTCTGCCTGATCTGGATCGACGCCCAGGCGCGGGGAAGCTTCCACTTCCTCGGTTCGCCCTGGATGAGCGTGAAGCTCGCCGGCGTGGTTTTGATGTTCGGTTTCCAAGGCTTTCTGGGAAAGTCGCGGCGGGCCTTCGCCGCAGGTCAGAACCGGCGCAGCGAGCGGTTTTGGCGGATGACCAACGAAATCCCCTTCGTGTTGGCGATCGCCATGGTGCTGGCCGTGACGACCAAGTTCGGCGGCGGGTGATCCAGCCGTCTTGACGTAGCGGGGCTTCTATGGTGTCCCTTGACTGTCCGGCGTGTCGCGCCGTTCCCCCGCCCCTCACGACATCGCCGCGAGCTCATCCGCTCCGCGAGCGCATCCACATCGCGCGAGCCCCAGAGCCGCGCCGGCCGGAGCCTCTCCGAGCTGCATCCGTGCAAGAGTATCCTCATGCCTGACGACGCCATCCTGGAAATCGCCGACGCCCCCGAGATCGGTTCGGAGGCGATGCAAGGCGATCCATCCGCCGGACTGACGCGCATGTCGCTCCAGGAGCTGAAGGACAAGCCCGCGAACGAGTTGGTCGCCTTCGCCGAGAGCCTGGAGATCGAGAACGCCTCGTCCATGCGCAAGCAGGACATGCTGTTCACCATCCTAAAGGCGCTGGCCGAGGACGGGGTGGAGATTTTCGGCTCGGGCGTGCTCGAGGTGGTGCAGGACGGCTTCGGCTTCCTGCGCTCCGCCGAGGCCAACTATCTTCCGGGCCCTGACGACATCTACGTCTCGCCCTCGCAGATCCGCCGCTTCGGCCTGCGCACCGGCGACAGTTGCGAGGGTCCGATCCGCGCGCCCCGCGAAGGCGAGCGGTACTTCGCGATCCTCAAGGTCGATACGATCAACTTCGAGAGCCCCGAGGCCATCAAGCACAAGGTGCATTTCGACAATCTGACCCCGCTTTACCCGGAGCGGCGCTTTACCATGGAGATGAGCGATCCCACCCTGAAGGACCGTTCCGGCCGGGTGATCGACATCGTGGCCCCGCTGGGCAAGGGCCAGCGCTGCCTGATCGTGGCCCCGCCGCGGGTCGGCAAGACCATGATGCTGCAGAACATCGCCAAGTCGATCTCGCTGAACCACCCCGAATGCTACCTCATCGTGCTGCTGATCGACGAGCGGC
>CAXTEX010000085.1:0-10706 GCA_964243445.1 uncultured Caulobacteraceae bacterium | reverse complement strand
CTCGCGCAGGACCTCGTCGGGGTCCTTGCCGCCGGTGGGCAGGGCGAAGCGGAAGGAGCGGCCGGGCTTCAGCAGCGGCAGGGCCCGGTCGATGACCTTGTGGGCGGCGCGCTGGCCGGCGGCGTCGCCGTCGAAGCAGAGCACCGGCTCCGCCGCCAACCGCCAGAGCGCCGCCATCTGCTCTTCGGTAAGGGCGGTCCCAAGCGGCGCGACGGCTGCGATCCCGGCGCGCTGGCAGGCGATGGCGTCCATATAGCCCTCGACCACCACCAGGGGCGCATCCTCAGCGCCCGGCGTGTGCAGCAGCTTGCGCGCCTCCGGCAGCAGGTAGAGCGTCGATCCTTTGTGGAAGAGCGCGGTCTCCGGACCGTTGAGGTATTTCGCGCGCGCCTGGGGATCCAGGGCGCGGCCGCCGAAGGACACGATGCGCCCGCGCCCGTCGGTGATGGGGAAGATAATGCGGTCGCGGAAGCGGTCGTAGGGCGCGCCCACGCCGTCCTCCGGCGCGATCAGCAAGCCGGCTTCGACCAGCTCCCCGGGCTGGGCACCCTTGGCGATGAGGTGGTCCTTCAAGGCGGTCCGCTCGCCGGGCGCATAACCGAGCCGGAAGCGGGCCCGCTCCGCCTCCGGCAGGCCGCGACCGTCCAGATAGCGCCGCGCCGCCTCGCCGCGCGTGCGGCGGAGCTGGGCCTCGAACCAGCGCGCCGCCTCCTCCATCCAGCCGTGCAGGTCCTGGCGGCGGCGCTCGCTTTCCGCCTCGCGCGGATCGGGGCTGGGCAGCGGCACGCCCGCCTCCCCCGCCAGCCGCTCGATGGCCTCGCGGAAGGAGAGCCGCTCGGTCTCCTGCAGAAAGGCGATCAGGTCGCCGTGCTTGCCGGAGGAGAAGTCGTGGAAGAAGCCCTTCTCGTCGTTGACGAAGAAGGACGGGCTCTTCTCCTTGGTGAAGGGCGACAGCCCCACGTATTCGCGCCCCTGCCGGCGCAGTTTCACCGTGCGCCCGATCACGTCGGATGGACGCAGCCGACCCTTGATCTCTTCTAGAAAACGCTCATCGAAACGCATCGCCTCGTCAGAGCGCTAGCCGGTACGACGATCCGGGCCGTATCGGCTGCGCCATATCAGAAGGATCCCTGCGGCACCGACAGCCGCGTGGGGCCCGGCGCCAGGTCGACCCGCTGCATGATCACCACCCCGTCTCCAGGCCCGGCGGCATGGCCGCGGGGGCGCGCGCGGGCGATCAGGAAGTAGGTCCCGCCGGGCAGGCGGGCGAAGCTGAAGTCGTCGTGGGCGTCGCAGGTCGCGGTGCGCACATAGCGGCCATAGTCCACCCCGGGCTGTTCGGCGTTGCGGGCGCGCACCTGCGCCGCCGGCACCACGGCGCGAGCGTCGGAGCCGTAGAGCAAGCGCATCCGTTCGCCGGAATAGCGGGTGGCGGGGATCAGGGCGATGGTCTGGGCCGCACAGGTCCACCGCTCGCCGGCCTCGGACCGATAGGCTACGCGCCCGATCAGGGAGGCCGGACCGGACCCGACGGACCAGGCGAAGTCCTGCGGGTTGAAGCCGCTCTCCACCGGCCGCGGCGGGAGCGGAGGCGGCGGGGGCGGAGGCGGGTAGCCGTAGGGCGCGCCCCCGGTCGGCGGCGGACCGCCAAGGTCTTGGCAACCCGCAAGGGCAGTGGCCAAAGCGACCAGGATGGCGGCCGTTACAACAGGTTTGGAGGACCAGCCTCCCATGGCGCGCCGCATCAGCCTTCCTCCATCCCCGCCCGACGTCGGATCAGCTTTACGCCGCTCTTCGCCCAGCGGCGAGTCCGCGCACCCAGGCTTTTGACCCGGAACAGATCGTACACATTAACCATAGCTTACGATTAGTCGCTTTGAGGATCAGCGGCGCACCATTAGCTTTCTCCTAAGAGGCGAGCCCTGGGAGGCGGCCTTTGAGGGCGTCCGCCGCGTCACCGCCATGAGATCCAACAAGCGCAAATCTCCGCCGCCGCTGAACTTCACGCCCGAGGACGCGCCCAAGGCGCGCGGGCTGGCGGAGGATCGTCAGCGCGTCGGCTTCGGTCCGACGCCAAAGCCCGCCAAGCTTCGCCGGGCTCCGCCCACGGCGCCGGAGGACATGCCGCTGGGCCTGAGCCCGTCCATGCAGCAGCCGCCGCGGCCGAGCGGCGGCGCGCGCTACACCTATGTCGTCGCCTGGGTGGCGGCGCTCGCCTGGGCTGGCGTTCTGCTCGCCTACACGGCGGGCTATCTCGGCGGGCTGGGAGGACTGCTGCGCGCGCCCCTGCAGCTGGCGGTGGTCTGTCTCATGGCGGTCCTGCCCGCCGTGTTCATCTTCGCCGGGGCCTACGCCGTACGCCAGGGCGCCCGCCTGGCGGCCGAAGCGCGCTGGACGCGCACCATGGCCGAGGATTTCGTCACGCCTGCAGCCCTCGCCGCCGCCCGGACCGGCGACATTGCGACCACGGTGCGCGCGGAGGTGGAGCGCGCCTCCGCCGCCGCCATCGCCGCCCATGGCCAGCTGATCGCCGTCCGCGAGGCGCTTTCGGACGAGACCGACCGTCTTGGCGAGGCCGCGGCCCAGGCCCAGCACACGGCGCGCGCCGTCAGCGAGACCCTGACCCGGGAGCGCGAAGCGGTGGCCGGCCTCTTCGCCGAACTCCGATCCCACTCGGACGGCCTGGCCGCGGGCGTCGAGCGCCAGAGCCGCCTGGTAGGCGAGGCCTCCGATCTCGCTCGAAGCCAGTTGCAGGAAGCGGAAGCCACCCTGGCGTCCGGTGCGGAACGGCTCGCCTCCGCCTCCACCGACGCCGGCGCGGCGGCGCGGCGGGCGGGCGAGGACCTGAGCCGCCAGGCGGAGCGGCTGGACGTCGCCGCCGCCGCCCTCTCGGAACGCCTGCGGTTCCTGGACGCGCGGCTGAGCGAGCAGCGTGGCGCCCTGTCGGGGCTGCTCCAGACGCTGGACACCGAACAGGACGACCTTGCCGCCCGGCTGGAGACCCATCGCGCCCAGATGCTCGACGTGATCGCGGAGGCGCGGACCGGCGCTTCGGAGCTCGGCGCGGCCGCTTTCGACGGCGGCGAGGCGCTTCGTGCTCTGATCGAGGCGGGGCTGGCCCAGACGCGCGACGTCGCCGCCGCGGTGCGCGCGGAGCAGGCCGCCCTGCGTATCGAGGCGACCGAGTCGCGGGCCGAGGCCCAGGGTGAACTCCACCGCACCCTGGACGCCCTGGCCCGCACCGGCGAGGACGCACGTCTGGCCTTGGCGTCCGCCGGCGAGCAGGCCCAGACCGCCGCCGCCGGCCGCGTGGCCGCCGCTCGCGCCGAGGTGGAACAGATAGGCGAAATGGCCTTCGCCGCGGGCCAGCAGGCCGATCAGGCCTTCCAGGCGCGCCTCGGCGATGCGCGCCGCGTGATCGAGCAGACTACCGCCCTGGTGGAGGATGCGGGCCTGCGCGCCGGAGAGAGGATCGAGGCGGGGCTCGGCGCGAGCCGCGGCGCCCTGGGCGAACTCACCTCGACGCTCGGCGAGATGGACGCGCGCCTGGCCCGCATCCCCGCCGTCGCCCGCGAGCATGCCGAGGCGACGCGGCTGGCGGTGGAGCGAAGCCTTGGGGAGATGAACGCCTCCGCGCGTCGCGCGTCAGAGGAGACGCAGAGCCTGGACGCCGCCTTCCAGGATCGCATCCGGCGCAGCTATGAGGCGCTGAGCGAGGCGGTGCGGCTGATGGGCCGGGTGACCGGCGCCGCCGATGTCAAACGCGACGTCGCCCCGCCGCAGCGGACGGAGGCCGTCGCACCGACGGCGCCCGCGAAGCCGCCGGCGGCCGATCCGTTCGCCGCCATCCGTCGGCCGTTCGAACCCCCGCCCTCGCCTTCCCTGCGGACCGATCCGCCGCGTTCCGAACTCCTCGCGCCGGAGCGGCGACCGGGGGCGGCGGGACGGGCGGCCGCCTCGACCCCCGTCTTCGGCCGAGCCACGGCGCGGGAGATGGAGCCGACATCGCCCGAGATGCTGCTGGAGGCTGGGACGGACCCGCAGCGCAGGACGTCGGAGCCGGCGCTCACCCGCCTCGACCCGCCGGACCTGCGTCCGCGGCTGAAGTTCACCCCAACCGAGGCCGACCAGGCGCTCAAGGCCGTCTTCGCCCGACCGGAGCCCGAGGCCGCCACCGGAGCCCGCCCGCCCGCCGGCCGCGGCGAATGGGACGTGGACCTGGACGAGTGGACCTGGAAGGACCTGCTCACCTCCATGGACGACACGCCGACCGACACGGATGCGCTCTCCGACCAGATGATCCGCGAGATCGAGACCCTGGGCGTCGATGCGGCCGCGCTGCTGCCCCGCGCGCGGGTGGAGGACATCGCCTCGGCGCTGATCGCCGGAGAAGCCTCCGCCGGCCGGGACGCCGTCCGTCGCCTGGCCCCGGCGGCGATCCGGAGACTGTCCCGGCGGGTGCTGACAGACCGGCCGCTGCGCGAGCAGGTGGACCGCTATGTGGGTCGCTACCAGAGCCTGCTGCGCGAGGCCGCCGGCCGCGACGACAGGGCCATCGGGGCCAGCGCGCTGCTCGCCAGCGATGCAGGCCGGGCCTATCTGCTGCTCGACGCGGCCGTGGGCGAACTCTGAGCGCCTCGCCAAAGCGCCGCCTGAGCGTGCGGGAGGAGCGCTGGCCCATCGCCGGCGCCTTCGTGATCGCCCGCGGGTCCAAGACCGAGGCGCACGTGATCGTGGCCGAGATCACCGAGGGAGCGCACGTCGGTCGAGGAGAGGCCACGCCCTACACTCGCTACGGCGAGAGCGTGGAGGCCTGCATCGCCGAACTCGACGCCTTGCGCGAGACGGTGGAAGCCGGGCTCGACCGGACGGCGCTGCAACGGCGCCTGGCGGCCGGCGCGGCGCGCAACGCGCTGGACTGCGCCTTGTGGGACCTCGAGGCCAAGCAGGCGGGGCGGCGGGCCTGGAGCCTGGCGGGGTTCGACCGGCTTGAAGCGGTGCAGACCTGCTACACGCTCAGCCTCGCGCCCGCCGTAGAGATGGCGCAGGCGGCGCGCGCGGCGGCGGGCCGGCCCGTGCTGAAGCTGAAGATCGGCGGGGCCGACGACCTGGACCGGGTGGAGGCGGTGCGCGCGGCCGCGCCGCGGAGCCGGCTGGTGGTGGACGCCAACGAGGCCCTGGATTTCGCGACGCTGCGCCGCCTGGCGCCCGACTTCGCTCGGCTAGGCGTGGTGTTGATCGAACAGCCGCTGCCAGCCGGGCAGGACGAAGGCCTGGAGGGCTACGCCAGCCCCGTGCCGCTCTGCGCCGACGAGTCGATTCACACGCGCGCAGACCTCGACGCCTCCGCAGGGCGCTACGGCGTGGTGAACATCAAGCTGGACAAGACCGGCGGCCTTACCGAGGCGCTGGCCCTTCGTCAGGCGGCGCGGGACAGGGGTCTGGCGGTGATGGCCGGCTGCATGGTGGCCACGTCGCTCGCCATGGCTCCCGCCCTGCTGATCGCCCAGGAAGCCGCTGTGGCCGATCTGGACGGCCCCCTCCTGCTCGCCCGCGACCGCGAGCCTGGGCTGTCGATCACGGGGTCCATGATCGAGGCGCCGTCGCCAGCTTTGTGGGGCTAGCCCAGGCGCGTCGACCGCTTGGCGCCGACGCTCAGTTGGACGGCTTGGGCGTTCCCTTGGTGGAGGGATTGGCCGCAATCGTCTTGGTCTTCTCGGCCTTCGGCTTGCGGGTCTCCTTGTTGCCCTTGACCTGTCCCTTCGCCATGACCTTCGCCTCTCGCCCTGCGGTCCAGTGGAGCCGCTTGAATGGGCTTCAGGACTACATCATCCGCGCATGCAGTCCAGCCTGTCATGGCCGCGAGGCGGAACCGGTCGAGCGCCCTCAGGGCGCGATCCCCTGCAGGTGAAGCCGCAGGGCTATGACGTCCACCGGCCCTCGCACCCGGTCATAGCCGGGGTTCTGGACGTGCTGGTAGTCGAAGCTGACGTGGGCGATGTCCGTGGCCTTGACGCTGTAGTAGGTCTCCAGGATGCGCTCGGTCTCGTAGTGCGGCAGCTGGCCGTCGCCGATCAGGATGCCGAGACCGCCCGCCGCCAGATAGGCGCGGAAGTCCTTGGAGATGTCGTTGACCACGCCGGCCAGGCCGAAGGTGTCGTCCGGCCGGCCCCAGCGCTTGCCTTGCACCGAGACGCCGGCGGCGGCGGTGCGGTCGATGTCGGTGAACTCATAGGCCTGCTGGTGGCCGTCGGCGTAGCCCGCGCGCACGAACACGCCCGCCTCGTCGGTGACCGGCTGCTCCCAGTCCAGGCTGGCGCCGGCGTGACCGCGGTAGCGGCGCACCAGGGTGAGCGACGGCGTGGTCCCGGTCGCCTCGCCGTCGCGCAGGGCGTCGGCGAAGTCGCCGTAGCGGCCGCGGTTGTCGTAGGCGGTCAGGCGCAGCTTGCCCTCCCGCTTGAACAGGCGGTAGCGGCGCTCGAGCTCGCCCACGAGCTCATACTGGCTGAAGTTAGACTCCAGGTTCTCGCCGTTTGGAACCTTGGACAGGTTAAAGCCGCCGCCGCGCAGGGTCCAGTCGCCCGTGTACCACTCCAAGGTCGCACCGTAGGTGTAGCCCCAGCTGTCGGCGGCGTAGTCGAAGGTGCCGGTGTCGATCAGCGACCAGTTCAGGAAGTCGCCCCGCGGGTCATGGGCGTAGGCGTTGACGTCGAAGACGTCGCCCACGCTCATCTTGCCGGCGGTGAACACCAGCTTGTCGTGGGTGTCGTCGCTGGCGAAGTTGAACAGGGCGGCGTCCGACGGCTCCCGCGCCCCGCCGAGATCGATGGTCTGGCGGAAGAACAGGCGCTGGACGCGGATGTAGGGAGTGGCCTGGCCGATCTTGTACGCCTCCCCGCTCAGGAAGCCCGCCACGCCCAAGGTGTCGCTGAGCCCAAAGCCCTGGTCGATCTCGGGGCTCAGCCATATCTCGGCGCCGCGCCAGGGATGCAGGCCGGCGTAGAGGGTGAAGTCCAGGGTCTCGCGCCCCTGGGCGGCCGGCGACAGCGAATTGGCGCCCCGAAACGCGCCGGGGACGCCGAAGTCGGTCTGGGCCACCAGGGTCGTCTGGCCCCCCACCTGCCAGATCGAAGCCGGCTTGGGCTCGGCAGCGGCGATAGCGGGCGTCGGCGCTTCGCTCGCAGGGGCGGCGGGCTGGCCGTAGGTGACGGATGCGGCCGTCCAGGCGACCGCCAGAGCGGCGAACCCGGCGCACGACGCGCGTCTCCGATCCCCCATGCCGCCCCCGCCCGCGCTCCCCGCGGCGCGGCCATTAGCAGGTCGGCCGCGGACTGTCTTTGTCGGGCGCTTGTCGGGCGGGCGCCGCCAGCGGAGGCTGAACGCGCCGCGACGTCTGGGTTGGGCGGCCGTTCATCTTGCCCGAGTCATGAAGGGAGGCTGGCGCAAGGCCGCCGGCAGGTGCAGGATTTTGCCGCCATGACAAAGACCCGATCGCCCGCGCGCGTCTCCCGCCTCGCCCTGGCCTGCGCCGTCGCAGGGCTTGCGGCGGCATGCAACCGCAGCCAGACCGCGACCACCGCTCCGCCCCTGGACGCGCTGCCGCTGACCGACGTCTCGACGCCGGTCACGCCCGCGCCGAGCGCCTCCGGCCTTCCCACGGCGCCGAGGCTGCGGATCGCTCGTGTCGCCCGGCCGGAAGACCGCTACGCCTATCTGGACCGGGCCTATGCGGCCAGCGACGGCTTCGCCGACGCGCCGCCCGACTATGCGGTGGACTACAACGGAGAGCGTCCCTGGATCTGGCGCGGCTCCGACAATTCCGAACGGGTGGTGGAGCGCACCCCCCAGGGGCTTCGCTACTACTACTACGAGCCAGGAGCGCAGCAGCCCTACCTCGTCCAGGACGCCGGCTACGACTACGCCTACAGCGACGGAGAGCTGGTGGCCGTCTACGGTCCGCAGGGGCAGCTCGAACCCGACGACTTCGTTGAACGGCGCGCCGATGTGGCGGGGCGCTACCTGGCCTGGGCCGCCGGCCTTTACGCCGCCTCCCTGCACCAGCAGCGCCAGGCGGTCGAGCAGGCGCACTGGGACGAGCAACGCGCCGACATCTCGGCCCAGCGCGCCGCCTGGAGCGCCGAGCAGAGCCGTCAGGCGGCCTGGGCGTCCTACCACCAGGCCCACGGCGCTGATGAGTCCGCACACTGGGCGGCCGAGCGCGACATGCGGACGGCCGAAGCGGCGCGCTACGTCTCCGCCCAGCCGCCTTCGCAGAGGGCCCCGGTCTTCGCTCCTCCGCCGTCACGCTTCGCGCCTCCGGCGCCCGGCTTCGCAGCAGGTCCCGGTCGAGGGCCGGACGGACCGGACCGGCGGGCCTTCGCCCAGTCCGATGCGCCGCGCTTCCAAGACGGCCCGCCGCCCGGTCAAGCCCGGCCGCCGTCCCCGTCCGCGCGCCCGTCCGCGCCCCTGGCCGCCCAGGCCGCGCGCCAGGCCACGTTGAACCAGGCCCAGGCTCCGGCGCAGGCGCAACGCCAGGCGGCCGAGCAGGCCCACGCCGCCCAGCTCCAGGCTCAGGGGCTACATGCCGATCAGGCGCAAGCCCGTGAAGCGGAAAGCCAGCGCCAGGCAACGCTGCAGCAGGGCCGCGCCGCGGCGGCTGCGGAACGCCAGGCGGCCGACCAGGCCCACGCCGCTCAGGCGCAGGCTCTCCAGTCCGATCGCGCCCAGGCCCGCGTGGCCGAGGCCCAGCGCCAAGCGACCCTGCAGCAGGGACGTGAGGCGGCGCAGGCGCAGCGCCAGGTCGCCGCGCAGGCTCACGCCGCGCAGATGCAGGCCGAGCACGCCCAGCAGGCCCAAGCCCAGGCGGCGCGGGGCCAGCAGCAGGCGGCGGAACAGCAGGCCCGCGCGGCGGCCGAAGCCCAGCGTCAAGCCGTCCAGCGCCAGGCCGGCGCCGCACATGCGCATGTCGAACAAGCTCATGTCGAGCAGGCGCGTGCTGCGCCGCCTCCTCCCGCGGCTCACGCCCCGGCGCACCCGCCGGGTCCTCCCGGCGCACCGCAGCACGAGCCGCACCGGCCGGGCGAGCATCCTTAAACCGGGTGAGCGGGAGCATGCGGCCGGGCTGCGCGTTTGGCTCGCCGAACAGAAGCAGGACAGGACGACGGTCATGGCGCACTTCAAGCTCAACGAAGAGGACGACGGCTTTCTGAACCTGCCCCAAGGCGCGGTGCTCGTCGCCTCCGGCACCGACGGCGCCCACACCTTCCTGGAACGGGCTCATGACACGACCGTGCGCATCGTGGTGGCGAGCGTCGGCATCGCCACGGCCGATGGCGCGAGCCTCGAAGCGGTGATCGAAGTGGACGGGGCGACCGCCAGCGGCCATGCCGGCCCGGTCCAGGCCGACACCCATCTGCAGGCGCTGCAGAGCGTCCAGGTGGTGTTGAAGCCCGACCAGCGGCTGAGCTTCAAGGCCTATCCGAACGCCTCGAGCGTGCGCGTCATGAAGACGGTCGTCTACACAGCCGATCTATAGGGACCTGCCTGGCCCCCCGTCCCTGGCGGCTTAGGTGAGCTGAAGTCGGCCATGCTCTCGACGATCGAAACTCAGCCGCATTCGACGACGGCCTCCGGGCTTCGCATCGGAGGAGTCGAGGTCGGCGGACGGGTGCTGACGGCTCCGATGACCGGCGTGACGGACCTGCCGTTCCGCAGGATGCTCACACGGCTCGGCGCAGCTTACGTCGCCACCGAGATGGTGGCCTGCGCCGAGCTCGCCAGCGGCCGCCCGGACGTGGCGCGCCGCGCCGCCTTGGCCGACGACTCGCTCCTGAAGGTCGTCCAGCTCGTGGGACGGGAGGCGGTGTGGCTCGCGCAGGGTGCGCGGCTTGCCGAGGCCGCCGGCGCGGACATCATCGACGTCAACATGGGATGTCCGGCCAAGGCGGTGACGGGCGCGCTGGCGGGATCGGCCCTCATGCGCGACCTGGATTTCGCCGAGGCCCTGCTCGGGGCGACGGTGGCGGCGACGCGTCGCCCGGTGACGCTGAAGATGCGGCTGGGCTGGGACGCCGCCTCCCAAAACGCGCCCGACCTCGCCGAGCGGGCGGAGCGGGTCGGCGTGCAGGCGATCACGGTGCACGGCCGCACCCGGGGCCAGTTCTACGACGGCGTCGCGGACTGGCGTGCGGTGGCGGCTGTGAAGGCCGCCGTGCGCATCCCCGTGATCGTGAACGGCGACATCACAGACGTCGACAGCGCGCGGCGCGCCCTGGCGCAATCCCAGGCGGACGCCGTCATGGTCGGGCGCGGCCTCTATGGCCAGCCCTGGATCGCCGCGGGTATGGAAGCTGGGCTGGTGGGGCAAGCATCGCAGGCGCCTGGGCGGGAGGCGCGGCTGGCTCTAGTGCTCGACCACCTCGGCGAGGCGCTGCGCTTCTACGGCGATATCTTCGGGGTGCGCACCTTCCGCAAGCACCTGGGCTGGTACGTAGAACGCGCGCCGTGGCCGGTGGAGGTGGAGACGCGGCGCGCCGCGAAGTCCGCCTTATGCCGCCTCGAAAGCCCATCGGACATCGAGGCCGCCCTGACCCGCCTATGGCTGCAGCCTGCCGCAACACGATCTTAACGCAGCGGCCTCTAAGCACGACCGACGCGCGATCAGGGTTAAGCGATGGCTTACGGCGACAACGCCCCGACCATCATCA